>JBJXFD010000132.1:0-5970 GCA_046153985.1 Saprospiraceae bacterium
AAGGAATCAAGGTTTTGGATAATTATTTGGACGCTTGTAATATTATCCATGATTCCGTTAATGAAAAGTGGAATTATCAGATCGTCCCAATGTAGCCAAACCCGACAGTTATTTTTTCAGCAGCCCTTAAGCACGCCTTTGTCCATCGTCTTATGGTTTTTGAGGTTTATCAATCAGCCCCTCTGTAAATCTCCGGTGCCAGTTCATAAAGGCCAACACTTCTGTAGTCAACCCCCTGTACTGGTTGGCGTCAAGGTCCAGCACCTGATTTAAAAACTCCTTCCGGTCCTGGGTGTTGACAACAACAATTTTTTTCTCATCAACCCGCAGCCAATGCATGATGTCGTCCAGAATACGGTTATACGCCGTTTTTTGTTTCGACTGGATGAAGGCCAATGCCGCTCCCAATCCGCTCGTTTTCACCATCATGGGAAATTTCCTGGAATAGGATTTATACTCATCTAAGTCTTTTCCTTCAGCAACAAATGCCTTGACTCTGCTAAAGGCTACGCTGGCACGCCCTTGCTCTATTTTTTTACGCAACGATAATTCGCTCATTGTGGTGGTTATTTAGATTCAAAAACCTGGTTTCTTACAATAATTTTGCCTGCAACACGCCTTTGCCCAACGTCGCGTTTCCTCCCAATTGAAAGATGTTCTTCAGTTTAGTCAAAAGACCTCCAAATTCACTCATCGCTTTTTCACTGGTGAGTTTTTCTTCTGCTTTTCGTTTGGTAAAATCGTCGGCAGTAGACGCCAAAGCATACAATACCGATTCTGAGGGCAGGTATTCTTCTGTAAATAGCGCGCCATCCTGAACAGTGCCCGTTTCATTATCAATTTTGATGCGGGTAATCACCTCTGTTGATTGCACAACAAAATCCCGGAAATCATCATCTGACAGAACGACTAAATTCGTTTGCATTAATTCCTTCCAGTACCCCAGTTCAGCAACATCTCCATAAATTGCGCCAGCAAGGCCATTTGAGAGCCCCGCTACATTGCCTTTAACCTTAAAAGCATATTCTTCAAGAATGATATTTCCATTGATCCCCAATTGGTTTTCGTCGGCATAACAGTCGCCGGTCTCAATTTTTTTGGTATCCCATCCAGTAAGCGCCTGACTCAAAGTCGTGTTTTGAGCAATGATCAGGTCTTTTGCAAATCGGTTCAATACCGCCGGGCAGGTAATCCAGGCAAATACGCCCCGCATAGACTTTACCGGGAATAGCAGCGTTCTTGCATCTGTGAGAGCAAGGCATCCGGAATGCGCGTCATTCCCCGCATCTTCAGGGCCGAATAAAGCTTTTACCAATGCATTTTCGGGCTGCTTAGGTTTCCACCCCAGGACAGTTTCTACCGCTTCCCGCAAGGAACCTTTCAGGGAAGACGCTTCAACCTTAGGGAAATTTGTGTGGCGTTCTCGTTGGATGGGTAAATCCACCATACCAAGATCGTCGCCGCTCCCCGCATGTAGCGGCGTTTCACAAATCAGGAAAAGAGGTCTTGTGGTTTTGAACATGATTACTTGAATTTTATGCCAATTTATTGAATTAATTTTTTGATAATAATTTTCATTGTTTTTCCTCCGGATTAAAATTTCCAAAATAAGCAATCCCATAGCCCTGATTACTCAACTCATCCGATACACTTCTGCCCTGAAGTTCCTGAATTTTGAGCGGATCTTCTGTGGTTCTGAAATAATATACGCTCCCGGCAGGGACGCTTCTGTACATGGGCTTGGGGCTTGCTTTGCCCTTTTTGTCCTTCATATTGAACCCACCTACCGGGCGCACTTTTCCCATACAAGCACCGACTAATTCCGCACCGGCGATACCTAATTTTGATAAGTTTGGATGCCAGTGCTTTTCGTCTTCATTGAATATGGCAGGCGTTGCGAGGTAAAGTTTGAAAAAGCCAGGCTTTAACTCGACATCTTTGGGGCTAATAGAAAAATCAAAAACAACTTCTTCCTTGACCGAAGATAGCTTCCCTTCCCCTCCAAGTTTGACCAGGGTTTGATCAATATTTGAAGACCTCAGCCCAGTGTTTTCGGTCCGAAGCAGAATTTCAAGCCCCACGGGTCTCCTCATTCCGACCCGAAACAACATGCCTTCTTCTGTACTCCGCAATTCATTATTCCTTCCAATGCCAACTTTGGGTTCAACTTTTAAGTAATCTTCTATTTTCCTGATTTTCAAATCGCTTGTAAAGCCCCTTAAATAGTTCAACAGGCTGGTATGTGAAATCAAACCGCCGTCGATGGTATCTACAAACCTGCCGGCAGGAGTCAGGAAAATATAATCCAGTCCATATTTTGAATGAGAAGAGACGATATCATTTTTATGAGGTTGAAATTGCAAGATGCCTCCATATTGCTTTCTCTTCTTTTCTATTTTTTTAACCGCGTCGTCTTTTTCCGCTTCAACGAGATCGCAAGGCAACGGGAGATAAATGCCTCTTTCGAGTAAATATTGTACGCCTTTTATCTGAACATCAGCCAGCAGCGATTCTATATCTTCAAAGGAAATGTTACGCTTTATAGCAGTGTAAGTCCTTAATGCCCCATACAAGACAGAAAGGTTTGGAGGAAACATACCGTCGGCCCAGGTTTCATCTCCCAGCGAAAACGGTTTTCCATCCCGGAAAAACAAAGTGTCAAGGGCTGTCAGATTGAGGTTCATAATTATTCCGTTTCGCGTTTGATAAATAAACAAACTTTTAATAATTCAATAAAATTTTCAATTGGAGCTTCAGCGCGGTTGTCATGAATGTGTTCTTCTTGCAAAAAGTAATTCAAAGCTGGCTCTATTTGTGCTATTGCTTGCGCTTTTTCATCTTTGGACAGCGCAACATTGGCCGACCTTTTCAGCAGTCGGTTAATTTCTGCTCTTGCCAGCGTGATTAATAAATATTTTTGTTTGTCGCCTTCCACCAATTTGCCTTCTTCATTGCTCATCAGGTAAAACTCACGATCGAGGCTTCGGATAAATGTCTCTGAAAAATTCGCCTGTTTCTTGGGAGCAGGCTTTTTTAGGTTCTGAAGAATGGTTTTCAGATGTGCCAAACTTTCAGATTGCCCATCTTTTAAAGCCCAGGGTACGATGGCTTCATTCGCTTCTCCGGAGTGTTTCATCACAGCAATTCCCAAGCGGTCTCTTCCCGCATTTTTTGCCTGTTTTTCCATGTCCCGGGCTTTTTGCAGCACAAAATGTAACGGAGATTTATAATGCGCGATCACCAGACCCGCAGAAAAACTAAAGCTAAAAGCTTGGCGGCTTTCGTCCAGCTGATCCTGAAAAGTCAACAACAATTT
The DNA here is from genome assembly GCA_046153985.1 of Saprospiraceae bacterium. Taxonomy (GTDB): domain Bacteria; phylum Bacteroidota; class Bacteroidia; order Chitinophagales; family Saprospiraceae; genus JABWAJ01. Next base: position 3,317 of record JBJXFD010000132.1, read on the forward strand.
TTGGTTGACTTCCTTGTCAAAATCTGTGCGCAGTTTGTTCAGGGCATCAAAAAGCGAGGATAAATTTATAAAACCCATAAAATCATCCCCCCCGGCATAGACCACCTGCCCGAGCGGTTCCTGCAAATAGGCGCTCGCTATTCCCGCATAATTCGTTAATAACTTAGAAACTTCGGTTTGGAATGCCTGCAAATTATTCCGATGGGTTTCTTTCAAAACATCTCCACCTACAATTTTCCCCATATAGTCCCCGTCAAAAACCAGCAAGGCGTAATATTTGGGAAGTTCCACTTCTCCAAAAACCGACTTGTGCTTTGCCTGGATATGAGCCAATTCAGTTTTTTTTAGCACATTTTGCAGCCCCTGTTTTTCAAAATATTTTTCGGTCAGGTTTTCCTGATAACACAACTGTTCATCAAACTGCCTACCGCCATTGAATAAAATTTTATACGCTGAATAATACTCCTTATTGATATTTGCTTCAACATAGTCCATCATAGCAACACCAGCTGTCGAGATAAATGAGGGGCGTTTCTTTGAGCCAAAACGATGGTTTCTCTTTATAAAAGAAATGGCGCTCAAGCCCTCGTTTTTCCCCATCCAGACATCATCTGCATTAATCATTACGGCATGATTCAGCTCAAGGTGTTTTTCATTGGCATATTCCCCGAAGAGTAAGGCGTTCCGTTCTCCATCAAGGCTACATTTCCTGCCAGTTTCTGCATACTGGTGAAAAGTGCGGATGTTTTTTATTGCACCAAGACGGGCTTCCATTTCGTGGTATGCCCGATAGTATCCGTTTTCATTTTCCGGGTAAAAAAGCCAATAAATGTCCAGATGGTTTTCTACCTGGCGCAGGTACTGTTGTTCAAATTGCGGAGACCGATTACCATCGGGAATCATTTGCAAAACCTCAATGGCAATATCTCTAAAAGCATCCCGAACGGCATCTTCAATCTCTTTGCCAATTTCTGCCAGTTTCTTTTTATCGCTTTCCTGAATCCGGCCAATAAACCGGTTGGGAGCAGATTCCATTTCCTTCTGGAAAACGGGGAAAATAAGCTCAATTTGAGCGCCTTTCGCCGCTTTAACCGCTACGTTGCAGAGCGTAGACAACAAGCGGCTCCCCGTGCTCAGGTCAATGGTCTTGCGCGCCTGCGCAATGAAGGATTGGACGGGACCGATGGTGAAAATAAATAAATGGGACATATATTTTTATGTTTTAGGAAAAGCTTTTTTATAATATACTTTTTCTAAATTCCTGCTGCAATACCGGGTCAATATCCCGCTGAGAACGATCCGGAACTGTATTTAAAGTGGTGATGACAGGCATTAACCTCCCCTGAACCAATAATGTGGATGTATAAATTGGCGAGGCAAACCGGCCTTTGAAGGCATGCCCCAAAGAAGGTTCGTAGCTATACTGGTTATCCTTATTGAATTTAAATTCATGCGTTTTTTGACTGATGTGTTTCAACAAATCACCACGATTGTTTTTGCCGATTTCTATCTGTTGCACCCACGGGTAAAGTCCCATTCTACCACTGAAATTATTGTAGATTCCGGATGGTTTAATCGCGAAATGATTAGACAGCACTTCAATGTGTTTGAATAGATCGTCCAGCGTTTCGGGCATGGTGAAATCCTGGTCGTTTTCCTGCAAAATTCTGACGCTTCCCATGCCCCGCCTGACCCGTTTCCCAAAACCGCCCAACAGGCAGGTCAGGACGAATAAAGCACGGAATTTATCTTTGAGCGCACCATCCCGAAACATCAGGCGCACTTCAAATGTCTCTCTTGTGCTAATGGCTTTTTGAAACATGCCTTTGTGCGGGACAAGTGGCGACTGGGCATCAACCGAAACTTTTTCAAAAGGCACCTGAATGATCAACTGGCTCCGGTTGGCGGCTTTATCACCAGCGCCTCCGAACAGTTCCCCTTCCTTTTTTCGCAAGTCATCAAGGCTCAAATGCCCGTTCAGTGCGCGCCACCAAAAACGCAGGGCTCCTTTAATGCTTGGCGCACGCAGTTCCGGGGTGACTCCATCGGCGCCTGCCAAAAACATTGGCGTAATCGTTTCGCAGGTAAATGTGAGGATGGTCATGCTGTGGTTTGTTTGTTAGTGCTTTCTTTGATTCGATTGGTCGCTTTATCCCGGCTCCAGTAAAGGTATTTTTGATTGTATGTGTCTTTAAATTTAGTCGGCACTTTCGTCAGGGTAAAGGTCGCTGTGTATAATTTAAATATCTCGCCTTCTCGTTGCACAACTGCTTCCAGTTGCGAAACAAAAGGTTCAAAATCAAGATTTTCTGTGCCTCCTGCCATTTGCCGTCCAATTTGCTGGCTCCACTGCCTGATGTCGCTTTCGCCTGCCAGCCAGGCTTCTTCGCATTTCATCACGGGCAAGCCTTCAAATGTGAAAATGACCGTCAGTTTTTTGGGGAGTTGCGCTTCCCAGTCGTGGGTCAACTCGCCAATTGCAAGCAATACTGCTGCGATTAATGTAGCCGTGCCTGCAACGACTTCGAAATGGCGTTGTTGCATGAAACAATCCTGTACTGTGAAAGTAGATATTTGCCAAATTTTTTCAAAAATAGTGTTGATTATTTGAGAATAATTTGGCTTCAAGAGGCTTTCTCCAAACAGGAAATGTT
>JBJXFD010000156.1:0-3479 GCA_046153985.1 Saprospiraceae bacterium
GCGTCATCCGCGTCATTTGCGTTATCCGCGTTCCTAAAAAAGCCTCAATTGGAACGCGGACGACGCTGAGAACGCTGAGAACACGGAAGAAAAGCTGTGTTCCACAGCGTTCCAGACAGCTGTGGGCGGAGCCATCGCGCGAGCAAGTGCTACGCCGCTATCGGACTATAAAGACAGACACGACTTAGACTTACCAGGTTTCGCCTTTTGAATTCAGAACATGCACCGCCTCGGCGCCATGCAAAAGCCTGAAAGCATTGATTTGTTGCCGAATGTTGGCGCCGGATTCATCGTATTTGAAAATGAATGACTTGTAAGAAACGCCATCCAGACTTTTCTCATGGATGCTCACGCGGGTATCGGATTCAACTGAAAAATAGCCATAATACCCCACTAAAAAGTTGTGTTGGATGGAATTGCCCTGTAATTCGTTGATAAATTCGTTTGCCCGGTTTTCCTGTTCCGGAGTTTCGTATGGAAGGTATCCCCAATAGGTTTGTTCAGGTACCCGCAACAAGCTCTTGTGCCGAAAAACAAAACCATAATCAGTATTCATGTCCAAATAGTAGGCATCGCCGGTAACGGTCAACTGACCTTCATTGAATACTGTATTTTTCAGGTCTATTTTCATGGTATACAAGCCGCCATTCAACCTGCCGGTGGGTGCGCTTGCAAAAATCTGAGCCGGCCCTTGCTGACAATCCTCCGGCGTCGAAATCGCATTCAGCGAAAGCTTTACCGTATTTCCGGTGCGGTTCAGGTTATAAGAGATGGTCGCATTTTCGCAATCCTGCGCCTGAACGGTTTCAATTTTAAAAACCAGTTCCCTGCTTTCGGGATAGAGATTTTCCCAAAGGTCAATATAAAACTCCCGTTCTACATCGGGTACTACGATCGGATCGCCCAAAGAATCCAATTTGCAACTGCCCAAAAGCGTCGCTAGTACCATAAAAGCGCCAATGCGCATCAAAGCCCGTTTGTGTGCGTAATGTTTCATATCCTTTCTGTCTTACTGATGTCCTTTCAAGGGTAACGGAAAAGCCCCGAAAATGCTGCCACGCGAAGATACAAATTTCAAAGAAGACATAGGGGGAAGCGCCCGGTACATTCATCATTTATGTACGAAAACCCGGGAATGAAGTTGCATTCGTCTCCACAAAATGCATTTTCATCCATTCTATACCGCTGTTTATAAGAATATTGTCTTACTTAGAGTTGATTAACACCCGACTATCTATGATCCAGCTAAAGGAGGTGCGCAAAGCATACCGCACCGATTACACTTCTCTACAAGTGCTTAAGGGCATAGACCTGCACATCGGAGCAGGGGAATTTATCTCCATTATGGGTTCCTCCGGATCCGGAAAATCAACCCTGCTCAATATTCTGGGCATCCTCGACGATTATGACGAAGGCCAATACATCCTGAATGACGTTGCGATCAAAAATCTGACGCAAACCCAGGCTGCCATGTACCGCAATCGCTTCATTGGTTTCGTTTTCCAATCCTTCAACCTGCTTCCGTTTAAATCTGCTGTCGAAAATGTTGCTCTGCCCCTCTACTATCAAAAAATAGATCGGAAAATGCGCCGCGACATCGCCATGGACTACTTAGACCGGGTGGGGTTGCGCGACTGGGCAGAACACCTTCCCAACCAGTTATCAGGCGGACAACAACAACGGGTGGCCATCGCACGGGCATTGGTTTCCCAACCTAAAGTTATCCTTGCCGATGAACCTACCGGCGCCTTGGATACCCAGACTTCCCAGGAAGTCATGGAGTTGTTTAAAGGGGTAAATGAACAGGGTATTACGGTGATCATCGTTACGCACGAACACGATATTGCTGCTATGACACACCGGGTCATTCGCCTGAAAGACGGCCTGATCGAATCCTGAAGCACCCTTTTTGATCACTTTATATTGCCAATACCATGTTTGAATACGACAACTGGCAGGAAATTTTTCAAACCATTCGGCGGCATAAACTGCGCACCGCACTCACGGCACTGGGGGTTTTTTGGGGCATTTTTATGTTAGTCATCTTGCAGGGAGCGGGTAATGGCCTCCAAAACGGCGTCGAATTCCAGTTTCGCGATGACGCCACCAACAGCATCTGGCTTCGCCGGGGGACGACCTCCATTCCATACAAAGGCCTGCCCAAAGGCCGCGACATCATGTTCACCAATGATGACTACGAATACCTCACCGAGCAGTTTAAAGAAGTGGAACACATCACCGGACGCTTCTACCTGACCGGAGACCGCACGGTCAAATATGGCAACAAAACGCTGGCTTTTCCGATCCGATCTGTTCATCCCGGCCACCAGTACCTCGAAAACACCTCTATGGAACAGGGTCGCTACATCAACGAAACGGACATTGTGCAATATCGCAAAGTGGCCATCATCGGCAAGGTGGTTAAGGAAAATATTTTTGATAAAGGGGAAGATCCCATTGGCAAAGAAATCAATATCGGAGGCATCGTCTACACCATTGTTGGGGTATACACCGATACCGGCAGCGAAAACGAAATGCGCATCATTTACCTGCCGATCACCACCGCCCAAAAAGTTTATTCAGGCACGGATGATATCCACCAGCTCATGTTCACTGCGGGCGATCTTACCGTACCGGAAATGAAAAAATTGGAAGCGAAAGTCCGTGAAGCATTTGCTGGCCGCCTTCAATTTGATGCCAATGACGAAAAGGCATTGTACATCAACAATGTTGCTGAAGAATACGAAGAGGTGCAGGGCTTATTTGCCGCCATCCGGGCTTTTGTCTGGTTTGTCGGCATCGGCAGCATCATTGCCGGGGTGATAGGCGTCAGCAACATCATGCTCATTATCGTCAAAGACCGAACCAAAGAAATTGGAATCCGGAAAGCGTTGGGGGCAACGCCTTATTCCATTATTGCCATGATCCTTCAGGAATCCGTTTTCATCACTTCCATCGCCGGATACTTAGGGTTATTGGCAGGAGTTGGCGTCATCAGCCTGCTGAGCGTGCTGGAACTGGATTTTTTCAGGCACCCCCAGGTGAACCTTACTGTCGCACTGAGCGCGGTGACGGTACTGGCTATTGCCGGGGCACTGGCCGGGTTGATGCCCGCATTGCAGGCGGCAAGGATCAATCCGGTGGTCGCTATGAAAACCGAGTAAGAAATTTTTTTACCACATAGTTCACAATAGTTGTTTTCACATAGTTCACATAGGAGCTACACCCTTTGCAGGCGACATAACAGCTATGTGCCCTATGTGAAAGTTCCTATGTGAACTATGTGGTAAAAAAAAACATCACTAAAAACATCCGCCCATGTTTGACCGCGACCCCTGGCAGGAAATTTTTGCCACCATGCAGAAACACAAGCTGCGCACTGCGCTCACGGCACTGGGCGTTTTTTGGGGTATTTTTATGCTCATTTTTGTGCTGGGCATGGGGAAAGGGCTCGAAAATGGCGTCACCCGAAACTTTGG
>JBJXFD010000160.1:0-13187 GCA_046153985.1 Saprospiraceae bacterium
ACGACTTTTAACGCCTCTCTGTTAAAGCAGACTCCGATACTATGAATAGCATCATTACGCAACGGTTCATTAAGTGCCATGACCGGCTCCGCGAGGAAGGGCGTGTGCGCTCCAGCAGGCAATTTGCCATGTCGTTAGACTATCTGCCACAGAGTTTAAGCGAAATATTGAAAAACCGTCGTGATGTAACAATCGAGTTGCTGAGAAAAGCCATTGAAAAGTACAAAATGAACCCCGTGTACGTCCTGACCGGCGATGGGCCCATGTTCATGACCGAAGAAGACCACAAAACCTTTCGGGTGCTGACCATCGTTACGGATTCAAAAGACGAAGAGCGCATCGTTCACGTACCGGTTCCCGCGCAAGCCGGTTATGCCGCCGAAATGGCCGGCCCTTCGTTTGTTCATGATTTACCTTCGTTTACGCTGCCCGACTATAAATATAAAGCGGGCACCCATCGTTCTTTCGATGTGGCGGGCGACAGTATGGAACCCACCTTGTTCGAAGGCGACAAGGTCATTTGCAGCTACGTTGAACCCGTTTTGTGGGAAAACGCCATTAAAGACAATTACGTTTATGTGGTGGTCACCCGGGGCGATGTGTTGGTGAAACGGGTTTTTAACCATTTGAAAGACGAAAAAGCCCTGCTGCTGGCTTCAGACAATGTATTTTACGAACCTTACCGGGTTTTTATGAACGATATCCGGGAGATCTGGTACGTCCGGGCAAAAATCAGCCCTTTTTTGCCTTCTCCTCAAAACATCCAAAACCGAATCCACGAGGAAATGCGCGAGCTTCGGCATACGGTGCAGCAGCAAAGCAAACAGCTCGACCTGATGCATTCCACCATTGAAAAAATTTTCACGAACAACGGAAACAACCATGAGTAACTTCACAATAAAAGGCAAAGTCGTTTACAACAAACTTGGCATGGGATTCTGGGGCATTATAGACGATGCTGGCAACCAGTGGGAGCCGGTGAATTTGCCCAACCAGATCAAATACGATGGAAAGCAAGTAGAAGTCGTAGCCAGGGAAACCCACGAAGAATCCATCAACATGTGGGGCCGGACGGTTAAGATTGTTTCGTTTAGTACGATGGCGCCGTAGGTTGGTTACTGGTTATTAGTTACTGGTTATTAGTCACCAATAACCAGTAACCAATAACCGCTAACCATAGCTGATTCGAATAATCTCCTCCGTTTCCGGCCGTGAGCGAAAAACATCGAAGGTCGTGCCCTGGGTTCTTAAAGCGCCGAGCGCGTTGGCAAACTGCGCCGCCCGGACATAGTTGTCGCGGTCTTCCAGCAAACCGAAGGCAAGTCCGCCTGCAAACGAATCGCCGCAGCCGGTGGTGTCAATCACTTCCTCGACCCAAACCGATTTCACAAAATCGGTCTTCATTTCCCCCTGAGCATCTAATGAATACACCATGCACCCCCGTGCATCGAGGGTGATGCAAAGCGCTTTTATACCCAGATTCAGCACGTAGCGCGCAAAATCAGCCATATCGGCTTCACTTAATTCCTGGTAGGTTTCGGTGAGTTCATCTTCTGCGTATTCTTTTTTAAACCAGCAACAACCGGCTTCTTCGATGTTCATTTTCAGGATGTCAATATAAGGCAGCCACAGATCCCGCTCCACCCAAAAACGCCGTAGCCGGTCGCCGGTAGTCGTCACCGTTGTTGTTGGGCCGTGCGCATCGAAGATGGTAATGGCGTCCGGTTTTCTATGCTCATAGATATAGCGCAGTGTTTCCAGCGGAACCTCGTAATCGGAGATTGGAACGCCGACAAAAACATCGCTGTCCAAAACCAACTGAACATCCCGCGGGCTGATCGGCGGCATAAACGCCGTTTGTTTTTCAAGGCGGTTGTTCTGATCCACAAAACGAAGCTGGATGACATCGCCCTGGTCGGCTTCATCAAAAATGGTTTCCAGCTCGATATTGGCGTAGGCGCCCAACAGTTCGCGAACGGCAGCGGTGTCTTTTTTTCGGATATGGGTGACTGGCGCCACCGTTCCGATCCCTTCCAATAACTTGGCCAAAGCAATTACAGGATGGGTTGCACAACCGTATTTGACAATCTGCATCCCTTTACTGGTCGTGATGTGATCATAAGGAATCGGGCCGAGGACGGCGATCTTGTAGCTCATTAGTTTTTCATTTTGTCGAACCAAGATACACCGAATGGTTAAATTTCATTGCAGGATGCCGTATTTTCAGTTTCAGTTCGATTACTTTTGCGTCCTATATGGAGCTGAAACCTATAAGGTTTTCAAAACCTTATAGGTTTGTATGATCACTAAAATCCAATCGCACTGATGTCTGAACGATATAAATACGACCAACGGGGAGTTTCTGCAACCAAAGACGAGGTACATGCCGCCGTTCAGCACTTAGACAAGGGCTTGTTTCCCAATGCCTTTTGCAAAATACTGCCCGATGTAGCTTCGGGCGACCCCGATTACTGCAACATCATGCACGCCGATACCGCCGGCACCAAAACCAGTCTGGCTTACCTCTACTGGAAAGAAACGGGCAACCTCGACATCTGGGAAGGCATTGCGCAGGACGCCATTGTCATGAACCTCGACGACATGGCCTGCGTGGGTTGTGTGGATGAGATCATCCTTTCTTCCACCATTGGGCGCAACAAACATTTAGTGGATGGTTCGGTCATCGGGGCCGTCATCGGTGGCACTTCCCGTTTTGTGGAAAAAATGCAGGAATACGGCATTCGGATTCACTTGGCCGGTGGCGAAACGGCTGACGTGGGCGATATCGTGCGCACAATTGACGTTGGATTTACCGCGTTTGCCCGGATGAAGCGCGCCGACCTAGTCGTGAACGACATCCGGCCCGGCGACGTGGTGGTTGGCCTGGCTTCTTACGGACAGGCGATTTATGAAAATACGTACAACGGTGGAACCGGCAGCAATGGCCTCACCTCCGCCAGGCACGACATCCTGAACAAAATTTACGCCGAGCGCTTCCCGGAAAGCTACGACCCACGCACCCCGCTGGATTTTATCTACACCGGCAGCAGACGCCTGACCGACAAAATACTCATAGGTGGCAAATCCATTGACGTAGGTCAGCTGATCCTTTCGCCTACGCGCACCTATTTGCCGGTGTTGAAAGAAGTGCTGCACCAACTCCGCCCCCATTTGCACGGCCTCATCCACTGCACCGGGGGCGGGCAAACGAAAGTGCTCAAATTCATCGAAAATGCCCGGGTGGTGAAAAATAACCTCCTGCCCCTGCCGCCGCTGTTTCAATTGGTGCATGACGAATCCGGAACAAGCTGGAAAGAAATGTACCAGGTTTTCAATATGGGACACCGGCTGGAGGTCTATTTGCCCGAAGCGCATGCCCAACGGGTTATAGATATTTCGGCAGCTTTTGGCATCGAAGCGGCGGTGATCGGGCATGTAGAAGCCCACCATGGCAGCGCTGTTCGCATCGAAAGCCCGCATGGAACCTTTGAATATCAATAAGATGGCCCTCGGAAAAAAACAAAAAGCGGCAGCCATTGCGGCCATCCTTGAAGACCTGTTTCCGGAAACACCCATTCCACTGTCGCATGAAGACGCCTACACGCTGCTGATTGCCGTATTGCTTTCGGCGCAGTGTACCGACGAGCGGGTGAATAAAATTACGCCCATCCTGTTTGCGCGGGCCGACACGCCATTCGAAATGGTCAAACTCGAAGTGGACGAAATCCGTGAGATCATCAAGCCTTGTGGCCTATCGCCGCGCAAATCGCAGGCTATTTTTGGCTTGTCGCAAATTTTAATTGAAAAATATGGGGGCCGTGTTCCCGATAGCTTCGAAGCGCTGGAAGCCCTGCCCGGCGTAGGCCACAAAACGGCCTCGGTGGTGATGTCGCAAGCTTTTGGCGTGCCTGCTTTTCCGGTGGACACGCATATCCACCGCTTAGCCTGGCGCTGGGGTTTGAGCAGCGGCAAAAACGTGGAGCAAACCGAAGCTGACCTCAAGCACCTCTTTCCCAGAGACACCTGGAATAAACTGCACCTGCAGATTATCTTTTTCGGACGGCAATATTGCCCCGCGCGGGGGCATGATCCGGTGAAGTGTCCTATTTGCAGTAAGTATGGGATTAAAGCATTGTTTGAATTACACAAGTAACTCCAAGCGCCTTCCATAGCAATGCGGTTAAATTCTCGTTAAAACAGTCCGCCAGCCTTAGCAAAGCGAATTTATATACCTATTTTTATTGTGATCAACTTTGTGCTTCAAATGGAGGTAAAAGGATTTTATCACACCTAAAATGCTATATGATGCGTACTTTAACCCTTGTTATCTGGTTGAATTCTTTAGCCGTTTTTGGGATTAGCCAGAAGGCTGAATACAACACCTTGGCCGCGCCTGCTGTTTCATTACTCGACGTTCCTACCCTGCCTCATGACCGGAATATTGAAGTCTATTTTTCCGGAGAGTCCAGACCTGCCAAAAATTACCTGCATCTAAAATACCTGACCGCCCAAAAGAAAGGACATGATGATTTGAACCAATTGGTGCTTGAATTAAAAAACCAAGCCCGGAAAGAGGGCGCCGATGCCATCATGGTATTGCAAACCCAAAAAAGAGTGGATCAGGTCGTTTCCGGTGATGTTTATTACAATGTAGAAGTTGCCAGTATGGATGCATTAGCGGTCGTTTATCCTGAAAACCTGCAATATTACCCCGGGCAACTAAAAGCCTGGAAATTTTTCTTGCCAGACTCAACCGGGCAGCGCTGGCAAGTGGCCGCTGTGCAATCCTTCAATTTCAAAGGACAGTTCGCTGCGCAAACTGGAAAAAAGAACCTTATAGACTGGTACCGATTCAATTCACACCAATATCTGCTGGAAACCCCCGGCGCCCTTATCCGAATAACCACAGATGGCTTTAATCGCCAAAGAAGACGCTTTTTGGCAGACAATCGATCGGTTCGCATCTACTACGAAAAAGAAACTCCAAAAATCAAAAAGCTCGTATCCTTTAAAGAAGATATTGCACAGCATTCGATTCTTTACCACTACACAACAGGAATTGAACGTGCAACCAGCCGGGAAATCTACCATAATCTGACGCCTAACACCCGCTTTTTTGAATACCCGGAATTCGATGAAAACGGAAAAGTCAAGGCTTATTTGTATTTAAAACAGGAGGGGGAAAAGAAGGCGCAATTTCTGCGCGTGGAATACGAAAATTACACAGAAGAAGACTGGAACGCGCACGTTAAAGCTTTGATCGTTGCAGAATTGGGAGAATAAATTTCGTTCCCACAAGCGTGTCCAATATTGCACAAACGTAAGTTTGGCGGATCACGTAGTGAGGTTAAAATTCCGTTAAATCCTTATTCTCGCAAAAAAAATTGCAGCAGATATACTATTTTTAGGACAATTGTATTTGAAAGAACCAATTATTCTCCTCACCAAAACCACTTCACGATGCGTATCTCTACTTACCTGACGGCCATCGCCGTATTGTTTTTCTCAGGCATTTCTGAAATTCAGGCGCAGATGCCTGCTCAAACGGGTGAATCAACCCTGCTCGATGTGCCTATCCCGCCTCACAACCGGAATGTAGAAACTTATTTTTCCGGCGAATCCAGACCTGCCAAGTCATACCTGCACCTGAAATATTTAAGCGCAAAAAAAACAGGACATGACGACCTGAACCAACTCGTGCTGGATTTGAAAAAGCAGGCCCAGGCGAGTGGTGCTGATGCCATCATTGTGCTGGAGACTCAAAAAACGGTAAATGAGTTTTTTTCCGATGGTCATTCCGGCATTGTTGAAACCGCTACGATGGATGCATTGGCGGTGGTGTACCCGGAAAACCTGAAATTCATCCCGGGCAGCGTCAAGGCATGGAAAGTCCACCTGCCCGGCAAAGACGGACAAACCTGGCAACTGGCGGCTACGCAGGAATTCAATTTCATGGAGCAGCCGGCAAGCAGTACAGGAACCCTGAAATGGATCGGCTGGCTGAAAAAATGGAACCATGCATATCTGCTGGAAAGACCAGAATTGGTTGAAAAAGTGATCATGGGCGATTTTAACCGCGAAAAAAAGCGGGTTTTAGTAGACAACCGAACTGTTCGCCTCTACTACAAGCCAAATAGCACCAATAAAAAAATTGAAAAACTTAAAATTGCTACAAGCAATGTGAATGAGCAGACGGTGTATTATCACTATACGCCCGATGGTGAAAAGGTGGCCAGCCGGGAGATGATTTTCGATTATGCGCCAAAAACGCGCTACTTTGAATACCCGGAATTTGATGAAAACGGCAATGTCAAGGGCTATTTGTACTTAAAACAAGAAGGGGAAAAGAAAGAACAGTTTTTGCGCCTCGATTACGATTTCTATACAGAAGAAGACTGGAACGCGCATGTTAAAGCCTTGGTTGTCGCGGAATTGGGGGAATAAAATGTACAGCTAAAGGATGGGCGCAAATTGTTTTGAAAAAGCGGATGTTTTAGGGTGTTTGTCAAATGGATGTCAAAACGGAGACTTGTTGTGCACAAAAAGCAAGTTGGTTTGTTAGGCTTCTAATATTGATTTTTTCATCCAAAACAATTCACGCATGTTCAAAGCACTTTTGAAAAAGCACTCAGTTTTATCGGCTGTAGTGCTCGCGCTCTTCACGACAATGATTTTTTCTGCCTGCGACGACGACGATGACCCGGCTCAGGGCAGAGTATTGGTTGTACACGCTTCTCCGGACGCTCCGGGAGTAGATTTGCTGATAGACGACACCAAAATCAATTCAGCTGCGCTTGCGTTTCCCAACAATACCGGGTACCTGAATGTAGAAGCCGGTAGCCGCAATTTCAAGGTCAACGCTGCAGGTACGACCACTTCGGTCATCAATGCGAATGCAACGGTAGACCCGAATACGAATTATTCGCTGTTCGCCATCAACCGCCTCACCAGCATCGAACCTTTGCTGATTGTAGATGACCTAACTGCGCCTGCTTCCGGCAAAGCGCACGTTCGTTTCGTTCACTTGAGCCCTGATGCTCCGGCAGTAGATGTTACGCTCACAAATGGTACAGTTTTATTTGGCAATACCAGCTTCAAATCGGGCACGGCCTTCGCGCCACTCGATGCAGGTACCTATAACCTTCAGGCAAGGGTAGCTGGTACGGCAACGGTTGCGCTGGAAATCCCGAACGTTACGCTGACAGCAGGTAAAATTTACACCGTATTTGCAAGAGGATTTCTGGCCCCACCGGTTGGAAACACCAATACATTAGGTGTAACGATTATCGCCAATAATTAAAAATAAGTGTCGGAAGGTTAATTTTCTTTCATTCGCTTGTCCGCTCTGTAGGTTTGTCCGCAGAGCGGATTTTTTTTGGATAATAGCCTGATAATGATGCGCCTGAGCCACTACATGGGCGACCGCGAGGGTCGCGCCCTCCCTCTCTCTCACCCTCCCTCTCTCTCTCCCTCCCTCTCTCTCTCCCTCTCTCCCTCCCTCTCTCTCTCCCTCTCTCCTTCTCCTTGCTCGCGCGTAGGCGGTAACTGAGCGAAGTCGAAGTTCCGCCTCGCGTGTGCTATTCCTGTGGGCTTCGCCCGATTTTGGGGTCTGCCGGCTAAAGCCAGCGACCACAAGCGCACTACGCAAACTTCTTCATCGTCAATCTTACCGTATACCCATTATCCCGGATAATCTGGAGTGACGCATTCAGGCGCTGGGCGCGCATTTGAATGTTGGAGAGACCCTGGCCGGTTTTGAAAGAACTTCGTGCGCGGCCGTTCCCGTTGTCTTTGATGGACATTTCAAAAATATTGCCTGCATTGACAAATTCGACCCACACTTTGGTGGCGTTGGCGTGTTTGGCAATGTTGTTAATCGCTTCGTTGTAAATGAAATACAGGTTCTGGCGCAAGTGAACCGGCATTTTTTCCTGCAGGTCAATTTTTTCAATTTTCAATTCGTAGGTCACGTCCATGGGCAAGAGCATGTCGTCGGCGTGTTCCCGCATGCGCTGGATGAGGTCTTCCACCTTGTCTTTTCGGGAATCTATCGCCCAGATGACGTCGCTGAGTTTGGACATGGCTTTTCGGCTTGCTTCCCCGATGGTATGCAGCCGGGCTTTGCTGTCTTCGTCCTGGATTTTCATTTGAAGCATATCGCTTTGCATGGCAATGCCCGAAAGCAAACCGCTGACTTCGTCGTGCAGGTCGCTGGACAATTTCATGCGCAGTTTTTCGATGCTCAGCTGCTGCTTCAGGCGGTTGGTGGTAAAAGCATAGATGCCACCAACAATCAATAACCCCATGAGTATATAAAACAACGCCCGGCTGTAGAACGGCTTGTTGACCACAATGGGAATGCGCAGGTCTGCTGCACTCCAGTTGCCGTTGGGGGGTACGCCCCTTACATGCAGGGTATATTTCCCCGGCGGCAGACTGTTAAACCGGATATTGTTGCTGAAACCGAGGTACGACCAGTCGGAATCAAAACCTTCCAACCGGGCCATGTACTGACTTTTTCGCGGATTGCCAAAATCGGGAAGCGCAAAGTGGATCAGGAAATACGTATCAGACGGATCAATGGTGATGCTCTCTGCAATCTCAGTTTCATATTGGGTAAGCAGGCTGTCTTTGGCGGAATTAAAGCGAACGATTTTGGTCAGGATTGGAGCAGGCGTTGGGGCGTCGTTGAGTAAGTCGTTGGGATAGAATACATTCAACCCATTAACCCCGCCAAAATAGTAACGCCCGGTTTCGTCTTTGTAAAAGGAAAAGCGGTTGAACTCATCGTGGGTGAGGCCGTCTGACTGGAAAAAATTGCGGAAATTTTGGGCTTTCGTATCGAAGTACGACAGGCCGTTGAAGGTACTAATCCAGTAATTCCCTTTTTCATCTGGCAAAATGCCGCAAACGGTATTGCTGGCCATTCCTCCTTTAATTTTATTATAAATCTCTACTTTTTTCGTGTTCAAATCACAGACATTAAGCCCGTTTTTGGTGCCCAGCCAAAGCTTGCCCATTGGATCCTCATAAATCACATAAATCGTATAATCGCTCAACGTCAGCTTGCCGCCTTCGCTGCTGTCGGCATATTTTTCAAGGATTTTAGCCTTTTGATCAAAGCGGAATAACCCATCTTCCGTGCCAATCCAGATTGTCCCGTCTCGTGCTTCAGTGATGTAGCGGGGCACCACTTTTTTGAGCGGATTTCCCCCGTCGGGGTTGGCGAAAACGGTAAATTTTTCCGTTATCGGGTTAAAACGGACTAAAGATCCCTCGCCATTATGGGACTCGCAAAGCAGCCAGAAGGCGCCGTTGCGGGTTACTGTGAATGCCCTGAAATTGTCTTTGTGTAAAAACCGCTTAGTTGTACATTTTTCGGTGTCGTAAAGCAAAAGTTGTCCCTGGTTGGAATAGTAGCAAGTGATGCCCCAAAGTTGATGGCGGAGCAGGAACAAATCGAGGCCGCAAGTGAAATTAATAGGCTGATTGGTTGCCTGGTCAATCAGTTGCAGGGTATCGAGCTGATCCGTTTTTGTATCAAGTACGTACCAATGGAGGGATTCTCTGGCGATGTAGAGCTGGCCTTTCCCGTTTCCCGTCATGCCACGCATAACGGCCCCTCGCTGTTGGTTGGGGGCATCGAGGTTTTGTGCCAAAAATGACTTCACACCAGAGCGGTTGTTCCGGACAATTTTTAAGCCGGTATCCATGCCCATAAAGATCGTTTTGGAAAAGTCATTGCTGTAAACGCACGTATATATTTCATTTGCGATAAGCAAATGCTGAGCTTCCTGGATTTTCTGATCGGGATCACAGAAGTATATTTTTTTCGGTTGCGGATAGGCGCCAATGCCATTGGAAGCGACAAAAAGCAGGTTTCCTTTCCGGTCTTCCGAAAGGTAGCTGATAATCTCTTTTTCCAGGATCCGGGTAACCGAATAATTGCCGGAATTTTCGGGAACGAGGTTGTAAACACCGGGGATGTTTTTGAAAGCTATCCGAACGATGCCTTTCCGGTCTTCGCGCAGGAACCAGGTGGCTGAAGGATACTGTTGTGCGCTACCAGGTTTGATACCAAAATCTGTCGCCTTGTAGGTTTTGACAACCGAACCGCCAGCGTTCACGAGGCGAAGTCCTTTTTCGCTGTCATTGAGCAGGAAATTGCCGTTTCGGCAGTGCAACATCTGGGCAATTGTACCCGTATCGGTGCGCCCTTCCTTCAGTTCAAAACGCTGAAATAACTTTTCGGCCTCGTAGTCGTACTGCCAGACTTCAACCCCGGTCTGACTGGTCACCATGAGCAGCAAGTCGCCTGCCTGATCTACAGTAACGTGCCGGATGATGCCCCTGACTTCCTGTTGAAACGGAACCACTTTTTTTACCTGGTGCGTGTATGGATTCAGGATGTCAAAAAAAGCAAATCCATTCTGATAGAGGAGTACAATGTTCCCCAGTTTGTCTTCATGAATCTCTTTGAGATCTATAGCCGACAGGATCGGGCGCTGACTGGCGCTGTTACTTTTGCCAAAGGTTACGAATTCGTAGCCGTCGAAGCGGTTCAGGCCGTTGGTAGTGGCAACCCACACAAATCCTAAACGGCTCTGCAGGACGTCGGTCACTAAGCGGTCAGACAACCCGTCGTTCAACGTGTAGTAGACTGCCTGGGATGGGGAGGTCTGCTGCGCACAAAGCGCAAACGGAGCCAATAGCCCCCAAAGGCTTAGCATACAAGCATGTACAGAGTTTCTCAACATAAGCGTGTTAATGGGTTGTCAAAGGGTTTAATGGTGGCGTTATATTGCATACCCAGGATAACCACGAAGTGGTTGAAAGTGAATAACCCCCGATGCAATCGGGGGTAGTCGCATCAACGAGTTGTAACGTGCAACCCCATTTTCAAATCTTCAAATCCTCATATCAGATTTCTCCATCCAACTTCTTCCGGATCACCTCCGCCTTACTATTCACCTGGAGTTTTTTATATATTTTTTTGATGTGATCTCTCACCGTTTCCACAGAGATCAGGTACTTATCGGCGATCATTTTATAACTTAATCCATCTACAAGGCCCTGAACGACTTGCTCCTGCCTGCCGGTCAGGTGGTGATCTTCGTCGTCTTTTTTGCTGGGGGCGAAATAATCTACCACTTTCCGGGCAATGGAAGGCGACATATAGGCTCCCCCCTGAAACACGGTATTTAATGCCTCCCGAATATTCGGCAGGCTCGTTCTTTTGGAGATATAAGACACCGCGCCGGCGCACAATGCCTTAAAAACCTTGTCGGAGTCGTCGTAGGCAGACAACACAATGATGTCTGCATCGGGGCATTTGTTGCGAATGTGCCGAATGCCTTCCAACCCCGACATGCCCGGCAAGTTAATGTCTAACAACAACATATTCAATGGCGTGCCTACAGAAAAACGACGCAAAAACGCTTCTACAGAATCGGTGCTGAGCACTACTTTAACATCAGACTGCCCGCCCATAAATTCTTCAAGATTCTCCCTGACGAGTTTTTCATCTTCAATAATACCCAGATAGATCATGGTTTTGTGTTTGGGTGTAACGCTTCCCCTGGGAAGTGTAGATTCATCGTGTTTGTTCATTCGTACCTTGCTAATCTGGGATAAAATTAAGGATATTTTAGTCAATCCGGAACATTGATTTTACGGTTAAACGATGAAACCTTCCGATTCATCTAAAGGATTTGGTTTTTTACCAGCCCACTGCTTACCTTCCGCTTCGATTTTGACCATTCTATCTCCACTGTTGGTGTTATGAAGACATTGAACAAAATTATTCTGGAAAGCATAGGCCAGGCCCTTCAGCAGTTGCGGGGCAACCGCCTGCGCAGTTTTCTTTCCCTGCTGGGTATTTCCATCGGCATTTTTTGCATCATTGGGGTCTTGTCGGCGGTAGATTCGCTGGAAGACAACGTGCGCGGCAGCCTGGAAAAGCTGGGCAACAACATCGTTTACGTCAAAAAATGGCCGTGGGCAGATGCAAGCGACAATTGGTGGAATTATATGAAGCGGCCCAATCCGGACCACGAGGATTATGAAGCTGTTCTGGCAAAATCGCGTTACGCCACGCTGACTGCCTATCACGTAGTAATCGGGTTTAAAACCCTGAAATTCAACTCAAACAGTGTGGAGGGCGCCGTCCTCATCGGCGCGTCGGAGGAATTTTCCGAAATGTTCAAAGTGGAATTTGAACAGGGGCGCTATTTTTCGCCGGCTGAATATTATTATGGCGCAAATAAAATCATCCTCGGATACAAGGTTGCCGAGGGTTTGTTTGGCCCTTTGGACCCCCTTGGGCGAAGCATTAAGCTGTCGGGGCGCACTTATGAAGTGATCGGGATCATTGAAAAAGCCGGCGACGACCTGATCAATCCGCTGGATTTCGACGACTGCATCATCGTTTCATATCCGAATGCCCGGGGCTTGGCCAACCTGAAAGCCAACCAGATTTTCGATGCGACCGTTACGGTCAAAGCTTCCGATAATGTGGGCTTAGATGTATTAAAAGACGAACTTACCGGCATCCTTCGCGCGCACCACCGCCTGAAACCCAAACAGGAAGAAGATTTTTCGTTGAATGAGATGTCCATGATCGCCAGTTTTATGGACAGCTTTTTCGGGGTGTTGAATATGTTGGGCGGATTTATTGGTCTGTTCTCTTTGATTGTTGGCGGCGTCAGCGTTGCCAATATCATGTTTGTATCGGTCAAGGAACGCACCAACATCATTGGCATCAAAAAAGCTTTAGGCGCCCGGCGCTATATGATTCTGCTGGAGTTTCTCATCGAATCCATCATCCTTTGTCTGATCGGCGGGTTGATGGGGCTGTTCTTCGTTTTTCTGATCACAAAAGCCCTCACAGCGATCATCGGTTTCGACATCTACCTCGACCTTGGTAATATAATGGTGGGCATCGGGTTCTCTGTCATCATCGGGGTCATTGCCGGCTTTATCCCGGCCATGCAGGCTGCCCGGATGGATCCTGTGGTGGCGATGCGGCAGCAGTAGTCCTTTCAGTGACCGGGTGACTCGAAGTGTAATGTCGTCAACTTAGCGACGTGAACGACCCGTAAGGGTCAAATGTGAATAGCCCCCGATGCAATCGGGGGAAAAGTGGAAATGGTGATGTAACGGGCAACCCCGAATGGGGTTGAATATTG
>JBJXFD010000168.1:0-10065 GCA_046153985.1 Saprospiraceae bacterium
CAAATGAATTTTTTGCAAAACAAAAACCTTGGCTATAACAAGGAACAGATTGTGGTGGTGCCCTACAATCGCTCCGGGGCCAGGCTGACCGAACAATGGAATGAAGGAAAACAAGTGCTGGATTTGCTGCGCCAGGAATTGAACGGCAAACCCGGCATCAGCGAATTGGCGCTGTCGGCGCATACCTTCGGCACGCCGGGCTGGATGAAGATGGGCTACACGGACCCTGCCACCCAAAAATTTCGGAATTTTATGCTCAACGGGCTGGATGACCATTTCCTGCCAATGTACAACGTGAAGCTCGTTTCGGGCCGCAATTTTTCACGGGAAAACACGGCAGACCAGAAAGCTGTCATTGTGAACGAAGCTTACGCCCAACAGTTCGGGGTGGAAACCGGTCAGCAAATGCCGGAGCCGTTCCGGGAATTCCAGGTCATTGGCGTGGCGAAAGATTTTAATTTTGAAAGTCTGCATACCGACGTGCAACCGCTCATGATGGCGCTTGACCCGATTGGCATTATCCAAATCGCGTCGGACTGGAATTTTGATGACGTGCCTTCGCCCAAAATTTCCCTCAAAATCTCCGGCGACCAACTCCCGGCTACCCTTTCCACGCTGCGTTTGGCCTGGCAGAAAGTCGCACCCGAACAGGCTTTCGACTACGCGTTCCTCGACGACAATATTGACAAATTGTACCGTGCCGAAAGCCGCCTGAGTCAGGTGATCAGCATTGCCACCGGGCTGGCTATTTTTATTGCCTGCCTTGGTCTGTTCGGCATCGCCACGCTGAGTATCGCACAACGAACCAAAGAAATTGGGGTGCGCAAAGTGCTGGGCGCTTCGGTGGCTGGCATCACGGGTTTGTTGGCCAAAGATTTTATGAAAATCGTGCTTGTGTCCTTCGTTTTGGCTTCGCCGATTGCGTGGTGGGCGATGAACACGTGGTTGGACGATTTCGCGTATCGCGTTGATCTTCAGTGGTGGATTTTTGCACTGGCGGGCATTGGCGCGGTGGCGATTGCGTTTTTGACGGTGGGTTTTCAAAGTGTAAGGGCTGCGCTGGCAAATCCGGTAAGGAGTTTAAGGAGCGAGTAGGGGCGACCCTTGCGATTGCCCTCGCCCGATTATGAAATCCCGAACAAGTTCTAAACTTTTTTTTACTTGGTTCGTTCGGTCTATGTCATTGATCAACGATTTATTCTAAACTTAGAGTTTGCTCGGGATTTCGTCAATTGGCTACGCCGAACTTACGTTTGACTTCGTCGAATCTTCGATTTGGCTACGCCGAACTTACGTTTGACTTCGTCAAATCCCGAACAAGTTCTCAGAAAGATTTACATGAAATTTAAAATTGTATTCGCTATATTTTCAGCACTAATCCTGTGGCAAATTGCGGCTGCCCAAACTAACGTCAGCGGTGGTATTTACACCAATACCACCTGGACATTGGCCAATAGCCCGTATTTGATGACCAATAATATTGTAGTCTTTCCCGGGGTAACCTTAACCATTGAACCCGGAGTAGAGGTAAGGGTGAGTGAGAATGGTTTGTCAGGAGCACAATACTACCTTGAGACGCGGGGTACAATCAACATGGTTGGTCAACCCTCCGCCCCTATTACATTCAGGGCAGACACCGCTTTAACTACGATAGGCGCCTGGGCAGGTTTTAGAATAAAAAATTCGCAGGGAGGATCCATCAATTATAATTATGTAAACATTTCAAATGCCGTCACCTGCTTCGACTATGATGCCGGATTACCTGGGTTGATTCAATTGAACGAATGCCACTTCAGTTACAACTTCTACGCCGTCGTAGTTGACTTCGAGCTCATCGCTGAAAATTGCACCTTTAAAAACAATGACATTGCGGTTTACGGTTGGAGCAATTTCACCTTCAACAATTGTGTTTTTGAAAACAACCTGTCTACCCTGTTTATTTACGCCAGCCGCTTTGAAATGAACGACTGCATCTTAAGTAACAACAACCTCGGCATCAGGCTCAACTCAAGTTCACTAAATGGTATTTTGGTCAAGAACACTCTTTTTGACAACAATCTTCTCGCCTTCGATAATCCCAACAATGGCCTTATTGACTCGTGCGATTTCATCAACAATGTGGAGGCTGTAACGAACGCCAATAACCTGAACATCATCAATTCCAACTTCGATAATAACACAACAGCATTACAGGTGGGCTTCGGTACCAAGGTGCATGACTGCGAAATCGTGCAAAATGAAACAGGTGTGGCACTGGGCCCTATTTCCTTTGGGCAGCCAATGCCGGTCATCGAAAACAACCGAATCTGCTTCAATCAATTATACAATATTGATAACCGGACGGACCTCAACATATTCATCCCCACCAACTGCTTCTG
The DNA here is from genome assembly GCA_046153985.1 of Saprospiraceae bacterium. Taxonomy (GTDB): domain Bacteria; phylum Bacteroidota; class Bacteroidia; order Chitinophagales; family Saprospiraceae; genus JABWAJ01. The sequence goes on from JBJXFD010000168.1 coordinate 2,379, forward strand.
CACGGTGGATTCCGCTGAAATAGAAGCCAAAATTTTTGATGGTTACGATGACATTACCAAGGGGCTTGTTAGCTATGAGGTATTCGATACCACTTGCACAAGTGTGCTGAAAGTGATCAACAAAGCAGGGCAAACCACTTCATTAAATGACAAAGAAGTTCAGGAAGCAGTGCACATTTACCCCATTCCGGTCACTCACCAGTTAACCATCAACAATAGCGGCGCATTTACTGCTTATCGCATCGTGTCGCTGGAAGGGCAGGAGTTGCTTGGAGGTGCCTTGAAGGAAGGAGATAATACCGTTGACGTATCCCAGATTCCTGCCGGCATCTATTTTATTGGCCTTAATGGTGCTGGGCAGCAAAGCCGTTTCTATAAATTAATACACAATTAGCATCTTGTCAGAAAAAAGACGCCAACCTTAATCGGCAAGTTATTTTTGACACGATGCTGAACAGCTTTGCGTAAGAAGCTTTTGTAAAAGCTAAAAATGTGAAACAAGTGGTCAAAATAAAAAGCAGCTGCTAATACTCCCTAAACGTTAGTACTACGCATACAACCGGTTGAAATATAGACCGTTCATACCGGCGGGTTTAACAGGGCGACGCCTTTGCCTGGATTGGCGGCTCTTACGTAGCGCAGTACATCGTCTGTGGTGGGAATCCTGTTCCAAACAAAAAGAACATGTCTTTGTTAGTTAGATAAAATGCAAAAGCCATGAATAAATCTTTTCTATGCGCCGTCATCATCCTGCTTTTCAGCACGGGTATTAAAGCACAAATCAACCTTGTTGGGGTAGCCAACAATCTTCAAACGGGTGAAATTGATATCGTCAAATGGCAGGCTTTGGATGCTGAGTCAGTAACGGTATCTCCTTCTATTCTTGATGGATATGTGTTTGCGACCGCTGCATTTGATGCATACAACAGCAACTATTACCTTACCGGAATTTCTGACGACAGTTGGGGATTGTATGCGCTTAATACGATTTCCAATGAGGAGAATCTGACTGGCGGATCACCTTACACCAATGCTTCCGAGTTTGATATGAGTACCGGAAAAATGTACAGCCTTGAAATGGAAATCGAGGAATACATCAGTATTTATGAATTTGATATAAATACCAATCAGAACAACCTGATTGGCGTAATTTACGAACCAGGCACAAATGGAATAGTTGCGGATGCCATCAGTTTCGATGCGAACAATGGAATTTTGTATTATGTGGGTTTCAACAATGATCCTGCTTTGTGTTTGTATGCCATACCCGTCAGGGATAATGAATTTTCCTTTACAAAAACGACCCTGAATACAACAGCTCCTTACAACAATATCACCAGTGTAAATTATGACAATGTCAATCAAATGATTTATGCCCTGAATGCTACGTATGATTCAACTTATCATTACACAGGGAGTCGTGTTGTAGAAATCAATAAAACAACCGGAGATATTATTTCCAGGGGGGAATTGGCCGATTTCGCCTACTTTGTAGGGGGCTCTTCTTCTTTTGATCAAAATACAGGAACTTTTTTACTGGTTGGTATTGATACCAGCAATGTGCTTAAAATGATTGCTTTCAATACTTATGAGAATACTTATGTTTCCGGGTTCGTTCCGGACAATGTTTCTGAAATTGTCTGTGACAATACCGTTTTCGCGAGAAACAATTATGGCACTACCGGGGTAGCATCTGCACAGGCCCTTGATTTTACGCTCTATCCAAACCCGGTTTCTGAAACGCTAACAATTGATTACCCATCTTCCGGCAAAGTTACTGTACAAATCATCTCCTCTTGCGGCAAGCCTATTTTTGTTCAGGATTTCGCATCCGGAAATAAAATGGAATTAAACCTGGCATCACTTGTTTCAGGAGTTTACGTGGTGAACCTGACATCGGAGCGCAAAACTTCAGCTAAGAAGATTCTGGTTCCGTAAGGATTAAGAGCTTGTTCGGGTTTTCACCGTTTGTTAAATTAAAATTTAATCTTGACAAAATATCCTTTTATTCTAAATTGGGATATTCGGTGGGCGTATCCGGAGAAATCCAAAGAGACCTGCTGTTTGTGACGGAGTTAGGCGACGAAACGTTTTCAAGAACGATTTTCAACAAAGGCATTTCGCATGGCGCCACTGCGGGATTTGGTGTGGAATATCCATTGACCAATCGAATAAGCCTCAGTGGCGAGGTAAGGTTGTTCATTCAATCATTCGGGCCCAAAAAAGGAGAAGTGGTTATTGGAACAGAAAATGAGGGAGACCAGCCGAGCCTTCACACGATCAAATTTTCTCCGTCACCAATCCTAAAATAAATATTTTTACGTCTCGCACGCTATTACATTTCCAAAAATGAAAAGCCTGACTGACGTGAAAAAACTCACCTGGATCCACCTGCTCGCAGCATTTATTGCCATAAAGCTCCTCTTTCATTTGTACGTAAACGGCTTGTGGTCGTTCCACCGCGACGAACTGCTGTACCTCGCGCTGGGCAGGCACCTCGACGGGGGGTTCGCTTCCGTGCCGCCCGCCATTGGTTTTTGGGGATGGTTTGGGGATGCGGTACTTGGGGGCAGCGTGGGCGGCGTTCGGCTCATTGCCACCCTTTTTGGAACGGGCACGGTAGTGATTACAGCACTGATGGCGCGGGAAATGCTCCCGCCATCGGCTTCGGGCAAGTTTTCGGTCGTGGTCGTGGGGTTAGCGGGGTTAACGACGGGCGCTTTTCTGCGGCCCTCTATGTTGTTCATGCCCGTGGTGTTTGACGTTTTTTACTGGGCCTTGCTTTGTCTGCTTTTTTTAAAATATTTGAATACAGAAAAATTGTCGTGGTTGCTGTGGTTTGGAATGGCAGCGGGTTTGGGATTGCTGAATAAATACACAGTGCTGATTTTGCTGTTCGCCATGCTTCCCGGGTTGCTGTTCACCAAACGGCGCAATCTTTTCACCAACAAACAATTGTATCTCGCTGCGGGGTTTGCGCTGTTGATTTTTTCACCCAATATTGCCTGGCAGGCAGCCCATAAATTTCCGGTTTTTCGGCACATGGGCGAATTGGCGGCTTCGCAATTTGCACATGTTTCCGCAAGTAGCTTTTTCACCGACCAATTGCAGTTCCACTTAGCGGCGGCGCCCGTTTGGCTGGCCGGGCTGTATTTTTTGCTTTTCGCAAAACAAGCCTTGAACTGGCGAATCTTCGGCTGGATGTACCTGACCGTGCTGGCCGTACTGTTGTTTTTCAGCGCAAAAAGCTACTACTCGCTGGGCGCTTACCCGGTACTGTTGGCTGCGGGTGCTGCCTGGCTGGAGCAACTAACCCGTGACCGGATGCAATGGCTGCGGGTGGCGCTGCCCGTGCTGATGGTAGGTTTGGGCGCGCTCACCATGCCTGCGGCTATGCCTTTTTTGAAACCGGAAGCTGAAGCCCGGTTTATGGAAAACCTGACGACAAAATTACCGGGCATGAAAGGCGTGTTGCGCTGGGAAGATGGTAACCATTACGCGTTGCCGCAAGATTTTGCAGACATGTTGGGCTGGGAAGAGATCGCAGATGTGGTGGGGAAAACCTGGCAAAATATTCCCGACAAATCCACGGCGGCGATTTATGCGGAGCATTACGGCCAGGCTGGCGCGATCGGGCATTTTGGCAAACCATACGGCGTGCCGGAGGTGCTGAGTTTCAGCGACAACTACCGCTATTGGCTGCCCGATTCCCTGCCCGCCAATTTCCAAACCCTGATTTATGTCAACGACGAACTCGGCGACGACATGCCTGGTTTTTTTGAAAAAATAGAAAAAGTCTGGGAATTGGACATGCCTTTGTCGCGGCAGCATGGCGATCAGGTCTATTTGTGCCACTCCCCTACCCCGGCGTTTTTTGAACGGATGAATGTGGCGATTGAGCGGGCGGGGAAGGATGAGGAGATTGAGTAGGGGAGACCCTCGCGGTCGCCCAAATACAAGAGGCAGAGCCTCTTAAATAGTAGACACGAGGCCGGAGCCTCGCGCCAGCGGAGGGCTTGTTCGGGAAAGCCCGAACAAGCTCGTGCGGCTGAAAATTTACTTAACTGGCATTTTTTTTCTGATAAACCCTTCGATAAAATCTGCTCCGGAATATCCCGCAGCGATAAGCCCGGCCAGGGTTTCGTTGGAGGGAATGGTGTTTTTATAATGAACCAGCCCAATCATCAAAGAGGCGAGCATGCCAGCAGAAAATCCGATTAACAAGCTGATTACCAACCTTTGGGAATCAAATTTTTCAGAAAAATTTTTGGCGGTCACGTCGGGATTATCATAGGTCTTTTTAATGCCGACCAACACCCGGATGACTTGTCCGGCGAGGCCGAGCAGCCCGCCGATGCACAAAGATAAAAGCAGTTGTTCCATGGTCTGAAGTTTGTTTAATGATTATTAAATTTTACTTGAGCTTGGGCTTGAGTTAGCTCAATCGCTTAACAATACCTGAGCGTATTCGCTGATGCCCTGGATTTGTGTTAATTCTAATTTGCCTTAATTCCAACGGGTTTTGAAGCCCCAAGCGAGGTAATGAGTGATAACAATGCGACGACATTGCCTTCTTTGATAACCACATCATCAAAATCCCGGCCATAAGTAAAATTCAGGCTCAGGTCTGATTTTAGTTTATATTCGAAGTTTACGGTGTAGCGCCAACTTGCCGGAAGTTTTTTCGGCGTACTTACTTGGCGGTAAAGCAATTCTCCGCTGAAAGAATAAGGTCTGTCGGCAGGCGTCCACAACAGCCGGCCTCCTGCGTCATAAGAAACGATGCTGGCAACCTGCATGTTCCCATTGTCATCTTTATAGTCAGCCTCGGGGTTTTTGAGTACCCTGCCCATTGCCAAAGCAGAAAACCCTTTTTCCCCTTCCCAACCGGTGGTAAGCCAGATGCCTAATTTTGAGATGGTGCGTTGGTCGTAGCTGTTATTCACGTAATCCTGGACGATGCCCGCAGTGAGATCGAGTTTGAATCCAACCCTGTTGAACCGCAGCCTTTTTATTTTTGACTCAAGGTTGGCAAGTTCAGCTAATTCAAAATCTTTTAATTTACTGTTTCTATAGGCTTCCAGCGTATCCTGCCAAGCAGGTGAATCTAAAGCACTTTCGATTAAGGCTTGATAGACCAAATCCCCGGATAAGTATGCCTTCAAATTGCGGTGAATGAAATTTATTTCTTCCTGCGTCGAATCTATCAAGGCTAAAGTTGCGGTAGGAAAATCCCCGCGCTTCAAGGAAACTTTAATACCGACGGATACTTGTGTCAATGGGTTGTTATTGGATTCGGACGCTTCCTTGCGTTTTACCGCTGCTGATATCACCAGGCTTTGCCAGATATTTTTGTCCACAGCATTACTTTTAAAATCGTCAAAACTGATCTTTTTTTTTCCAAATATCCAAGCCGGTGCAATTTCTAACGCATAATTGGCCGGCAGGTCTGAAAGGCCATTTGTTTGGCTGACTACAGAAGCCATGAATTCTGCCGCATCTCTTGGTTTGTCAATTTCGGAAGTAGCAAATCCAAGCAAGGTTGCCGCAGGGGTAGCAGGTGCACTCAACAGGTTAAAGTCAATTACCTGAGATTGAGCCATCGTGCAATGGTATAAGGCAATGGTCAAAAAGGCTGAAAATATTCTCTTTTTCATTTTGATCAGGAATTTGTAAACCGGATATACGCTTCGTAAACCACTACGTCGCCTATAGCATTGGCTTGGGTTGAGTTGGTAATGTTGATGTTGGTAGTTCCTTCGGATAGTTTAAAAGTCAGGGTAGTATCAACCGATTGGATGGTAGCTACGGTTACCAGTACGGACAAGCGTTGGCCGGCCAGTTCCGGGCCGGATCCAATGATGACGGGCTCTCCGGATCTAAGCTCGCCTTGTATGGAAGCAGGGCTGCTTATGGTGCGCTTCACCGAAAAACTGCCCTGGTTCAATTGTGCATTCCCTACGATTATTTCAAGAATTATAGGGGAAGCATCTTGTTTAACCGGACATTTGCTAAGAATAATTGGTGCAGGAATGAGTGCCATGATAAAATGAATTTTTCGTTAAAAAATATGATAGAGGGGTTTTAATTAAATTTGTCTGATTGTCAGGTTTGTTCTCTGAGTTTATCAATTAATTCAGCCAGCAAGGCTGAATCCAATGGCTCGGCCATCACGACCGGTATGCCCTGGCGATGCAATTTGCGGAATAACAACACGCTGGCTGTGATGGCCACTACCCGAAAACCGGCTGCCGTGAGCATTGTTAACACGCCTTGCTTTTTAGCGCCCTGCATGCTGGTGTCGAGCAGCACGATATCCGGTTTTAGTGTCCCGATCGCCTCCAGTCCGGCTTCTACCGAATAGCAGCGACCAATTACGTTGGCGATCGGGCAATGCTCCGCCAGCCCCAACTCGATGCGATGGCCAAGCAGGGCATCCTCGGTGAGGATGATGAGGGTCATGATGGAATGCTTGTTTGAGCAGGATAGAATGCTAATTCCTTTTTGCTTTTGGCATCCTCTTCACCACATATTTCTTATTCGCAAAAAGAAAGCTCATTCTTTAACCTAAGTTCAGTTTAATGAACTATCTACCCTACATTAATAAGCAATGCCTTCTCCAAGGTGGCGTATTTTAAGTAAATCCCCCTAAGTGCACCTTTTCCTTCAATTGGAATTGGCAAATCAACATAGCCTGTTCGAATATCTTCTGTTCCGATAAACGCAATAGAATTGATGGGATTATATTTGATGGTAAATCTTGGAAGTCCTTGATCCGCGAATGAAATAGATAAATTGGAAGAAAAGGTTTCTACAGCCTGAAATTCGAATGAATATACTGTAGGATGGCCAACATTTTCCTCCTTGGAAATTATTATTTTAATAATAGAATTTGATATGGGAATTGTAAAAAGTTCATTTGTAATCCCTCCTGAAACTGGATCGGCTTCTCCCACCGTAATTCCCTTATCTAAATTGTCATATTTAAGGTTTTTTGAAAATTCAAAGCCATTTCCAATAGCAGGCTTTGTTCCCAACACATACTTAACACCGAAAAAACTTGAGCTTGACATAATTGAAATTTTTAAGAGTAATGAAAAAAAGTTTATTTAATGTCTGATCAATTCGTTCGTTATGCAGTGAAGTGCACCTTTGCCATATTCGCAAAGGTTGTGAAAATCACTTTTGATAAGGATCGCTTTAAATCCGATTTTTTCCCACAATCTCTGATTTGCTTTATCATATGGCATTAGTTTCTTTTTCCAACCTTCTTTTCCTGTAGCAAAAGATGGTATCCAGACGTTTTTTATGGTTTCTGTTACCTCCACAAGGCAATTGTTATAAAAACAAGGGTATTCTATATTATTCTTGACGAGGGGCACAGGATTTCGCATGATACAAAAATGTTCTTTCAGTTGCACAACAACTCTTTCCAGCTCTTCATTTAATTTATCCGACCGACTGGCCAATTCAGGCATAGTCGGAATGACAAAAGCAACAAAAATGATGGGCTTTTGCTTGAAAATTTGCCCTGTCAAGGAAATAAACAAATCAATATGAACGGGTGCGGCTCCCATTTGATGTACATTTATAAGCCTTTTTTATCGATATGGTTCCAAAATTGTTGCCAGCGTCCGTCAGTACAGATAAGTCCTCGTAGTAATAAGATATGCTGTGCTGCATGAAT
>JBJXFD010000173.1:0-6096 GCA_046153985.1 Saprospiraceae bacterium
CCTCGCTAACGATCTGAAAAATCTTTCGCTCAAAATCCTGTATCTTAAAAACCACGTCGCTTGATTTTAGGCAAGTTCGGTTGCCATGCTGAACTGTTGTTCGATTTCATCCAAAATGCTGAAAAGGATTTCGGGTGAATATTCGGTGACCAACAGTTTCCGGTATTCTTTAATATTTGGGTAGCCGCGGAAATAATTCGTGTAATGCCTGCGCATTTCCACCACGCCTAATTTTTCACCTTTCCACTCGATTGAACGGCGCAGATGTTCCCGGGCAGCGTCCACACGGGCGGAGGTTTCCGGAGGCGGTAACAATTCGCCGGTGGCGAAATAGTGTTTAATTTCGCGGAAAATCCAGGGGTAACCAATGCTGGCCCTTCCGATCATGATGCCATCCACACCGTAGCGGTCGCGGAATAATTTTGCTTTTTCCGGACTGTCTACGTCGCCATTGCCGAAAATCGGGATGTTCATACGCGGGTTCTCCTTCACTTTGGCAATCCATTCCCAATTGGCTTCGCCTTTGTACATCTGTTTCCGGGTGCGGGCGTGGATGGAAAGCGCCTGAATGCCAATGTCCTGTAGCCTTTCCGCTACGTCGAGGATGTTGATGGTATTATCGTCCCAACCCAAACGGGTTTTGACCGTTACGGGTTTATCGGTGGCTTTTACGATGGCCTCCGTCAGGCGCACCATGAGGGGGATGTCCTGTAGCAGGCCTGCGCCCGCCATTTTGCAGGCAACCTTATTCACCGGGCAGCCGTAATTGATGTCAATAATGTCAGGATTGTGCGCGGCTATGATTTCTGCGGCCTGCACCATGCTCTCCAATTGGCCGCCAAAAAACTGGATGCCAATGGGCCGCTCGTAGTCGAAAATATCGAGCTTTTGCCAGCTCGACTTTGCATCGTGGACGAGGCCGTCAGAAGAGATGAATTCCGTGTACATCAAATCGGCGCCCTGGCGTTTGCACAAAGCTCGGAACGGCGGGTCGCTCACGTCTTCCATGGGCGCCAGCAACAGCGGGAATTCTCCGATTTCGACCGAGCCGATTTTTACCATTTTAGCTTTAAATCTCTTTTACCACATAGTTCACAATAGATGTTTTCACATAGAACACATAGTCACTCGCTCTTTTCAGGCCTGCTCAGGCTTATGTTCCTGACCCCTCCAATTCGTCGGGGCAGTGTGAAGATTCTATGTACTTTCGTGGCAGGTAGTTGTATTTTTTCAAAAAATCTATTCAAACTTCGCGCAAAAGTAAGGCGAATTGCGCCAAAACCGGCCTTTGTTTTCAAAAAACAATTCTGATAGTGTTTCACAGAGTAACACAGAGTTTCCCAGAGTTGGGTTGAAGTTGCTTTTATTCCGCTCGTGTCTGGCCCTGGCCTTTTAGTCGGTGTCTGTTTTTAGAGTTCGAGAGCAAGGCATGCGAAGGCCCCAAAAACGGGAGCCTACTTGCGTAAGTGACCGTTTTTGGGGCCGAGCATAACGCCGCTATCGGACTATAAAAACAGACACTAAGCTGCGGCATCAACAAAAAACATTTCGACATTCCCAATATTTTTGGCAGGAATAGGGCCACGGGGCGTAAACTTGAAATGATCTTTTACAAAGTTGTAAGTCGTACCGGAAACATTGACTTTGCCGGGCTTGCTGCCTTCTTCCATGCGCGCGGCCACATTCACGGTATTGCCCCAAATATCGTAGGCAAATTTATGCGTACCCACCACCCCTGCTACTAAAGGGCCTGTGTGAATGCCGATGCGCACATCGAAGGCAGGCGTATTGTTGCGCTCTTTTTCTGCTTTCCAGGTTTCTATAAACTGTCGCATTTCCAGCGCAGCCTGCACCACCCGAACGGGATGGTCGTCGTCGTCGGCCTTCAAACCGCCTGCGCACATGTAGGCATCGCCGATGGTTTTGATTTTTTCCAATTGATAGCGGCCGGATATTTCATCGAATGCGCGGAAACAAACATCCAGTTCCTTCACCAACTGTGCGGGTGTCATTCCGGCGGCCACACGGCTAAAATCTACAAAATCAGTGAATAGCACCGTGACCATATCGTGTTGCCGGGCGGCGGCGACGCCAGTCATCTTCAGCTCTTCAGCGATCGCTACCGGCAGGATGTTCAACAGCAATTCGTCCGAGCGTTGATGCGCGGCTGCAATGTCATGGTTTTTTTGTTCCAGCAGTTTGTTCAGTTTTCGCAGGGTTCGGTACCGGTAAAACAGGCCGGCTGCAATCACCAAAACTGCAAGAGATATGACGGCGAGCAAGTTGCGCTGGCTGCTTTGCAGGGCTAACTGGCTGTCGCGTTCGTTGAGTTCCATTTCCTGGCGCGTCAGCAACAGCGAGTCGCCGAGCATGTGGATGGACAAGGAGTCGAGCAGGTTTTGCTGGCGCGACAACAAAAACTGCTGTCGCAATTGCGCCTCCGTCATGGCTTCCAATTCTTTTTCTTTGGCGCGCATGGCTTTTTCGAGCGCAACTTTTTCGACGTTCAGGCTGGCAATTTGTGCGTTCATGTCGCTTTGGCGCTTGTCGGCTCCGGGCATCTTGTCGTCCATGACTTTCAGCACATTATCCGGCAATTTAGGCGTCTCCACAGCCATTACGCCGGAATTGTCGGGGGGCTTGGGTACGTTAGGGTTTAGCGAAGCCAGCAATTCCCGGTTTTTGCTTTTTAAATTGGCATCTACCGTCAGGGTATTGCTTTCTTTCAGCATCCTGAGCGCCTTCGTCCGACTGCGCACCGGGCTTTTACCGCTTTCAATCAACGATTTAGCGCCTTCGTGCAAGGCGATGGCCATGCCTTCGTTGCTGCCGGCTTTTTGCGCCAAGCGGTAAGCGTCGTCAATCAGGCGTTGCACTTTGTCGAAATCCTTTGACAAGCGGGCCTCTTCTGCCTGTTTGATTTTTTCGGTGAAGCTCGAGGCTTGCGCAACCAAGTTATTTGCGCAAAGCAGCAGGATCCCGATTCCAAAAAAATACTTGCTCATAGTATAAAGGTATATCTGTGTACTGGGTTTCAAAAAATAGACCGCCCTGTTCTGGTTGTAAACAATTCCAACGCCATCACGCCTGCCACGGAATTTCCGCGTTCGTTCAACTCCGGACTCCACACCGCAATCGCCAGCAAGGCCGGGATTACGCTGACGATGCCGCCGCCTACGCCACTTTTGCCCGGCATGCCCACGCGGAAAGCAAATTCGCCTGCTTCGTCGTAAAAACCGCAGGTCATCATCACCGCGTTCAGACGTTTGGCCTGGCTGTTTGTCAAGATGCGCTCGCCGGTAGCGGGAATGACCCCGTGATTGGCTAAAAAAAGAAACGCTTTCGCCAATTCGCGGCACGACATCATGATGGCGCATTGGTGAAAATAAACATCCAGCACCTGCTCAATCGGGCTTACAATATTGCCATGGCTTTTTAAAAAATTGACCAAAGCTGTGTTGGTAAACCCCGTTTCGCGCTCCGATTGGGCAATGTCGTAATCGTATCCAATATCGGGAATGCCCGAAATTTTTCGCACAAAATCGAGGATGGCCGCTTTCGGATCAGGCAGGTGTTGGATGAGCACATCCGTCACCACCAAAGCTCCCGCGTTGATGAAAGGATTGCGCGGCTTGCCTTTTTCGTATTCCAACTGCACCAAAGAATTGAAGGCACTGCCGGAAGGCTCCAGCCCAACGCGTTTCCACAGCTCCTCCCCCACCATCGCAAAAGCCATCGTCAGGGTAAATACCTTGGAAATACTTTGGATGGAGAACCGCTCGTTTGCGTCGCCAATGCTGCATTCCTGTCCTGCTAAGGTTTCGAGTGCGATGCCGAACTTTTTCGGATCAGTATTTTTGAGTGCGGGGATGTAGCTGGCCACTTTGCCTTTGCCAAAAAGCGGCTGTACATCCCGCCGAATGGTTTCAAGGATATGCTGGTAGTCGGTCATGGTTGCAGTTACTCCTTCAAAGGTAACACCTTTTGAAAAGGTGTCACCTTGTGTCACCTTGCGGCAAAATCTCTTCTTAATGCCATAATAACGATCCTGTTATACGTTGGTTTTGGCACTTTGTTGTATTGAACCCAAAATTACCATTTCGATTAAGCTGGAAGGCATTTTTTGTGGACTGGAATTTTAATTTTTTTACCACGAGTTCACAATAGTTGTTTTCACAACTTGTCCCGTAAACATGAGTCATCCCGAATTTTCAGGTAGCTTATGCCGTGTTCTGGCGTTTTTGGGCGTTATACTGGTGCAGCGCACCCAAAAAATTTGTAGATATGATCATAGAGGTGCATTTAGGTGCAGCGCACCGCAACAACGATTTGCTGCAACATGGCAAGATTGCGGTGCGATGCACCTTACTACCACTGATTCACGTGGTCTACAAAGATGATTGGTGCGCTGCACCTCAACCCAAAAATTAGGGATGACTCATGTTTGCGTACTTTGCGAAACGTAAGTTCAGCAAAGCTAAATCGAAGATTCACGATAGTAAACCTTTGCGTACTTTGCGGGAAACTACAAAGACAGGAACAACAACATGGACACCCTCGACGCAATACAAATCAATTTCAAACCCGAACAATTGGCGCTTTTAAACGCCTGCTTAGCCTTTTTGATGTTCGGCGTGGCGCTGGATTTGAAAACGACACATTTTGAATACGTTTGGCAACATCCCAAGGCTTCTTTGGTGGGCCTCACTTCGCAAATCATTCTTTTGCCGGCGTTGACGTTGGGGTTGATTTACGTGTTGCAGCCCCCCATGAGCGTGGCTTTGGGCATGGCGTTGGTGGCCGCTTGTCCGGGCGGAAATGTGTCCAATTTTGCGGTACACCTTTCCAAGGGCAACACCGCGCTGTCTGTGACGCTGACCTCCGTGTCCACCATCGCAGCCATCATCACCACGCCGGTCATTTTTTCTATTGTTGTAAAATTCCTGCCGGGCGCCGATGCATTAGCCAAAGATATCGCGGTTTCGCCCGGACAAATGCTGGGCTCCATTGTACAACTGATTTTGCTCCCGCTCCTGGTTGGTATGGCGCTGGCCTATCGCTTCCCGCAATTCACCGACCGCATCCGGCGCCCGGTTCGCATCTTTTCTTTAGTCGTTTTTATTGCTTTTATCATTGTGGCCATTGCCGCCAATCTGGAAAACATCTACCAGCACCTTTCGCTGGTGTTTTTTATTGTGCTGATCCACAATGGCGTAGCGCTTTTAACCGGTTACAGCTTTGCGCGCCTGTTTCGCCTGCCCGTAACCGACGCACGCGCTATTTCTCTCGAAACAGGCATCCAAAATTCCGGCCTCGGGCTCATCCTTATTTTTAACTACTTCGACGGCATGGGCGGCATGGCGATGATCGCGGCGTGGTGGGGGGTGTGGCATTTGGTTTCGGCGTTTGCGCTGGCGATGTGGTGGGGGACACGCGGAGCGGAGCCACCGCGCGATCAGGTGATTTGAAGATTTGAAAATTTGAGGATTTGAAGATTAGGGGTGGGCATGTTCAAACTTGCATCATTCCACAACCCAGGTGCAGCGCACCCAAACATTTGTAGAACCACGGGAATGAGGGGGCCCAGGTGCAGCGCACCCAAACATTTGTAGGCACAATAACCGTTCAGAAAAAATTGCCAGGCTCCCAATCACATTGTTAGTATTTGTGTGTTATATTTGTAACATTATTCTTTCTATTTGTTAAATCGCACAATTATGGCAGAATCAAAAGCAAATTATACCAAGCTGCCGTCAAAAAGCAACAATTTTGTTGAGACCATTCGGATTATTTCTTCCAAAGAAGAATCCGTTGTACCAGAAAGAACTTACGCTGTTTTTGAAGAAGCAGGGGTGACTTACGTTTTTGATAAAAATGCCAGAAAAATTTTGCTAAATAGTCAATCTTTCACTTGGGAGGTAACTGATAATGTAGTTATGGTTGTCAAAGTAATCTCCTCATATTTAGATAGTATTCAGGTCGGAGGTATCTATCATGTTTATGACGACAGCCTCAACGATGAACGATATATTATTGATGACAACCAAGATAAAGTGTTGTTTGATAAGAATATTTTCAAATGTGAAGTGCTATAGA
>JBJXFD010000202.1:0-4609 GCA_046153985.1 Saprospiraceae bacterium
CCGACTGCGATCCGTATCCGGAATAATTGCCGTCTTTGTCGCATTGCCAGATGTTCACGCGGACGTTGGGCATCGGCTCGCAATTGGCAAGCCCGATGATTTTCATCTTTAAATTCAACTGCGTACCCGCCCGGTTTTCGCGAACGTCCTGCCGCAGGTAAAACGTGTTGGCGGATAAATCCAGTGGAAAAGGTCCTGCCGTTTCAGCCGGAATGAGCGTGCAGGTATTCACCCGCATTGAATAGACGCCGTCTGCCATTACCCTGGAGGCAGGCATGCTCAGTCCGATTCCTGCGAGTCCGACGCTTCTTAAAAAGTCTTTTCTGTTCATAGCTTTTGATGGTTTGTGTTATGCCATATATTTTAATTCACCTGAAAATTACAAGCTAAACTCAGTCCCGCGCTCCACAACTTAATTTCCCCGTGCCCCACGCCGGTGAGTGGAATTTGAAGGTAAGGCGCTATTTGCATCGAAGTTTTTCGACCCAGCATTTGGTTGTACCCCACGGATACCAACCCGATGCCAAACCAATGGCGGTAATTATTTTTTTCGCCCCACCCGGTAAGGAGGTTAGGGTCGTAAACCGCATAATTATAGTGGTAATATTCTTTGAGCATGAAGTAGGAAGACAAGCCAATTTTGGCATAAAATCCGCTTTGGGAATAGCCTTTAGGATAATACCCCAACCACACCGGCACCTCCAGAATTTTGCAGGTGGCTTCGGTAGATTCAGGCTCAATACCGCCGATCCAGAAATCTGATGCGGGGAGGTACTTCCCTGCTCCAGCTTCGTACTTGATGCGAATGTACTGAACCCCAATGCCGGTACTGAATTTTCCGGCATAGCGAACCTCCAGATGCCCTCCAATGCCGATGTTGTTGGGTTTTGAGAAACGATCTAACCCGGCGGAAGCCGTTTCGGCATTGACGGACAAGCCGACCAGGAAAGCAATATCTTTATGCTGTTTTGTCTCCCGGAGGCTGCCGTTTTCTGAAACAAGATCCGGCAACCTAAGCGTCGGGAGGTTTTTTGAATCCATTTCCAGAACGGCGAACGGCAAGGCCAGAAGTCGGGCCAGGGCGAGGCTGGTGTCGGGCCGGACATTTTCAAGTACATAGTTTTGAACGGTCGGGTGCTGAGCAAATGGGCGCTGAGCGGACGGGCGCTGAGCGGAGTCGAAGCGCATTGTTTCAGCGGCGTTTTCTTTTTTTAAAACAGGCGTTTCGGGTGTTGTCAGCAATGGCCGGTTTTTTTCCAAAGTCCCCGTATTTTTCAAGGGCTGGTTTTCTATTGTTTCTGTTTCCAAGAAGGTCTTATTTGGGACTGACGACTCTATTTTCTGATTTTGACCAGCCGGTTGTTCATGGGTTGGCGCAGTTGGCTGCGAAATCAAATTTTCTGAATCCATTTTCCACCAAAAGCCAATTGCGACAGCCAAAAGCAAAATGCCGGCGCCTGAGAACCACCACCAAACCAGGCGGCGGCGACGATCCTTCTCGAGGAGCGTTTCCATCTGCGCCCAAGCTTCCGGGTTGTATTCGAAATCGTATTGTTCCGAACCATCCTGGAGCAGCTTGTCCAATTCTTTTGGCGACAACTCAGACATACGGATTGTTCAGTTTTTTTATAACCATTTCCCGTAAATTTGCCCTTGCCCGCGTCAGGTTCGATTTTGACGTGCTTACGCTGATCCCGAGCTTTTCCGCAATTTCTTCGTGCTTAAATCCATCAATCACGTGCATGTTAAAAACCGTGCGGTAGGCGGTCGAAAGCGACTGCAACATTGCCATCAACTCCTGATAGCTGATCCGGCTCAGAATATCTTCACTGGCAGGAATATTTCTTGCTTCGTCCATACTGACTTCCATCCTAAACGTTTTTTGTTTTTTGACATAATCAATCGCCGTATTGACCACTACTTTCCGGAACCAGGGCTTGAAAGGCTGCGCGACGTCATAGCTTTTTACGTGACGAAATACCTTCAAAAACCCTTCATTCAACAGTGAAATTGCTTCCTGTTCGCTGCTCGTATACCGAAAACAAACACTCATGCCATAGGGATAGAACATCCGGTACAAAGCATTCTGGCTGCTGCGGTCTCCTTTGCAGCAGCCTTCAATGATTTGCAGAAATTCCATACCAGTGTCTCGATGCATGTAACGGCGTTGTAATTTATAGGCTATACCCCGTCAGATCGAAAAAGGTTGCGTTCATCTTTATATATTTGTATAGCATTTGGGGAGTTCCCCAATAAGCACCATACAAATCAACAAACGCCTTATGGAAATATTGAAGCAACTCAACCTACTCACAAAAACGCTCCTGATAGCGGCGTTATCCTTCCTGCTTTATGGTTACCTGTGCAGACTAACCGGTATTTACTTAATTAAACAATCGGACAGCCCGGAATGGGAAGTGGTTGGCGTTGAATAAAACCTTTGAAAAAGCATTCTATCCCATGCATTTTTTTGAAATAGAAAACATTGCGATTGAAATTTGGGGCTACCCAATCAGCTTTGTGGAGCTCATCGGCACCTTGTTTGGTTATATTTCTGTTTACTTTGCAGCAAGAGCGAATATATTGACCTGGCCAACAGGCATTGTGAATGTCGTTTTCCTCTTCTTCCTTTTCTTCCAGGTTCAGTTGTATGCAGACATGTTTTTGCAGGTTTATTTTTTTGTTGTAACGCTTTACGGTTGGTACAACTGGGATGCAAAGTCAGCTAAAATTAAGGTTTCTGAAATAAGTTTCAAGGTAAAAACAATGCTTGTTGCCGTCATTCTAACCGGGACTTTAGCCTCAGGTTTTTTATTTGCAAACATTCATTTGTATTTGCCTGCCTATTTCAAATTACCGGCAGCTTATCCTTTTATGGATTCTTTTGTGATGGTTTCCAGCATCTTTGCTACGATTTTACTTGCAAAAAAGAAAATTGAAACCTGGTATTTATGGATTGCCGTGGATATCGTTTGCGTTTTTCTGTATTATAAAAAAGGAATTTATTTTTTATCCCTGGAATATTTCATTTTTCTTGGATTGGTGCTTTATGGACTTTACCACTGGAGAAAAAAGCTGTATCATGACTAAAGCATTTGTATTTGGAAAGTTTTTACCCTTTCACAAAGGCCACGAAGCGCTAATAAATTTTGCATTGTCAAAGTGCGATTACCTTACCGTTTTGGTTTGTCGCAGCGACAAGGAGCTTATTCCTGGCGCCATTAGAAAAGCATGGATTGAAAAAACATTTGAGCACCAGGTAACCATGGAAGTGAAAGTTTTCAATTATGTGGAAAGCGAATTGCCAAACACTTCTGAATCTTCCAAAGCAATTTCTGAAATATGGGCAAATATTTTCAAAAAGCAGTTCCCTGATTACCGCCTTGTGATTACATCGGAGCCTTACGGCGAATTCGTTGCCGGATTTATGAATATTCAGCACATCGCTTATGATGTTCCAAGACATATTTTTCCTGTTTCAGCTACCGCCATTCGCAATAACATCCAGGCTAACTGGAATTATTTACCCGATGCTGTGAAGCCTTATTTTGCAATTAAAGTCGTCGTTCTTGGAACTGAATCTACAGGCAAAACAACTTTAACAAAAGCGCTTTCAACACATTTCCAATGCAGCTTTGTCATGGAAGCCGGAAGGGAAATTATTCCCAACTCAAATGTTTTCCAATTCGACGATTTGTACCTTGTTGCGACGGAACATGCAAAACGAATTAACGAAGCCGTTTTAAATGACAGTCCGCTTGTAATTATTGATACGGATATTCATACGACAAAATCGTATGCGCAATTTATCTTTGGCAAAAAACTGGAGGTTAGTCCCGATGTTTACGAGTCAAACCAGGCAAATCTTTATCTTTACCTGAATAATGATGTCGAATTTTTTCAGGATGGAACCCGATTAAGTGAAGCGGAGCGCAATTTATTAGACCGTTCTCATCGGCAGGTATTGACAAACTATGGCATTGACATTGTAGAGATAACCGGAAATTGGGAACAGCGATTTAAAAAAGCTGTTGAATGTATTAACAAGCTTATTTCATTGAATGGCTAGGCGTCAGGGGATTCATGCAAAAGGGCACGCTAGGTGAAGCAGAGGATCGAATTACAAAATAGGGGTTGAAAAGAAAGGAAGTATTTAATATTTTTGCATTAACTTAGCCCAATATAGGCTTTGTTGCGTGGGGATATCTCGTATCATTGTTAACTGCAATCAAGAAAAATGGAAGACTTTCCCAAACATCTGATTATCTATCAAATCCACAAAACAAAAGTTTGTCCATATAGATTTTTGTTCCATAATGCAATTTCTAATTTGAAAGAAAATGAAGAGTTAAAAATATTTTTTCTGACATTTAAATTTTCTTACGGAGGCCATATGGATTTTACTACCCCTGGAGGAGATATATTTAATACTTGGTTCAGCAAACCTGATAACTCCAAAGAATATAAAAACAAAATTGATTTAGAGCATGTTCAAAATTCCATCAATCGGCTACAAGCGGGAAATTTTGTTTTATACTTCGTTAGATTTTTTCACCATAGCTGCCGGCTATGTTTGCAAAATCTGCCTCGTCTAAAACAAAATTTCCTC
>JBJXFD010000204.1:0-3068 GCA_046153985.1 Saprospiraceae bacterium
TGTCGGACACTTTGAAAGTGTCCGACACGTAAGTAGAAAATTAAACCATTCAAGCTTACCAATAGTAACATGGTAACCCATAAAAAAGATTGCGGGGCATCGTCTTAGATGGTATCTTTGTACGATCTTATTCCCGGTAGTCCCTGAGGAAACTCAAACTACCGGGTTTCGTTTTTTATGGATTTTACACGTGAGCTTTTTGTGCCTTCAAGCCGTGGCTGCTCTTTAGGGTTCGAGAGCAAGGCACACGAAGACCCCAAAAACGGGATTTTACTCGCTTAAATGACCGATTTTGGGGTCGAGCGTAACGCAGCTATCGGACTATAAAGAGCAGTCACTCCCCAGCCCCTCCGCAATCCCGCGGTCATTCGACAACCTTGGCACCTTATTTTGTCCGCCCAATTTTCCTTCCCGCTTCATATAATCCCGGAAAGCATCGCGGCGCAGGGCGCGTACCACCAGAGGCCGCAAAATATTTCCTTCGATGAGGTCGCGATAGTAGATGTTTTGCTGCACCATCGCAACATCTAAGGCGGTGGCAAAACCAGCGGGGTCTTGCGGCGCTTCGTCAAATTCGATGAACCACTCGTGGTAGGGTTGGCCGCCTTCGGGTGGAGCGATCTGGGGCGCAACGGTGAACTCCACCACGCGTACCCCCTGCGTCTGCGCGGCCTGCAACAGGGCTTCTTCCACTTCTTTGCCGATGACGTGTTCGCCGAAAGCGGAAATAAAATGCTTCACCCGGCCCGTGACCAATAGTCGGGGCGGATCGAGCGATACAAATTCCACCGTATCGCCGATGTTGTAGCCCCAAAGCCCGGCGTTGTTGTTGATGATCAGGGCATAGTTGACGCCGGGTTCGACGTCTTTCAGCCAGAGCCGGGTCGGGTTGTCGTTGAAAATTTCAGACGCGGGCACGAATTCGAAAAATATTCCGGAAGCAGCGTTCAGCAGCAGTGCGCGATTGGCCGGGTCATCCTGAAACGCGATAAAGCCCTCCGAAGCCGGGTAAGTCTCTAAACTTTCGATGCGTTTGCCGGCCAATTGTTCCAGTTTAGCCCGGTAAGGCTCGAAGTTGACGCCGCCGTAGACAAACATGCTGTAATTCGGAAACACCTCCTTTATGTATTGTTTACCACTGCGCGCCAACAGCCGTTCGAAGTACATCTGCACCCAGGGCGGGATGCCGCTGATGAGCCGCAAGTCCTGGTGCAGGGTTTCGTCCACAATTTTTTCCACTTTTTCTTCCCAGGCTTCGATGCAATTGGTGCGGTAGCCGGGGAGCTGGTTGGTGCGCAACCAGGACGGTACCTGGTGGTTAACGATGCCCGACAGCCGTCCGGTGGGGATGCCGCCGACGTCTTCCATTTCCGGACTGCCCGAAAGGAAGATCATTTTTCCGTCGAGCCACTCACCCCGGCCCGTGCGGGCGTAATAGTTGAATAAAGCGTTGCGCGCTGTGCCAAAGTGGTTCGGCAGACTATCGCGGGTGAGCGGAATGTATTTGACGCCAGAGGTGGTACCGGATGTTTTTGCAAAATATGCAGGCCGCCCCGGCCAAAGCACGTCGCGTTCGCCGGCTTTAATGCGCTCGATCCAGGGGCGCAACCCTTCGTAGTCGCGGATAGGCACGCGCTCCCGAAAGGCTTCGTAACTGTTGATTTTATCAAAGTCGTGCGCTTTGCCGAAAGCAGTGTTGCGCCCTTGCACCAGCAATTGCCGGAATACAGTCTCCTGAGCCGCAACGGCGTTCGACGACCAGCGGGCAATGCGCCGTGCGGCGCCGTGTGCCAAAGGGCTGATGACAAAAGAACGAAATCCCATTTGTGCTTGTTTCTAAGCCCTAAAAATAGGCGATTTGAACGGGGAATGAAATAATATTGGAAGAAGGCGACTACTCTTTCTGCAAAATTCTGCAAGAAGGCATCGCAGATTAGAAAAATCCCATTATTTTTGGGCGCTCCCGTTGAAGGGTGGCGTTAAAAATCATCTTTGAACATTATGGAATTTCCAGCTAATCTGAAGTATACCGCAGACCACGAGTGGCTACGGGTGGAGGCAGGCAATGTCGCTTATGTGGGCATCACCGATTTTGCGCAAAGCGAATTGGACGAATTGGTCTACATTGAAGTGGATACTGTGGGCGAAACCTTAGCCCAGGGCAAAGTTTTCGGGACCGTGGAAGCCGTGAAAACGACTTCGGAACTGTTTATGCCGGTGTCGGGTAAAATTCTTGAGTTCAACAACCAGTTGGACGAATCGAAGGGCGACGATCCTACGCTGGTGAACCGCGACCCGTATGGAGAAGGCTGGATTGTGAAAATAGAATTGACAAACCCTGCGGAATTAGACGCTTTGATGGATGCCGAAGCCTATAAGGCAACGGTTGCATAAAAGCAAACCACATTTTTTTCCCAGGGCATGCACCAAAGTTTTGCTATCTTGCATCTGGAAAGATATAAGGCGAAAGCCAAAATAAGATTCAAAAATTTTTCACTTTCAAACCCTTGTCAGTATGAGCCCGGACATTCTCTTATCGAGTGGGCAATTCACGTTGCTGGGAGGCATTTTTAACGGGCCTACCGGAACTGAATTCGCTGTGGTGATTGTGCTGCTGATTGTTGGCTTGATTGGCTTGATCTTCGCCATGAAAAGCTACTTCAACAAGCAGTCTACGAAGCACCTCGCTCAAAAGTATGCCGACAGCCATTTTCTGGAGGTAAGAAGCAAGTACCCTGAAGCGGACTCATTCCGGCTTAGCGGCACTTTTTTCAACCTCGGTTTGGCTATCGCTGTGGGAATAAGCGCCCTGGCATTCGGAGTAACGCAGTACGAAGACAAAATCTTCATCCCAGACGGAGCTCTGGTCATGGACGAAGACATCGAAATCGAACCGCCGCGTACTGCCGAGCCACCGCCACCGCCACCACCTCCGCCACCACCTGTCATTCAGGCCGTGCCGGATGATTTGGTACCGGAAGAAACGCCGGTTTTTCAGGATCAGAGTATTGACGATCAAACAGAAGTTGAACGTCCTGCTCCGGTAGCTGATGCACCGCCACCACCGC
>JBJXFD010000207.1:0-11405 GCA_046153985.1 Saprospiraceae bacterium
AGTCGGAACCGAATTGGCTCAGGAAGCCAGCATTGCCATGACGCCCCGTCACTGGGAAGTCATCACCTACCTGCAAAAAGAGTTTAAAAACGACGTGCCGCTCAGCATCCGCAAAATCGGAAAAAGCTGGGTGGTGGACATCAAGGAGTTTTATCAGCTGTTTCCCATGGCGCCGCTGAAGACGGCTTCTAAGATAGCGGGGATTCCGAAACCGGTCAGCTGTATTTAGTGTCTGTCTTTATAGTCCGATAGCTGCGTTATGCTTGACCCCGAAAACAGTCATCCCGTCCGGCGGGCGGGACTCCCATTTTCGGGGTCTTCGCATGCCTTGCTCTCGAACTCTAAAGAGCAGACACCCGACGAAGTGGACGGACAATAGTTAAGTTTCACAATCAAACACAACAGTCATGAACGAGAACAATGGCGATATTAAAAAAATGATGATCATCCTTTCCAAAGCGACGCTCGAAAATGTGTACGCAGCTTTTGTGCTCGCCAATGGTGCCAGGATGGAAGGCATCGAAGCGGAAATGTTCTTTACTTTTTTCGGGTTGGAAGCCATTCACAAACAAAAACTCGAACACCTGCACATTGCAACGGTTGGCAACCCAGCCATGCACATGCCCACGCTGCTGGGCGGACTGCCGGGTATGGAAGCCCTGGCAACCCACATGATGAAAAAAGAAATGGAGCGCATTGACATGCCGGATGTGCATGAATTTCTCGATATTTTGAAAGCTTCCGGCGTCAAGCTTTGGGCTTGCAAATTAGCGATGGACATGTTCCACTACAAAAAAGAAGATCTGTACGAAGACGTAGATGGCGTGATTACAGTGGGCGATTTTTATAAGCAGGGCTCGGGTGTTGGGACGCACAAGTTGTTTATTTAGTGTCTGTTTTTATAGTCCGATGGCTGCGTTATGCTCGGCTCGACTTCGACTCCGCTCAGTCTCCAACTCAATGACCGGACGTTGAGCGAAGTCGAAACGGGCCTTCGCATGCCTTGCTCTCGAACTCTAAAAAAACAGACCCTGACTGTGGTTACAGACACTATTCATGGTCTGTACTTAGATGATTTCTCAGCACTTCGGCGCTCAACGCTTGTTTCTCCGGCGCCACATACCTCGATCGGTAAAACGAACCCATCAGCATCTCCTGGTCATAAAAATGAAAGGGCAGTTTTTTGTCTGCCAGCGGCGATTGCAAAAATTGGTTGCAAAGTTCAAGCAGGGAATGATCCGGATGCTCGGCCAAGTAAAAATGCAACACTTCCATCCAAAAAATAGTCATGGTTTCGTGGTAGCCACCGCTGCCTGTATTTTCACCACCAACGGAAAGGTTGAAAGCAATGATGCCCGATTTCATCCTGCAGGTAGCTTCATACTGCTCAAACTGCCTGAGGAAGCAAAGGCCAACCGTCAAATGGGCGGCGTGGGTCCATTTTTCCTTCTCTAAAGTTTTGGAACAGAAACTTTCAAAGAGTTCGGTGATTTCAGCTTCGGATTGGTAAAGTTCTTGTAGGGTGGTCATGATTGTAGGTTCTTATAAAATGAATTGCGCAACAATAAGCAACTCATTTGATGCAATATTGCCATCTTTGTAAGAGCATGTTGGGGATTTCATGATTGAGCGAGAGCGCGGAAATTTTATTTTAGACAAAGCCTGCCCCGAACTTGTTCGGGGGCGGATTTTGCAAAGATAGCCGGCAGCTATCTTGAAAAAATCCAACGCAGTATAAAAAAAATTTGCCGCTCGTAGCCAATTAATGGAGTCCCCAATATGCTCTAAAGCCAAAAAATAGCGCCAAAGATAGGTTTCCCAAAGTGCTCAAACCAGTATCGTCCTATGCTTTTCGACAATCAGCAGATTCCTCCAGGTGAACTACCTAGTGTAGAAACCGTGCAGTTTCAACCGCTGCCACCGCAAGCGCTCAAACTGCGCATCATTGGCTGGGGCATCTTCCAGGGCATTCTGTTGCTGGGCCTGACCATATCCTGGGCGTTTACGGGCATGGAATGGTGGGGATTGCCGGCTTTTGCTGCCTGGGGTTTTCAGGCTGCTTTTTTCTACTGGATGACGCACAAACGCTTCAACCGCGAAGCCTACGCCATTCGGGAAAAAGACCTCATTCACATCAAAGGATATTGGCAACGCACCCAGTTGACGGTGCCTTACAGCCGCGTGCAGCACGTGGAAATCAAACAAGGCCCGATCGCCCGGTCGCTGGGACTGGGCTCCATCAGCGTGTATACAGCGGGAAGTTCGGGCGGGTCTCTGGGGATTTCGGACATCGAATTCACAGAAGCTGAACGCATCAAGCAATTTATTGCCCAAAAAACAGGCGCCGATGTCTGAATCGAACCCTCCACTCCCGTTCTACTTTGAGCCCAGCCGCCAATCCCCGATCGCAATACTCGTGATTTTGGCCAAATTGATCCGCGCACTGATCGGTCAGTTTTGGTTTGTGCTGGTTTTGCTCCTGCTGGGCCGTCGCCCTGGCAGCAACAACCAGGTTTTGCTTTGGATGATGCTTGCCGGCGCTGTTTTTTCAATAGGACGCTCCCTGGTGATTTATTTCCGAACCCATTTTTATATACAGGACGGCGAGTTTATTTTAGAAAAAGGAGGCTTCACACGCAGTCGCCTCAGCGTGGCATTGGACAAAATTCAAACGATTACCTTTCAGCAGACTTTTTTGCACCGGATTTTTAATGTCGTGAGTGTAGAAATGGATACCAGCGGCTCAAAAGGATCCGAAATCACCATCAATGCCTTAGATCGGAAAAAAGCAGATGAACTCCGCGAATACCTGCTCGCCTGGAAAAAGGAAAACGCTTCCCTGGAATCCGGCGACGCGTCCATCACCCTTGAAAAAGCGCCGGAAACGACCCTCCTTCAGTTGAATTTTGGCGATTTGCTGCGCATTGGCCTCAGCCAAAACCACCTGCGCTCCGGGGGCATTCTCCTTGGCCTGGCTTTTAGTTTTGCTGAAAACCTGGAACCCATCCTCGGTAAATCAACTTTTGACTACCTGACCGAAGAACTTGGACTTTCCTTCAATGTCTTCTGGAGTTTCGCCCTGTGGATTACCTTGTTTTTCCTGATTGTTTCTGTTTTTGCGACCTTAATCCTGACTGCTGTGCGTTTTTATGGGTTGCGTTTTGTCCGAACGGGCGACGGTTTTCGGTTGGAATCCGGCCTGCTCACCCGGCGCGAGCAAGCCGCGTATCTTCCAAAAATACAGTACCTGCGCTGGACGGCCAATCCGCTGCAACGCTTGCTGGGCTTGTTCAATCTGCGGCTTTACCAGGCGGCAGGCCACGAACTGAGCACCAAACAAACCCTTCAGGTGCCCGGTTGCTATCAACCGCAGGTAGACGCCGTGCGGGAAGCTTATTTCCCTGGGGCTGGCGGGCTGACCTGGAGTTGGTACCGTCCCCACCGCTTGTATTTTGATCAGCGTCTATTTTTTATCGGGCTGCTGCCGCTGATTGGTTTGATTGTCAAAACCGCGATTGATTTCAGTTGGCCCTGGCTGGCCATCTGCCTGCTTTGGCCGCCGGTAACGGCCTGGTGGCAATGGCAGTTGTTTCGCCGCAAACGCTACGGCCTGAGCCCGGAAGGCTTGTGGAACCATTCCGGTTTTTTCAATTCGGTTCAAACCCTGTTGCTGTGGCGCAACGTGCAGGCGGTAGCGGTGGAACGTTCTTTGATCGAAGCTCGCCACCAGCTTGTAGACTTGACTTTTTACACGGCCTCCGGGAGCGTTCATATTGAAAATATCGCGCAGGAGACGGGGTATGCGTTGAGGGATTATGTGCTGGCGAAGGTGGAGGGTGGTTACGGGCAGAGCCCGTTGAATAGTACACGCGAGGCGGAGCCATCGCGCGAGCAGATGGATGATGAAAGTTGAGCAGAACCATTGCGCCAGCGGATCAAATCCTTAAAAACCATTTCTGCTTATACATAAAATACAAAAACACCCATTTGATGGCGATGATGCACAAAATAATGACCGCAACGCCGTAAGTCGTACCGGCCAATTGCGCCAGCCAGCCAAAAAATGCTTTGGCTGTGAAATGCCAGTCAATGAACACGGTTGATAGGTAAATCAAAATGGAATTCAGCCCGATGACCCGGAAAAAGAAAGCCCATTTTTGATAACCCAGCACGTCAATCACATAATAAAACAAGGCCAGCAACATCAAACTAATGCCCCCGGCTTGTAAAGCGAAAGAGCTGGTCCACAGGTTTTTATTGATTGGAAAATCGAGGTTCCAAAGCTGGGCAAGCAGGACACTGATGACCCCGGCCACAAACAAAACCACCGCTTTTTTTGAAGGTGTAAAGGCGCTGTTTTTCAAAAAACTTCCGGTCAGGATGCCCAATAATCCGGTACTGATGGCTGGAATGGTAGAAAAAAGCCCTTCCGGGTCATGGATGTCTAAGTACAAATGTCCGGGCAAGAGCAACCGATCCACATAGGATGCAAAATTGCCTTCCATCGTCAGGTCGCCTGCTGGAAAACCAGGCGCGGCATTAAATTTCAACAATAACCAGTAGCCGATCAGCAGGCCCGCAAACCAACCGACCTGCGCTTTTTTACCGGCGTACAAATAAATGATGTTGGCAAACATCCATGCGAGTCCGATCCTGCCCAATACACTCGCAAACCGAATTTTTTCGATCGGCATGAGGGTCAGGCCATTGTTGTAAATGATGCCCAGCAGCACCAGGAGCAGTCCCCGTTTGATGACCCGGAGCAACAGTTTTTGTTTATCTACGCCTTTTTCCAATTGGCTGCCAATGGAATAGGGCGTCGCAACGCCTGCAATGAATAAAAACAACGGGAAGATGACGTCATAAGCTGCAAACCCATGCCAGTCCGGGTGCGTCAACTGCTTCGCCATGAAGTTGAAAAATCCATTGTCCGAGACCTTCGCAAGGTCGTAAAACAATTCGTCAGCGCCGATGATCCAGAGCATGTCGAAGCCCCGCAAAGCGTCTAAGGAGGCCAGCCGCTGCGGTAGTAGCTTGTTTATTGTTATTTTTTCCGTCATTGCTTTTTTTTATTTTTTCACCTCAGATGCTCATAGAATCGATCACAACTTGTCCCGAGAATCGGGATAAGAACTACTCCCGGGGTGCATCAGAACTATGTGTCCTATGTGAAAACCCCTATTGTGAACTATGTGGTAAAAACAAATACTTTTACCGGTTTTCAACCACCATCGTATTACTCCCCCTGCCTTTGCCATTAAAGACCTTGATTTTGAGGACGCCTTTATCAGCAATAGCGCCGCTGTATAATTTACTTTGTGGCGTAGGTTCAGAACCATCTGTGGTGTACCTGATCGCAAACCCCGGCAGTTGCAGGTTGACGCCGGCTTTTCCGTTTTCAACCACAGCGCCCGCTGCGGGAATTCGGTAATTATACCCACCAGCGAAATAATCCAACCTGGGGAGTTCCCTTTTCCCGAGCACGTTGGCAAAAACCGACCATGCTTCATTGTACAGCTGCTCAAACCGGGTTTTATCTTTTTCAACGGACCAAGCCGGCTCCGGCGCCCAGGCCCTTTCTGCCACGCCCAAAAGTTTGGGCAGCAGCATATAATCCATTAATTCAACGCTCCGGATGTTTTCATTCCACAACAAACCCTGAATGCCAACAATATTGCTCCGGCCAAAATCAGTGAGCCGTTCCTTGCAATTAAAAACCGCAGGATCAACGGGGGTGCCGGCCGGGCCTTCTTTGGACGTTTTGTAATAATCAAATGGAACGAAATAAAAAGGCTTGTCCACATCCTGGAATCCGCCCCAATAAAGGCCAGGTTCTTCGGGGTGGATGCCATAGGCTAAGTCCAAATAATTGTTGCTCACGGGCGACAACACCACTTTGTACCCGGCATTGGCTAAGCGGTACGGCAAATCTTCGGCGCCCCAGCCCGTTACGTTGTTCCACACGTGCAGTTGCATGTTTTCGTTGGCAAAGCGGGGGTTCTCGATCATCACTTTTTGCCCGTCCCGCATGGTTTTTCGCATGCCGGCTTCTTCCCAGGCTGAAGTGAAAAGGCCTTTTGAGCGCAGCATCGCGTTGATGCGGCTGTAATAATAGTACCAAAGGTCGTCGGTATCTCTTACTTCCGGGTCTTTTTCGATCAACCGCTGACAGACCAGAGATTTTTCCCAGGCGCCGGCGGGCACTTCATCGCCCCCAAGGTGGATGGTTGTCAGCGGCGCGCCAGCTTCTTTGTATAGGGCAATCAGCTCATCCACCACTTTTTCCGTAAAAGCATACACCGACGGCAACGCCACACACATCACATTGTCGGTCCATTGCTGGGCGGAACTGTAAACGGATTGATCCTGAAGGTCGCGCAGCAGGTACCGCTCGGCTTCTGCCTTATTTCCACGTTTCATATATTTTTCATAGCGCGCATCCATGGCTTTGATGGCGGCGCGGGCGTGGCCGGGCGTTTCGATTTCCGGGATCACAGAGATGTGCCGCTGGTGCGCGTATTTCAGGATCTCTATAAAATCTGCTTTGGTGTAAAAACCGCTGCCCAGGTTTTTATCCGGCGCCGGACCCGACCCGTAGGAAGGCGGCAACATGGTTTTGCCATCCGCCGTATGCCCTCTTCTGGCCCCAATCTCCGTCAGCTCGGGCAACGAGGGAATTTCAATGCGCCACCCTTCGTCTTCGCTGAAATGCAGGTGGAACACGTTCAGTTTGTACAAAGCCATCAGGTCGAGCACCCTGAAAATGTCTTTTTTTGATTTGAAATTGCGGGCCACGTCCAGCATCAAACTCCGGTAACCAAACCGGGGCGCGTCCTGCACCTCAACGGCGGGAACACTGACGGCAGTCACTTGGATGCCGTTCCAGGCCGAAGCGGGCATCAGCGAAAACAACGACTGAATGCCGTAAAAAATCCCCGAACTGGATCCCGCAGTAATGGTAATGGTCTGGCTGTTGACCGACAGGTTGTATGCTTCCGGGGCCATATCCGCTTTCAGAAAGCGTATTCTTCCGTTTTCGCCGCTGTATACGATTTGATTTTTGGAGCCAAACCGCTTGCCCAACGCTTCTGACAGGTATTCTGCCTCGTTTTTAAACTGGGCATCTGATTGGATGACCATGCCCGCCGACAATAGAAATTCACCGCTCATGGCTTTGTAATTGGCCGGCGTTGGGAATATTTTCGGCAAATCGGCAGCAGGGATATCCTTCACCATGCGGTTCTGATCATAAACCTTTTCCGGCGTTGCCAACCCCGCGACCGTGTATTTCAATGGCGCCATTGTATAGTTGGCAATCGCGTGCCCCTGCTCCGGGGCGTTGTCCCAAACCAAATATAAGCCGGCAGGATTGCCCGTGTAGTTCAACAACCGGCCATAGGAAAAATATTCAATCCGAACCGACGCTTTGGGAGGCAGGGCTTTGAACCCGGCATTGGGCGAAATTTTGTACAAATCCCCGTTCACATGCGCGATATTGACCCCGCCGGTAGCTGCCGCGTTGTCCATTCCCTGGTTTGAGTTGAAATAGAGCGTCCAGCCGGAAGCGGGGAAAGGCGTTTTGCCTTTGTTGGTGAAGGTAAACGCAGCAGAGGTCTGGCGGGTGCTTTGGAAATCTTTGGTCAGCATTTCCCAGTTGATGTGTAAATCCTGGGTGTTGAATTGCTTGGCTTGTTGGGCCTTAACGGCCAATGAGCCTCCAAGCAGCAGCAGGATGAGGATGAAAAATCGGTGCATGTTTTTCGTTTTTTATTATCGCCAATTAAGGTACAACTACAATTTAGAGTTGCAGCAAAAATTGACTATAAACTTCCTGCTACTGGATATTTTTAAGAAACAGGAGGAAACGGATGTACGGGACACATTTAGCGTGCAATTGTTTCCCGCAAAGAGCGCAAAGGTTCCGCTAAGTCCGCAAAGCAGGATGCCATCCTTAGCGTCCTTTGCGAACTCCCGCTGTACTGCCGAGCGTAGGCAGTGCACAAAAGCAGTGAATAAACTCGACACACTATTTATAAAAACGAGCTTGTAAGCACTTCATTGGAACAAGAGATCTTGTCGAATGGAGTCGCCATACAGCGCCCCGAAAGGCGTATCGGCTCGCGGTGGGCTGGGTTGCGGGAGAGGGCGCCTATTTTTGCCTTTCAGGTACCTTTGTGCAGGTTGAATAATGAACATCAGCCAGATACAACTGTGATTTTGACTTGAAACCCAGGCAAAAATCAGCGGCGAGTCGAGGAGCCAACCTAAAGCCAGGATAAAGATCGATTCGTCAGTTTTCCCGACCATCAAGCTTGAAAACCAGGGCGCATTATGGCGACAGGCCTTTTTGCTTACTTTTTGGGCCAACAAAAAGTAAGAAGAAATCAGATCCAAAGACCAATGGGCTAAATTCCAGCAGGACTCCAGGCAAATGCACAGGCAAAATATGCACTGCCTACGCTCGGCGGTAGTGCGGGACAAGTTGTGCAGGAAATTTCAGCCGCAAGGATGCCCAACCCCATAAAAAGACTTGCTTGCAAAAAAATCATCATTACTTATAATATTTACATCCGTTTAAGCGTCTCTTCCCTATTCCAATCACAAAATTTTAAACCAAATGGACAACCTGCAATTCCCGCTTGACTTCTCGTTCAGGATTTCAACGCTTTCCAACGACTTCATTGCCAAAGATGCCCGAGGCGCTACCTTAGCTTTTGTGCGGCAAAAAATGCTGAAATTGGTTGACGAAGTACAAGTCTTCAACAACGAAACCAAGTCTACGCTGAAGTACACCATCAAGGCCAACAAGTGGATTGATTTTTCGGCGACCTACACCTTTACCAACCAACTGGGGAAAGAAACGGGGCGCATTGCCCGCAAGGGCTGGACTTCCCTCTGGAAAACGCACTATGAAATTTTTGACGGCAACCAGCAAGCCGACCTGGTGGTGCGCGAAGAAAACGCCTGGATCAAAATGGGCGACGCCGTGCTGAGCGAAATCCCGCTGGTGGGCCTGTTGACTGGCTATTTTTTCAACCCGTCCTACATCGTGAGTCGCCCGGGCGGCACCGAGGTGGTGCGCCTGAAAAAAGAGCCGTCGCTTCTGGGCCGGCAGTTTTCGGTCACCAAACTGAATGAATTTGAACCCGGTGAAGAAGAACGCATTGTGCTGGGACTGATGATGATGATTTTGCTGGAAAGGAGGCGAGGGTAAAGCCTGAGGGAAATTGATGATAGATGATTGATTATTGATGATTGATGATGTGGGATGCCTACTCGTTCAATGTTTTTGCTTCTTTTACATTGTCAATCATCAATCATGTAATCGTCAATCATCAATAAACATGAGTCATCCCGAATTTTTAGGCAAATTATGTCCAAATTTGCTGTATTTGGGCGTCACACTGGTGCAGCGCACCCAAAAAATTTGTAGATATTGATCATAGGAGGTGCATTTAGGTGCAGCGCACCGTAACAACAATTTGCCACAACATTGCAAGATTGCGGTGCGATGCACCTTTCTACCCCTGATTCCCTTGGTCTACAAAGATAATTGGTGCGCTGCACCTCAACCTAAAATTCGGGATGACTCATGTGGTTGGGATCACGAACGAGCCTGCATTACGATGGTTCACGTGTCGGACACTTTGGGAAGTGTCCGACACGTGAACCATCGTAATGCAAGCCCCAACTCCCTTCATAAATTTCCCGCCGCCGATAGCCTCCAAAAGCCTTACGCGCTTATCTTTACCCATAAAACAAAAACCAAACCTAAAACTGCCATGTCCCACCTCGCACTCAAGCTCATCCGCGAAGCCAAAGCCACCCGTGCTACCCGGCTTGATTTGGGGAATTGTGGGCTGGAGGAATTGCCAGAGGAGTTGTTTGAGTTGGTTTGGTTGGAGGAGTTGGTGTTGAGCCGGGAATGGCTTGAATATTCTTTTGAGAAAAAAGACTGGATTAAGTTTACCTCTCAAAACCAGGGCGAACCCAATACGATTAAATTTATCCCTCCTGATATAAAAAAATTAGAGGGGTTAAAAAAATTAATTGCCAGCGGACAATGGCGTGCAAAATGGGAATTGAGCGATCTGAGTCCTTTGTCCAATTTGACCAACTTGAAAGAGCTTTATGTTTCCGAAACCAAAGCCAGGGATCTGAGTCCATTGGCCAAGTTGACCAACTTAAATTTGCTTTCTATTTCCTCAGCCGAAGTGAGCGATCTGAGCCCATTGGCCAAGTTGACCAACTTGAATTCGCTTTTCGTTTCCCATGCCCCAGTCAGCGATCTAAGCCCATTGGCCAATTTGGCCAACTTGAATGGGCTTTTTGTTTACCATACCATAGTGAGCGATCTGAGCCCATTGGCGAATTTGACCAACTTGAATTGGCTTGACGTTAACTCAACCCAAGTCAGCGATCTGAGCCCATTGACGAATTTGACCAACTTGAATTGGCTTGACGTTACCTCAACCCAAGTCAGCGATCTGAGCCCTTTGGCCAATTTGATCAACTTGAATTCGCTTAAAGTTTATTTTACCCAAGTCAGCGACCTGAACCCTTTAGCCAAGTTGACAAACTTGAAAGAGCTTAACGTTTTCGATGCCCGAGTGAGCGATCTGAGCCCTTTGGCCAATTTGACCAACTTATATTCTCTTGACGTTTTGGGTACCCAAGTCTGCGACCTGAGCCCTTTGGCCAATTTGACCAGCTTGTATTCTCTTGACGTTTCCAGTACCCAAGTCAGAGATCTGAGTCCTTTGAAGCGTCTAGTAAATTTGAAGAGACTAAATGTTAGAAACAATCCAATCACTTACATCCCCAAAGAAACATACGACCAACAAAACTGCGCCCAATCCCTCCAAGCCTACTGGCGCGAAATAGACCACTCCCAAAAAGCAACCAACACCCAGCTCAAAATCATGTTTTTGGGGAATGGCTGCGTTGGCAAAACCACCCTGTTACATTGGTTTATAGACAATGCCTTCAAAAACATCGGTCTGGAATGGCGCACGCACGGCATCATCATCCAACCCTGGCCGCTAGACGACGGCAATATTTTGGCCAATTTTTGGGATTTCGGCGGCCAGGAAGTGTACCACGCCACGCACCGCTTGTTTTTGGGCAAGCGCACGCTTTACCTGCTGGTTTGGGCAAGCGAAACGCCAGAGCGGGAAGAAGAAATGCGGCACCCCCCGCAGTACTGGCTCGATATGATCGCCGATATTGCGGATCAACACGAGCGCAGCCGGGTGATCATCGTACAGAATCAGTTTGAAGGGGCGTTGTTGCATGAAACAATCCTGTACTGTGAAAGTAGATATTTGCCAAATTTTTTCAAAAATAGTGTTGATTATTTGAGAATAATTTGGCTTCAAGAGGCTTTCTCCAAACAGGAAATGTTC
>JBJXFD010000235.1:0-11684 GCA_046153985.1 Saprospiraceae bacterium
ACCGCGATTTTAAACCCGGATTCGAGTCTAAGAAATATTTCATTTCTTTCGGATAACCAGCTACGATCACCGCCAGATCGCCAGGGCCGTTCGACATTTCTTTCACGAGGATTTCAATCACCTCCCGCCCGAAATCTTTGGTGTCGTCGTTAGAGCGCGCAAGGGCGTAGGCTTCGTCTATGAAAAGCACACCGCCGCGGGCTTTTTCGATGGCTTCTTTGACTTTGGGGGCGGTTTGTCCGATGTATTCGCCGACGAGGTCGGTTCGGTCCACCTCGTGAACATGGCCTTTGGAAAGCAGCCCCATTTTTCTGTACAGCATGCCCATCATCCCAGCCACGGTGGTTTTGCCGGTGCCCGGGTTGCCAATAAAAACCGAATGAACATTGATTTCCGTTTTTTCCTCGAAGCCTTTTTCTTTGCGCAATTGCAAGAACTGGATGTATCGGGCGTGGTTGCGCACCTGACTTTTAACGGCGTTAAGCCCGATCAGCAGGTCCATGCGTTCCACTAAGTCTTCAAAACTCAGGCTGGGCTCTTCCGCAGCGGCCAGCAGGGCGGGCGTATCCTGGTAAGGCAAAATTGCGCCGGCAAAGCCTTCTTCAAAAACCTCGCCGACCTCAAATGGCGCTACGGCGAGCAGCCGGTCCATGAAGACAATTTCGGCGGTGTAGCGGTCTTTTCGCCAGGAACCCTTCACATTCGACCCCCATCCGGCAGTGAACACAATGGTTTCATCGTGTTTCTCTACTTTGTGCAGCCGGACGACCTGCCCTTTCAGTTCGCGGGCATCGTTGTAAAATTTGACGAACAATTCGCATTGCCAGGCTTTGTGGAAAAGCAGGTTTTTTAAGGCAATTTCGACGTAAACGTAGCGCGTTTCTTCGCTGCTAAAGCGGCGCATGTACAAGCGCTCTTCTTCCGGCACATCGTCGTAAGGGCCTTCGTAGAGTTTGATGGACTGAATATCGAGGTATGGGTTTTCGCCTGGTAAAAGGCTCTTACCACCGTCTTCCACATAAAAATGTTTGACGCTCACTTTTTCGCCTTCTATCCAGGCTTCCCAATAATAAGCGCCTTTTTTCCAGAACGCGCCTTCTGCTTTGTTGCCCCAGCCTTCGCGGATGTAGACAACGTTGTCGTATTTACTTACTTTGCGGCGCAGGGGCAGGGTGCAAACTTCCTTCCGGGTCTTTTTAACCGAAAAGCATTTCAATTCCACATCTACTTCCCAGTCGTCTTCATCAAAGAGTTTGTTGTAAAATGACAGCTCCGCGTAGATGTAGGTCACTTCATTACGATCAAATACCTGGCGGTACTTTTTTCTGTTATCGGCCAGCCACTCTGTGGAGGCATAGGCCTTCAGATCCCTGAATTTAAATTTTTCGTGACTTGGAACCAAATAGCCTTCCGTCATTCAATGTTGTTTTTTCTTTTTGGATGCGCTTTCTTAAGCAGACTGATTCAATCACACTCCAAAATTATAAGAATTTTCCGCTTTTGCAAAGGGAAGTTGAATCGTTGTTGAGAAAGATGTTTGTTGAGTGTTGTTCGTTGGCAGGTTCCGTTGTTCGTTGTCTGTTGTCTGTTGTTCGTTGAGTTTGGTGTAATTGGGAGCAGGTCACTTATCATCGGGCGGAGGTCATAGCTAGTTAGTATGAGGCAAACCTCCACGATACTGAAAACTAACGAACAACGATCAACCGACAACGATCAACGATTAGGTTCCAAACAAACCTGCCCTAAATTTTGCCGGCTCGACAAGGATGCCTAACTTCCCGCTCTTCAAACCAAGCCCTGCCGAATGGCCCTGATATCATTAGAAATACCTACCATTGTAAGACACCTCCGGGTAGACGGAGCGTCGCACTATTTATTGCGCCCACTTTTTGTTGCGTACCCGGTTGTTGTGTTCCGGCGCTACGAAGAGGCGGTGGCTCAATACCAGAAAGACGTCAAAAATGCTTTCAAGGGTTTTACCCTGACGCCGGGAACGGCCCAGCAACTGCTGTGGTACCAGTTTCACCCCGAATTGAACTACCGCCATCACCAGTTCGACCTTAACCTCGGCGGCTATTTTGTGAAAGGCTTGTTCGGCGTAGCAGACTTTCAAATTCAGGGGCATACCTTCATTGTTATGCCTTTCGTCGAGAATTTTATGTTCATGGGCAAACCCGACGAACACGGAAAAGTGGCGGTGGAAACCCAGACGAAAGCGGCATTGCGGGAAATGTTGCGCGGCATCCGCGACCGGGACGACAAAGAATTTGACCCCGAACAATATTTTTCAGCAAAAAAAGAGTTCATCACCGACATCCGCGTGGACGTCCACATCAAACCGGGGCCTTTTCAAACGGAGCAAACCGGCAGTTTTCAGTTTTTTCACCGCATGAACAGCACGGTTGATTTTGAAGGAGATGTGGAGATTGAAAAAATTGGCGCCGACTTGAACAACCGCTATCCCGGCGCCCTCGACCGGGCGTTCTACCAGGACGACTTAGTGGAAAACCTGCGCAAAATCATCTTCAGCGGCGATCAGTCGCCTTTGGCCATTATCGGACCGGAAGGTGTGGGCAAACACGCGGTGGTTCAGGAAACCGTCTGGCGTTATATGGATAGTCGGCGCACCGAAAATAGCCACCGCACGGAGCGCATCTGGCACCTCGATCCGTTGCGGGTAATTTCGGGGATGAGCATTGTGGGTATGTGGGAAAAGCGCTTTGAAGCCATTCTCAAGTTTGTTCGCCGTCCGGAAGAACATGCACAGCGCCCCGATAAAATCATGTTCGACAACGTCATTGCTTTGCTGCACATCGGCAAATCGGCCTCGGGCAGCCTCACCCTCAGCGACGTGTTGCGCACCTATATGGAAAAGCGGCAGTTGCAGGTCATTGTGTTGGCGACGCCCGGCGAATGGCAAATCGTACAGGAAAAAGACCGGCGCTTCAGCGACCTTTTTCAGGTCATCAGAATGGCTGAACCTTCGGTGGAACTGGCGGCTAAAATTATCCTCCAGCAGCGAAAAAAATTAGAACAGGACAACGGCGCCGTCATCAGCATTCAAGCCATTGACCAGTTGCTGACCCTGCACCGGAATTACCTCAAAAGCAAACCATTGCCGGGCAGTGTGGTCAATTTGATGCGCCAGTTGGCTGTAAAATACCGCAACCGGCGCATTGACGCCACCCAGGTTCGCGAGGAGTTTCGGATTTTCAGCGGCATGGAAGAACACATTTTCGACGCCACACAAACCATTGGCCCCGAAGCAGTGGAAAATGACCTCGCCCAGGCTTTGGTGGGACAACCCCAGGCGGTCGGCGTGCTGATGGATGTGATCCAATTGATCAAGTCGCGGCTGGCAGATCGCAAAAAGCCCATCGTTTCTTTCTTGTTTACCGGCCCGACCGGTGTAGGTAAAACACAGGCAGCCAAAGTGTTGTGCCAATACCTCAGTGGCAGCGAAAGCCGGTTGATGCGCCTCGATATGAACGAATACATTGACGGCGGCGCGGTGGGCAGGCTGATCGGAAATTATTACCAACCTGAAGGACACCTTACCGGTAAAGTTCGGTTCCAGCCGTTTGGCGTGCTGCTGTTAGACGAAATTGAAAAAGCACACCCGTCCGTATTCGATTTATTGTTGCAGGTGCTGGATGACGGCAGGTTAACAGACAGCCTGGGCAGAACCGTGGATTTTTCCAATACGGTGATCATCATGACGTCGAACCTCGGCGCGTCGGAAGTGAGCGCACAACCGGGCTTTTTCGGGAGCAAGCGCGACAACCGGGCCATTTTTAACAAAGCGGTTGAAAATTTCTTCCGTCCCGAATTCGTCAACCGCATTGACCAGGTTGTTATCTTTAATCCGCTCGAACTCGACCATATCCTCGATATTGCCCGGCTTCAAATCAAAGAATTGTTGCAGCGCGATGGCTTCGTGCGCCGAACGACCATGCTCAGCGTATCGAAAGAAGCTTTAGCGTGGGTAGCTCAACGCGGCTACGACGCCAGCATGGGCGGGCGGGCGCTGAAACGCCAGATCGAACGCGACCTGACCACCCTTTCGGCTGAACAATTGGTGTCTACGTACAGCGACCAACCCATCATCCTGGACATCACCCTTGAAGATGGCCAGCTCAAACCCGAAATCACGCCGCTTGGCTATGCAGAGCCAATTGAAGGGGAATGGTTGCCGAAATTGCCGGATCAAAAACAAAGCCGCCGGTTTTATCAGCTCCTCATCCAGGAACTTGACCGGATGAAAATGCACGCCGACGCTAAAAATGACAATAAAAACACCCTGATAGACCGCGAAGAAGGGAAAAGGCAGTGGCGTTATTTCGACTTAGTTTCCAATATTCAGGAGTGTAAAGAGACGCTGCAACACGCCATGTTGCGCACCGGCCAGGCAGCCTCGGCGCACCTGCCGGTCATTCCGCTGCGGCTGAAACACGGCTATCCGGTTTTGAAAAAAGATTGGTCAAGGGCTGCAAAAGAGAGCCTGCGCGACCGCCTGTTTCAGGAGGAAGCATTGGCGGAAATCAACCAGGCATACCTTTACGGCCTCCCTGAATTTGACAGCGAACAGTCTGAGTTGCTCAACCATTGCATTGACGTGATGCTACTGAAGCTCGCGGTTATTGGTTTTTACGAAGATCGTTTGGATCAGGGTTATTTGCACGTGGAATCCTGTTTGGATGGCCAGGGCATTTCGGAAGTGCACTACCTGCTGGATTGCTATGAATCGCTGTTTGCCCTGCTCAATGTTTCACACCAGGCAGAGCGCGAAGCCAAGCGCATTTCGGTAGAAGGCTACGCGCTGAGCTGGTTGCTTGCAGGCGAACAAGGCATCCACTTGTTTTACCTTTCCCATCAAAATCCTTTGCCGGTGAAGGTTTGGTTTGAAAAAGCGCCACAAAATGGCAGCGCCCCGGCAACGACGAAAACCTTCAGCCGCATCATTCGGGTGTACAATGGCAGCAGCACGCTGACCGATTTGCGCACCAATTTCAGCAACGCGATCAACATCAGCGCACAAGAATTGAAGTTGTTGTTGTATGCGGGATTGGATGAAAAAATAAAGGAACGGATTGGTGTGTAGGGGCGACCCTCGCGGTCGCCCAATACAAGAGGCGGAGCCTCTTAAATAGTAGACACGAGGCGGAACTTCGACTTGACTTCGGCTACGCTCAGCTGGCAGCTCAGCTACCGCCTCGCGCCAGCAAAAGCTAAAAATCGTCGGGGCTGAAAATTTTCAGCCCCAACAATTTTCAGCCCCAACGTAGTTCCAGAGTAAACTCGTCTCGTTCTGTTCTCTTTAAGAACTTTACTTACAAATTAACCACGCGGCGGGAAAATGCCCTGTAACGCAATGCACATGTTGAGCGTTAAGTAGGGTTGCAGGTTGTTGTGCGGTTGACTATTGCCGGTTGGTGCCACTGCAGAAAAATTCATTTGCACCACCGGACTCCCCCCTGGGTTGGATTTGTAAATATTCGCACGGGCCGGAAGCGCGCCTCCCGGATTAGATTGCAAACCGCTGTCATTCACGCCGTTTAACGCATGTGAATGCGCGGGTATTTCAGTTTGCAATAAGGTGATGGTTTCCTCGCCGGCGGTTTCGCCAATATCCCGGTAACTTAGTCCCGGACCTTGCCCGTAGAACATGGGCGAACGCCCTTGAAGGTCAGGCAGGGCGAAAGTAGATTTCCCATCGCCACCGTAAGTAGTGCCCAACAAAGAAAACAAAGCTGTATTTTGAGATATTGCCATCAACTTGCCATTGCAAAAGGCCCAGCCCCTGGGGGCAAAGTTGAAGCCGAATATTCTGATTTCTGCTACAAATGGATCCATAGCGCTAATTAAGGTTTAGGATGGTGAAGGAAAAATGCCGTACAGCGAAATGATGAAACTGACGCAGAGGAAAGGCCCCATGTTGTCGTGTGGCTGCGAGTTGCCCGTCTGGGTAATGGCTAACGGACTCAGTGGCGCCAGGCCACCGGATGTATCTGAAGCATACGCGTCTACCGAAGCATTCTTGCCCAGAACTGAGCCACTGGGGCTGGTTCCGCCGCCGCCTGAATCGTTGGCTCCAAAAGCATGCGTATGCTGAGGAATCTGATTGGTGGTGAGGGTAACCGTTTCTGTTCCCATCGTTTCTCCCAACACAGTCCCGGCCCCAAAGTGCAGGGGGATGCGGCCCCGCATATCGGGCATTGCAAAAGTTTCCTGACCGTCGCCGCCATACGTGGTGCCGATCAGGTTAAACAGGGTTTCATATTCAGCAATCGGCTGGAGTGAGCCATCACAAAACAGCCAGCCTAAGGGGGCGAAATTGCCTCCAAACATGCGGATTTCACCTACATAAGGTTGTGCCATAACAGTAAGAGGATTTTAGTTTTGACTTGGGAATATTCCCTGTAGCGCAATGCTGAAATTCAAGACCAGCGAGGGTTGCATGTTGTTGTGCGGTTGACTGCCACCTACCGGAGACAAGACCTGAGGGTTCATAGTAGCGTTAATTGTGCCTGAGTAGAACTCAGAGGGCGCGGTAGCGGCTAAAAAAGTGCCCGCAGGAGCAAGTGCGTCCTGTGTCGCGCTCGTGGCATTAGCGAAATGAATGTGTTGCGGCAGTTGAGGAACAGTCAGCGTGACAGACTGTGAGCCCCCGCGCTGGCCCAGCGCATAACCGTTTGCAAAGTGAAGAGGCGTTTGTCCCTGAAGGTTGGGCAGGGCAAAATTGACTTGCCCGTTGCCTCCATAGGTTGTGCCCAGCAAGGAGAACAGCGCCTGATTCTGATTGATCGGCAGCAATTGTCCATTGCACAGCGCCCAACCTTTTGGTGCGAAACCGAAACTGAAAATTCGGACTTCCGCTAAAAATGGTTCAGCCATAATGCTTCCAGAGTTTAGGTGAAAAAATAAAGTTTGATACAAATAAATCTTTATACCCACAGCATGCATCAAAGGCCGGGTTGCGGCTAAAGTGATTGCAAATACTGAGAGATATATTTTGATGACCATAAGGCATAGCCCGATTCGTAAACAGCGGCTTCAACCTGAATGGTCTTGTCTTTTCCTAAAACGGCATGGACGCTAACTTCGCCTTGCTCCGTCGCAAATCGTCCGGGTGTTTTTTTAGTCTTGTAGAGCGCGGGGAGTAATAAGTCAGCTAAGTGTTTTGGGGAATTACTGGTTTTGAGCGCAGCAGCAGCTATAACCAAGGCTTCCAACTGGAAACCGGACAGCGAAGCAACCAAGCGCCAGGATTCCATGGACGCATCTTCCTGTAGCACTAATGCTGAAATATCTAAAGAACCTGTTTCCTGGTGGGGGAGATGGAGGAGGTGTATTGCTTTTTGGCCTTTTTGACAAAGGTAGTACTTCCCATCAAAGGGAACATAGCCTGTTTTTCGCCAAGGCAAGCTTTCTTTTGCACAAATTGCTTCTAACGCAGCATCGGTTTCTGTGGTCTGAGCGCCTATGGACAAGAAAAAAGACTCCAGTGAGGCCGAAAAACCAGGCTGGGCAAGGCGGAATGGAAACCCTGAAAAAAAGCTAAAACCAAGCGCACCCATAGAAGCACGGCCGAGAAACATTCTCCTGTTCATAAAGACGGCTTTTGCAAGTTCAGGATACCATCATGCACACAATACTCTATCTCTGCAAACTAATTGAATTTACAGTTAAACAGAGCGCGGAGCAGCAATGGCATCAAAAAATAAAGAATCGAAAATGCAAGGGTACTTGGTAGTAACACTGGCAAATATAAAATAATATTTACAGAACTACTAATTCTCAGGCTTCAAATAATTGCTGCAAATTTTCTTCGGTTCCCCGAAGTTTTTCTTTACAAAAACTAAGTAGTTCGGCAGCTCTGGCAGCTTTGCCCGACAGTTCGTCAATTCCCGTCAATCCCTGTTGTAATTGCGCGGTAATTTCTTGTAATTCCTGAAAAGCGGATTCGTAGGTCATCACACGATAAGTTTACAATCAGGTAAATACGGCTTCGTAACGCATGCCTTTTTCATCCGGACCCAAAGGAACCAGAAAAACAGGCAATTCGCCTTTTTCCGGGTGAACGACTAAAAAAGTCGCTTGTGGGTAATATTCATTTTTTTGAGCGGTGGTCAAAACAAACGAAAACGGTTGCCGGGGCAAATCAACATGGCTGTTGAGGCGAACCACTTCGGTCAATTCGGCATCCAGCGTCACTTCATGCGTAAACCGGATTTGCAGCGTTTGATGCAAAAGCGGCTCAAAATCTTCTATGGTGAGTGTCAATAAATCTGTCATGATATAAGGTGTATAAATTGATTTATATGCAGCTATCGAACGTTAAATAGCTTTCCATTCCATTAACAAATAAACGCCGTGGGTCTCTTTGACAATCTCAAACCCAAGCCGGATGTAAAAATTCAACGCCCGGTTGAATTTTTCTACGTGGATGGTCAGGGATTTTCCAGCCTGACGGGCTTCTTCCTGCAGGTTGCGCAGCAAATATTCCCCGACGCCCTGGTTTTGAAACTCAGGCAGGATGGCAATGTCAATAATTCGGATCGTGCCTTCGATCAGGTACCGTTCTACATAAAGCCGGCCTATCGGTTGGGCGCCCAACTGAATGACCGAATAAGCTGAATCGGGGTACACCTCTTTATAATAGACATCCTGTGCGTGAAATTGGTGCGCCACAAAAGCCTGCCGTTGTTCCTCCGTCCAATTTGGAACCTGCTTTAATTCTTCTGCCCGCGTAGTACCGTATATGGCCATCAACAACGCCTGGTCTTCAGGCGTTGTTGGCCTCAGGTTAATGTCATTGGCCTTCATCATCAAGGACGAGGTGGATATATACCTTGCAGGGCAATGCAGAAATTTACAGTAAGATACGGTTGCAGGTTATTGTGCGGCTGACCGCCGCCAGCAGGAGAAATCGCATTCACCGACATATTCACCAGTGTATTTCCGGCAGGGTTTGCTTTGTACAAGTTCGCCCGGGCACTCAGGCCCCCCCCCGGCGTGGATTGAAGCCCGCTGTCATTCACCCCATTCAGGGCGTGGGAGTGTGCCGGGATTTCACTTTCCAGTAAGGTAACCGTTTCAGATCCGCCGGTTTCACCAATATCGTGGAGGCTTAGTCCGGGACCCTGACCAGGATGCATGGGGGCGCGCCCCTGCAGGTCTGGCAGGCCGAAATTGGATTTTCCATTGCCGCCATAAATAGTACCCAGCAGAGAAAAGAGCGCTGTGTTTTGAGACAACGGCAGGAGCTGCCCATTACAAAAAGCCCAACCTGTGGGAGGGAAGTTGAAGGGAAATATCCTGACTTCCGCTACAAAAGGATCAGCCATAGCTATTTATAGTTTAGTTTTGCGAAGGAAAAATGCCATAAAGTGAAATAATAAAATGAAGACACAGGTAAGGCTGGAAATTGGTGTGGGGCTGCGATCCGCCGGTTGGGAGAATCGAACCGGCATTCAGCGCCACAAGTCCGCCGGAAGTGTCGGAGGTATAGGCATCTGTGGAAGCATTTCTGGCCAGCACGCTCCCTGCCGGGCTTGTGCTCCCCCCCGATGAGTCGTTGCCCAAAAAGGCATGATTATGTGCCGGGATTTGACCGACGGCAAGAGTAACTTCTTCTGCGCCACCGGTTTCAGCTAAAATAAAGCCATTGCCCTGGTGTATAGGAAGGCGTCCACGCAAATCCGGCAGCGCAAAGGTATTTTGCCCGTCGCCGCCATAAGTGGTGCCGATCAGTTGAAACAGGGTTTCATTTTCGGAAATAGACAGGAGCTGCCCTTCGCAAAACATCCAGCCGGAGGGCGCAAAGTTGCCCGCAAATATTCGGATTTCTCCTACATAAGGTATTCCCATAATCGTAAGCAGGTTTTAGTTTTGACTTGGGAATATTCCCTGAAGTGCGATGCCAAAACTGATGGTCAGAAAAGGCTGCATGTTGAGGTGTGCCTGACTTCCGCCAACGCTGGATATCGTCTGAGGCAGCATGGTCGCATTAAACGTGCCGGAATAAAACTCAGATGGCGCGGTTAATGCAAAATAGTTGCCTCCTGGGCTAAGGCTATCCTGAAGGGCTGAGGTGGCCTTAGCTACGTGCGTATGCTGAGGAAGCTCCGAAATGTTTAGCGTATGGGCCTGTTCGCCGCCCCTTTCGCCAATGGTGTGTCCATTGCCCATGTGAATGGGCGTGCGTCCGCGAAAATCGGGTAAAGCAAAATTCACCCTGCCGTCGCCACCATAATTGGTACCCAGCAAAGAAAACAAAGCCTGATTTTGATTAATCGGCAGCAATTGCCCGTTGCAAAGCGCCCAATGCTGGGGCGCATAAACGAAACTGAAAAGCCGGATTTCAGATAAGAATGGTTCAGCCATGATGCTTTCAGTATTTTGATAAAATAATGAGAATATTTTAAACCCGCCGGGCATGGCATTGTACCGTTATTAATAATGGTGCAACTTGCTTTTGCCCTTCCGTCGTGCGGAACAAGTTTTGCCTCTTATTCCACGGCCCCATGCCTGGGCACGTTGCAGTTACAGGGATTGCAGGTATTCTGATACATACGCCGAAGACCAGAGCACCTGACTGTTTTCATAAACGGTTGCATTGATCCTCATTACCTTGTCTTTTGGTAAACTGGCCTGTACGCCTACTTCGCCAAATTTCGTAACAAAGCGTCCCATTGTAGGTTTCGTCTGGCTTGAATGAGGAAGCAGGAGGCCTGCGAGTCGGTTCGGGGCCTGCTCCATTTTCAGGGCTTTGGCTGCGCGAATCAAAGCTTCAAGTTGGAAACCGGAAAGTGAAGTGGCAGGCTGCCAGTTTGTCGTTGCCTCATCTTTTTGAAAAACTAAGGCCGAAATATCCAACGTCCCTAATTCCGGATGGAGCAAGTGTAGGAAAAACAACGCTTTTTGTTGTTGATCGCAAATGAAAAATGTTTTGCTAAATGCCTCATAACCTGTTTTTTTCCAGGCTTTGGATGCATCCGCACAAACTTCTTCCAGTGTTGGATCGGATTCCAGCCAGCTTTGTGGCGTTGCCCCGATGGCGTTTAGAAATTCGTCAAGGGAGGCGCTGAATGGGCTTCGGCTAAACCGCGAGGTCAAGCCCGAAAAGAAACTTAAACCGAGCGTACCCACCGAAGCATTATACAGGAAAGTTCTCCTTTTCATAGATATTAAGGTGTATTGCATGTCCAAA
The DNA here is from genome assembly GCA_046153985.1 of Saprospiraceae bacterium. Lineage (GTDB taxonomy): Bacteria > Bacteroidota > Bacteroidia > Chitinophagales > Saprospiraceae > JABWAJ01. Next base: position 11,213 of record JBJXFD010000235.1, read on the forward strand.
TAATGGAACAAATTCATCATGAATGAAACAAACCGCTGCACAATATATGAGATCGCAGAACTTGAAGCATCCAGATGGCAGGTTATCAGGTTATCAAGAAAATAGAAAAATTGGTTGTAAGGGTACTCTGTTTGAGCGCATAGATCGAAGGCAAATATAGAATTATAATGGTGGATTTTTTACACTGGGCAAAAAAAGAATATCGGATACAGCATGATTTTGTTGTAAAATTGTATTAATTTCGCGTCGTAATTGTTGTTTGCCACTTATCAGGACCCCTGCCGTCATCCGCACCTGGTAGAGCAAAAGCTTTAATAAGCTTTTTTGCTACAAACAACAAGTACTATTCACAATAGAGGAGCAGTTTCCGGCATTTCCCTACCCACGTGCCGGGTACACTGTATTCTTATAGCATTCATTATTCTGAATGAAAGACGTGTAGCAAGTACCGTCTGTTCCTATTACTCATGTT
>JBJXFD010000236.1:0-15893 GCA_046153985.1 Saprospiraceae bacterium
CACATGACTGTACTGGGCCGGGCATCGGTTGCCACGGTTGGTATGGCGACTGGCGAAGTGACGACTTTCTGGGGCGAAGGCATCCCTGAAGTTGCGGTCAGCGCATTAGATGGCAGTTTGGTTGCGATGGAAATGACCGACCAGGTGGGCCACTACATGTTGCCTGATCTGCCACTCAACGAGGAATACATCCTGCAGGCAGAGAAGGATACCCTTCATGCGAACGGCCTTTCTACCTACGCTTTGTTTATCGGACAGCGCTTTATTCTTGGCCTCGATCCGCCGCAGATTTATTCGCCGTATCAGGTGATCGCAGGTGATGCGAACTGCAACGATGCATTCACGACCCTGGATCTTTTCCTGATTCAGCAATTGATCATTGGCGCGAGGGATAGATTCCTCAACTGCCCGTCGTGGGTATTTGTTGCTGCGAATGGCAATATGCCGGACGATTTCAATGCGTACAACGTATTCCCGTACAGCAATAGCGATACGATGATGCTGATGAACATGCTGACGGCTGATTTCGTTGGTGTGAAAGTAGGCGATATCCTCGGCCATGCAGATCCGGATCTCTTCCAGGGTGGAACCCAGGTGGACGACCGCTACCAGGATGACTTGGTGCTGGTGAGCAACCGACGTGGTGTACTGGCAGGCGAGGAGGTCGAACTGACTTTCCGCAGTGACAACTTTAACAATATTGTCAGTTACCAGACTGCATTGGGCTTTGATGTCGAATCGCTGGAATTCCTGACAATAGCGGGCGGACAGTCGTCAGCCTTGTCAAATGTCGTTGCAGGGGAAAGACCAGGCAGCATCCGCCTCAGCTGGTTCAATACTGCTGGTCGTGGCGTTTCGGCGCTTGCCACTGAAGGCATCTTCACGATCCGCTTCCGCGCGAAAAAATCCATTGCTGACTTGTCGGATGTCCTGCGCATCGAAAACTCAGGGATCCGCACAGAAGCACACAATGCCGGCTCGGAAAGATTGAACATCGTGCTGCGTTGGGAAGATGGCGTTGCTCAAAACAGCAACTACGCACTGTACCAGAATACGCCGAACCCGTTCAGCGATGAAACCATGATCCGCTTTGAATTGCCGGAGGAAATGACTGCCGAACTGACCCTTTATGATGAAGTGGGCAGAGCGATCAAACACATTTCCGGCGATTACGCAAAAGGCATGAACCAGATCAGCCTGACGCAATTGAACTTAGAAAGCGGTGTATATTTCTACACGCTGAAAGCAGGTTCGTTTGTCGCTACGAAGACGATGGTGGTACTGAATAAGTAAAAAAAACACCTGAAACATACCCTAAGCCCGGAGGATTAGTCGCCTCCGGGCTTTTTTCAATTTTGTTGCACTCAGAATGCAGATTACAAACTTTCCTTCGTTTGTAATCTGGTTACCAATATCCCAAATCTAACGTCTTGAATAAACTATGAGAGGCTTTAAACCGATTTTGAGCATTGCACTGGCCGTTTGGCTTGCTGCACCGTCGCTTGCCCAATCCCTGCAATTGTCGTTAACCGATACGGTTTCCTTCACTGGCGACACCGTGGCCATTACCCTGCGCGCACAACAGTTTGATGAAATTGTGAGTGTGCAATTTTCCATTCAATGGGATGTTGCAGTCATCGAATACGTTTCCCATGAACTGGTTGACCTGGAAAACGTCGCGATCGGCGATTTTCAATCCGATAACGGCGAACTGCGTTTTTCCTGGTTCGATGTGGAAGGGGAGGGCCGGACGCTGCCTGATGGCAGCATCTTAGCCATTCTGCGGTTTAAAGTGGTTGGCCAGCCAGGCGATGAGACGCCCATCACCATCACAGGCACGCCGCTGGCCATTCAGGTTTTTCGCGCAACCATCGTCCCCGGACTTTATGACCCCGTATTGCTGGATCAGGAGGCGGGTTCCGTGCTTGTCGGCACGCCCGGCGCCATCACCTTCGGGGTAAAACAGGTGCGCTGCAATGGCGCTGGAGACGGCGCGGTCAACTTAGTGTTGCAGGGCGAAACAGCAAATTATACCTTCAATTGGACCGGCCCGAACAGTTTTACTTCGGATGAATCAAATGTTTCGGACCTGCTTCCCGGCAGTTATACCTTGCAGGTTTTCGACTTAACCGGCGCGCTTTTTCTGGATACGACCATCCTGATCACTGAGCCGCAGGTACTGGCCGCAAGTGTGTCGGCAACCGTGGAATCAGCTTGCGACACTCCTACCGGAAGCGCTGCCTTAGCTGCAACCGGCGGAACGGCGCCTTATTCTTTTCAGTTGATCGGCCAGGGCCAAAATGATGACGGTTTTTTTGAACCACTGGGCGCCGGGCCATACACCGCCATCGTTGTAGATGCCAATTCCTGCCGCGACACCCTCGAATTTGAAGTGACTTCGCCGGATGCGCCGCAATTGGCCCTACCAGATACCTTGTCCATCTGCGGATCTGAACCGCTCGTTATTGACGCTGGCCTGCACGACGCGTATGCCTGGTCAACGGGCGCCACTTCAGCAACGATAACGGTGAGCCAGACCGGTTCGTACAGCGTTACAGTCAGCAACAGCGAGGGTTGCACGGCAGCGGATACGGTGCAGGTATTGGCCGGACAAGCGCCACAAGCCCAGATTCCCCTCGATTTTTTCCAGGCCTGCCCGGGTGATACGGTTCAATTGCAGGTTTCCGGAGGCGACACCTACCAGTGGATTGACACTTCCGGTACCCTGAGTGCGCTCGATATTTCCAATCCTTTGGCTGCGCCGAAATACACCGGGCGCTACTTCGTCATTGTGTCTAATGCCTGCGGAGCCGATACAGTATCCATCCGGGCTTTGCTTTATACCGTGACCGCTACAGCAGGGCTCGATACTTGTCTCGCGTACCAAACAGAAGGCAGGCTGGCTGCTTCTGGCGGCGTCCTTTACGATTGGCAGGATGCACTCTACCCCGTAAGTGATAATTCCATACCCGACCCTGTCGTGGCCCCTTTGGAAAGCACGACCTATGTGGTGGAAATCATGGATCAAAACGGTTGTTTTACCCTCGATTCGGTACTGGTCATGATCAGCGACGACCCGGTTTCCAGCATTCGGGCCATCAATATGATTACCCCCAACGGCGACGATAAAAACGACGTGCTGGAATTTCAGGGCGCCAGTAAGTTTGGTCAGAACACCCTGAAAATCTACAACCGCTGGGGCGACCTGGTTTATCAAAAAGTCAACTACCAACTCGATGATGAGCGCTTCGACGGCACCCGCAACGGCTCCCCATTGCCTGCCGCCAACTACTACTACGTGTTGGCTTTCCGTTCCGTAGAAATTAAACAAACCTTGACGATTGTGCGAGATTGAAGATGCGTTGCTCGTTGTCAGTTGTTTGTTGTTCGTTCGTGGCGGCTTCCGAAAGCAAAACATGTCCTTCCTCTGCAACACGGCGTATAACAAACAACGATCAACACTCCGAGGATGCGAGAACAGAACGAATAACGAACAACGACCAACGAACAACACCCCAAGGATGTGGGAACAGAACGAACAACAAACAACTGACAACGAACAACGACTTCTGACCAATAACCAGCTAATATCGACAACATGAAATCAGCATTTTACCATACTTTCAGCTTTGCGCTCTTTTTATTGCCGCTTTGCGCGAATGCCCAGCAATTGCCCGACCGCAGCCCTTTCACGGACATCAGTTTTGTCTGGAACCCTGCCATGACGGCAGTTTGGGATTATTGGGAACTGGCCGCTAATTACAGGCAGCAATGGGTAGGTTTTGAGGACGCGCCGCTCACGGCCTCTTTGGCGGTTCAATACCCTTTTCCAAAATTCAATACCAGCATCGGGGGCTTCTTTTTTCACGACGAAACCCGCCCCCTGCAAAGCAATGTTGTGGGCTTTAACTACGCCTACAAAATGAAGGCGCAGCGCCGGGGAAGCGGCCAATTGTCGTTCGGACTGACCACCACGTTGCAACAATTTACCGTGGACGGTTTGGACATTGTGGTGACTGACGACGACGATTTAACCCTGCCGCGCGGCGAAATCACGACCATTGTGCCCAATGCCGGCGTCGGCGTTTTTTATACCTCCCGCGGTGGCAGCGATTTTGACAAAAGTTTCTTTTTTGCCGGGCTTGCCGCCAATCAGTTGTTTCCTTTTGATTTGAGGTTCAAAGCCAGTGGCACTACCGCCAATTTCAAACGCGCCATACATGCCAATGCGACGCTGGGTTATCGCGCAATTAAAGAAAACATGTTTATTGAACCTTCCATCTGGATCAATTACAGCGCCGAAAACATCCTCGACGCCAATCTTTCCATCAAAATGGAGCAGCAGGATGCTTTCTGGGCCGGATTGACTTACAACACCAACCAAACTTTGGCGGTACAGCTTGGCTATATCCTCATCAATGGCCTTCCCCGCGATGCTGCACTCCGCATTGGCGCAATGGGCTCGTACAACATAGGTACGTTTGGGCGCGCGAGAGGGGTTGGGTATGAATTTTATGCTGCCTGGCGGTTTATACAATAGGTGCTTTTATTGATTTGCGAACCCATCCTGTTTTTTTTTGTTCCTTAATTACGGCGCAATGCAGTAACTTTATTCGCACCGTTGTGTGAGAGCATGTTGGGGAAATCCCAAACATGCTCTGAAAGAGGGTGGAGGGCATTTGCAGGCATCAAACTCAATACAAGCTATGAAAGGGATTACAACTATTGCCATTTTGCTTTGCTGGAGCGCCACACTGCTGGGCCAAACCATTACCGTTTCAGAAGAAATTTCGCTGCGCAACGACGCCAGCTATGAGCTTATCGGCGACTTACGAGGGAACATGCTCCTGTTTCGCGACCGCAACACGGAATACGAAGTCCAGTCGTTCGACGAGCGCCTGCAACCCAGTTGGAGCAAGACATTAGACTTAGACAAAAAATTTCCGAAAGTTATCAAGGTTATTGGCGGCAAAACCGACTTTACCTTGCTGTACCACTTCCGGCAAAAAGGCCATACCGTGCTGAAAGCCCACCGATACGATCCTGCGGCCAACCTGATAGATTCCGCTACGATCATGGATTACGGCTACCTTTTTTTCACCCCGGGTTTCGAGGTGGTGCGCTCGGACGACAAAACCAAAGCCATTGTATATTATATTGAAAAACAAAATATTGTACGCGCCTGTGCCCTCGATCTTGGCACATTGGACCGCCTTTGGGAAAAAAGCTTTTCGCTCAGCGATTTTTACTACGGCATGGATGAATTTGAGGTCACGGTGGACAACGACGGGCGCATGTTCCTCATCATCGAGCGCAACAATTACAAATCGAAAAGAAAACAGCACTACTACGAGGTGGTCGAGTGCTCCGGCGACCCGATGCAAGCCGATGGTCGCTACCAGGTGGTGTTGGAAGACAAACTCACTTACGACGTCTATTTTTCGTACGACAACCTGAACAAGCGCTTAGTTGGCGCCGGTTTGTACTATGAAAAAAACCTGGAACGCGCCGAGGGGTATTTTTACCTCAGCATTGATCCACAGCAGAAAGATGGCCATTTGCTGCGCTTTGAGCCTTTCGACGACGCCTTCGTGGCGACGCTGCTGGGTAAAGAAAACGTAAAAAACAAAGGTGTTTCGGAAGTCAATGTGCAGGAAGTGGTGTTGCGCCGCGATGGGGGCGTGCTGGTCATCATTGAGCGCAACCGGCAAATGGAACGGCGCTCCGGAACTTCCAACCGCGCCTTTTACGACAACGGAGCCCGCGCGGTGATTGACTACTACTACGACGAACTGATCGTCATCTCCGTACACCCCACCGGCGAAACCCACTGGAAAAGCATCCTCCACAAAAAGCAATATTCCCAGGACGACAACGGGATTTATTCTTCGTATTTCCTGTTCAAAACCCCCGGCAGCCTGCGCTTTCTTTTCAACGACGAAATCCGCCAGGAAAACACCGTGAGCGAATACGTGCTCAACGCCCTCGGCGAATACAACCGCAAGGGCCTGCTCAGCACCGAACACTTAGACCTGAAACTGCGCTTCAAAGACGCGGTGCAGGTGGACGCGAATGCGGTGGTGGTGCCGAGTGAACGAAGGAATAGGCTGAAGCTGATGAAGCTGGTGTATTGAGGAGGTGGTTACTGGTTATTGGTTACTGGTGTACTGGTTATTGGTATACCGGCCCCGTTTCTAGCTGTTCCTTTTTTGCATCCCTGCATTATTCGGATAAACCCTTTATGAAAAAATCAAGCCTGCTGTTCATGCTGGCTGCTTTGGCAGCTTGCAGCCAGGAAGAGGCCGTTAAACCTGTTGTCTTCAAAAAACCAATCGTGGTGCAAATGCCTTTTGAAGACAGCGTACAATACCTTTCAAACAATTTCATGAACGGCAGCTATCCGGAATTTATCGGGAAATCACCTTTTTCTGATACCTTAACGATGACGGTGAAAGGGCGCCTGCATTATGAGGACAGCGATATTGTTTTTCGGGAACAAATTGGCGCCACCGATACAACCCGCACAGACGGTCTTGAATTGTTTCCTGACTATTCCTCTACCATCATCCGGAATCCATCTGGACAAGAACTCGCCGAGTACAACTACCCGGTTTACCTCGTCAATCAAACAGCCGGGGTAAAAGTTATTGAAGCAAAGGATGACCATCTGTTTGGGATACAGGAGGCGTTAGACAGCAATGGTGTTTGGCGACCTTTTGAATTTAAAGGACATGATTTTTGCGGCCTGGGATATTACGGGATAAAGCTCTATCCGAATGAATACGCGCTGCTGGCTTTTCCAAAATATCAAGGCAATTTCAAAACTAAATTAAGGGTGCGGATTAAAAATGGCGATAATATTTACGTCTCTCAACCATTTGACGGGACGATCAATGAGCGCCAGTTTTATCTTGCAAAAGACGAATACCTGCGCAAATCTTTGCTAAAGTACAAAGCCGAGATCATCGAAAATACCTTTTACGGCGCATGGCCGGTTGAAGCAGATGATGCCCCGATTGAATAATCCCCGCTAGTGCCGAAGCTCCGCCTCGTGCCTTCTACCATTCGGGCTCCCGCCCGATCCTCTCGCAGAACAATTCAAAAAAACTTTCCCACCCGGGCGTAAGATTTTCAACAAGTGCCGATAACTATTCAAAGCCGCACAAAACAGCGGCTGAATAGCATCGGAGCAAGCCGAAAATCCGCAGAAAAGAGTAGGCATTTTGTTTTTTACCTATTCAATTGTTACGCCATGAATATCCGCACCTTTTCCACCGCCTTCATCGCCCTTGCCCTTTGCGCAAGCTTATTTTCCTGCAACAAAGAAGAATTGAGCATCCAACCGCCCGTTGAAGAAGTGACCACTAAGATCCCATCCGGAGACAGGATCATCATCCACTTTGGTACTTCCACCCAGATGGGGTGTATATACAGTTTCACCAACTGCATCTGGATCGGTTGGGGCACAGATGCGACAAACCGCAACGGGCAACTCGCCCTGCAATTCGATCAGGGCGACGAAGCAAGCCAATACTTCGGCCAGTATTTCCCACTCACTTCCGACTTTACCGTAGACAGCGCTGCCGCCCAATCGCTGGGCATCGAACCGCAGGTGATTCCCGCCGGTTTTTACGCGCTGACCGACTTGCCAGGCGGATCGGACACCGGAAAACGCGTCGTATCCTTCAACCCTGCTTCCGGTAATACTGTGAAGGGATTGGTGAACCCCAACAACCCGCAGGACAATATTGGGCAGCTCCACAACCTCGCGGTTCAGGTGGTCCTGAATGATAACCGCGACGCCATCAACGCGCTGAACGGTAACCGCGCGGCCATCCAACAACTCCTCACAGAAAAAACGAGCCGGTTTTTAGCGGAAGCTGACCTGCCGGTGAGTCCGACGGAACAGCAACGCTCTGCTGCCCTTAACCTGCACCGCGACTACGCAAACTACGCCGATCGCCTCGCTGAAACCCGCCTGAGCGCTTACGACAAACAGACCCTGCTCACACTCTTCAACAATGCGGCTTCTTTCCCCGTGCGTTCGCCGGAAGAGCTGGGTAATTTTGTGGAATTTATGATTGCACAGGAAAACCAGTTGGTGCAAGACACTGAATTGGACAACCCAAGGATGGTACTTTCAATGGTCTCAACGCTGAAATACAGCCGCTACTTCTGGTACTGGAGATCCATCTCGTCGCCGACGCCCGGCAACGGCAGCGTGGAACAGGCGAGCATCCCGGATTGGGTTTGGGCCGACATCATCGGACTGGAATTGGGCGGGCCGCTGGTTTCCGCAGTTGCTTCAACAGTAGTTTATTTGGATACGCATTGATTTGTGTCTGTCTTTATAGTCCGATAGCTGCGTTATGCGAAGGCCAGAAAAGCGTCATTTACTCGAGTAAACTCCGCTTTTCTGGCCTTCGCATGCCTTGCTCTCGAACTCTAAAGGACAGACACTCCACTAAATGGAGGTCGAATGTAACGCAGCTATCGGACTATAAAACCAGACCTTATTTCGGCGCCAGCTCTGGGTTCAGCAAATCATAAAACTGATCCAGCTTCGGCATGATGATGATCCGGGTGCGGCGGTTGGTGGCTCGTCCATCTGCGGTTGCGTTGCTTGCTAAGGTATTGTATTCCCCGCGACCGGCGGCAATCATGCGGTTAGGGTCAATTTTGTAGTTTTTCTGCAACACGCGTACCACCGCGGTTGATCTTTTTGTGCTCAGGTCCCAGTTGTCTTCAAAGCAAGGTTTGTTGATCGGCTGGTTGTCGGTATACCCTTCCACCATGACTTCTAAGCCTGGGCGGGATTCGATGATTTTGGCGATTTTGCCCAATACTTCGCTCGCTTTTGGCGTGATGGTCGCGCTACCGGACTGGAACAGCATCTTGTCGGACAGGTTTATAAAAACCACCGTTTTGTCCACTTTTACTTCAACATCTTTGTCGTCAATACCCTGGCTGAGTACGCCCTTCAGGTTAACGGCTAAGGCTAAGTTGATAGAGTCCGCGCGGGTTTTGGCAGCTTGCAACAGGCGGATGTATTTGTCTTTTTGTTGCAATTGAGCCAGAGTTTCTTTGATGTTGTCGCTGGCTGATTTCGACAGGGTAGTCAGGTCGTCTACCTGATTGAGTTGTTTATCGCGCTGCGACCGGATATCGGCGATCTGTTCACGGAGGTCTTTGATTTGCTCCTCGCGCAGTTGCAGGTTGCTTTGGGCCGTTTTTGAGTCGTTGCGCAAGACGGCCTGCTCTTCTTCGCAGGCTCTCAGGCGGTTCATGTAGTCGTTTAGCTCTACGCCGAGTTTTCCAATATCCGCATTGGCGGCGTCCAATTCGGTTTGTTTGAGCATAAATTGCTTTTTGCTGACGCAAGCCCCAAGACTGAGGCTGAGGAACAGCAAGAGAAAAATTTTAATATTGACATTCATAGGTGACAAAATTTATTTGTGGTTTGATTGAATACAACATGGTTTAATCAAATTCAATTTCGAACACGATGTAGTGTTCGACACCAAATTTCTCACCCCACTGCTCAGGGGGAATGCCTTCCCTACTTAGCTCGCAATAGAAGGAGTAGCCCGGTTTATCAGGGTCTTTATAGGGAAGACTATAGACAAATAACGTAATTTTTTGGCCAATCGGGTGTTTTACTGTCCTCGAATTTGAAATATTTCTGAGGCTATATTCATGACTATGCGTTGTCCGGAACACTTCGTCAATAGATAAATTGGCCAGGAAAAATTGAAATTTCACAGAATCGGAGGAAGTTTTTTTTGTCATCAATCGAAGTTCAAAAATGCTATCTTTTACAGCCATACCAAATAATCGACTCTCAAAAAGGGTATCCTTTTTTTCAAGCTTTTTATCCCAATATTCTGTGCTAATTAGCCTGAACCGTTTGCTTTTCAAGCTTGTACCTTCAACCAAGACATTGAAGTATCCAATTTTTTCAAATTGCATGAGTTGCAATAATTCCTTCGAGTCAACAGGATTTTTTATGGAAACGGCAATAGAATCCTGAGAAAACAGCAGTGTTGTAAAGCTAACACCTGCCACTAAACAGAATATTTTGAGGTGTTTCATTTTAGATAGTTTTTGATATTGAGATGTGCAACTTCTTGCTGTGGTCTTTTTCCTTTTTTTAGGGGTCTACCAGCTAAAGCTGGTGACCACATAGGGCCAGAAACTCATCCTCTGTCAAAATCTGCACCGTGCCCAACTCCCGGGCCTTTTTCAGTTTAGAACCCGCATCTTCGCCCACTACGAGGAAGTCGAGTTTGGAACTGACCGCGCTGATGAGACGGGCGCCGGCGACTTCAGCCTTTTCCTGCGCTTCTTTGCGGCCCATTTTCGACAAAGTTCCCGTAAAAAGTACGGTTTTACCCGAAAGGGGCGCATCGGCAGCAACCGCGCGAGGTTTGTCTTCTTCCGTTTGGGTCAGGTTCACCCCGAGGGCTTCCATGTCTTCCAGCAGCGCAATGTTTTGCGGATTGTGGAAAAAGGCTGCCACGTTTTCCGCCACCACCGGGCCGATGTCTTTGATGTTGGTAAAATCTTCTGCCGTCCAGTTTTTTAAATCCAGCACATGTCCAATTTCCGCAGAAATCAGCTTGGAAGCCTTTTTGCCGAGGTGGTGTACGCTGAGGCTGTGCAGAAGGCGCTGGATGGGATTGCGTTTTGCTTTTTCGATGGCAGCGCGCAGATTGGCGGCCGATTTTTCCCCAAAACCCTCCAATTGAGCGATTTTTTCGTAGTCGAGGCGGTAAATATCGGCAATGTTGCGCAACCAGCCTGCCTGGTGAAAGCGTCGGATGATGGATTCGCCCATGCCTTCGATGTCCATGGCGTCTTTGGACGTATGGAAAATCATGCGTTGGAGATTCTGTGCGCTGCACACACAATTGGGACAACGCCAGGCCGCTTCATCCGCTTCGCGCACCAATTCAATTGGCTGGTCAGTGTCGTTGATGGGGCAAAAGCGCGGAAAAACAATGGGTTGTTCGGTGCCTTTGCGCAGTTCGGGCATGGATTTTACGATGTATGGAATCACGTCGCCGGCGCGTTCCACCAGTACAGTATCGCCGATGCGCAGGTCTTTGCCGGTGATGAAATCTTCGTTGTGCAGGGACACCGACGCCACGGTCACGCCAGCCAATTGCACCGGTTCCAATTTGGCCACCGGGGTAATGGAGCCAATTTTCCCGACCTGGTATTCCACGTTCAGGAGTTTGGAAGTGGCCTGGCGGGCCTTAAATTTGAAGGCGATGGCCCAACGCGGGTGGTGGCTCGTATAGCCGCAACGCTCCTGCAATTCGCGGCTGTTTACCTTCACCACCATGCCGTCAATCTCATAAGGATAGGCTTCTCGGCGTTCCTGCCAAAGCATACAAAAATCGGCTACTTCCCGGATGTTGTGGCAAACTTTGCGTTCCTCAACGGGCACTTTGAAGCCCAATCGACCGAGCAACTCAATGCTTTCATCGTGAGTATTGAACTGATTTAACACGTTTTTGCCCGTTTCATCCACCGCATACCCGAGCGTATACATGAAAGCTTCCAGTCCGCGGTGTACCACCTCTTTGGGGTCTTTGATGCGCAGGCCGCCGGAAGCGGTATTGCGCGCGTTCGCAAAAAGGGGCAGCCCTTCTTTGGCGCGGGCTTCGTTCATTTTTTTGAAAACGTCTTTGCGGATCAGCACTTCGCCGCGCAATTCTACTTTTTGAATGCCGTGTTGGGAAAATGCGGCTTTCAGGGGGATGGACTTCAACACGCGGGCGTTGGCTGTCATTTCTTCGCCTTCTACGCCGTTGCCTCGGGTGGCGGCGCGCGTCAATTGGTCGGCTTCGTATACCAGTGCAATGCTACCGCCATCGAATTTTGGCTCCACCACATAATCAATGTCTGCATCTGCTGGCATGTTGAGCAGGCGTTTGATTTGCTCGTCAAATTCCGTCAGGTCTTCAGCGTTGTAGGAGTTTGCCAGCGACAGCATCGGAATCAGGTGGGGCACCGTGGCCGTTGCTTCCGTGATGTCAGGCGAGACGCGCTGGGTGGGCGAATCGGGCGTAATGAGCTCCGGGAACTCCCCTTCGATGGCCTCCAATTGTTTGTACAGCATGTCGTACTCGAAATCGCTGATGGTTGGATCATCGAGTACGTAATACCGCCATTCGTGGTAAGCGATGAGTTCGCGCAGGTCTTTGGCGCGTTCGGCGGGGGGGCGTTGTTGAACGGTTGCGTCGTTCAGCAAATAGTGTTTCGAGCGTTCGTAGAGGGTGATTTGCGCTTCTTTGCTATACATGTCGAGATGTTAGGTGTTAGACTTTGGACAGCTTTGATGGGAGCTAAGATAGGAAGAATTTGGGTGGACTAATAGAGATTTATAACTTTGGATGTTTGAAATAATAAAAATTAAAAACTTTTTGTTTAATTTTGCTTTAAATTCGATCAATTTAATACCTTTGTTCACACTATGTATAACTCAGGAGCAATGAACAACAACATACTTGCAACGTTCGGTATGGAATCTTTCGATTGTTCAGTTGTTAGGCAAAGCATGAATCAGCAAACCATTGATAAAATGGTCGCTTGCAGTTTAAAAAATTACTTACCCTCAGTTTCTTATTGAAGGACAACGTCTGGTTAAAGCCCAACACAATGTTTCTGATGTGAGGCGCGAGGTAGATTCTAAAATGATTTAGACCAACAGTACATGAAAAGAATAGAAGAAATATTTTCAAGGCTTGGTTTAAATAAAGGCAACGGCCTTTTCCTTTTAGAAAAGGTTGAGGGAGCTTATCCTATTGATAGGAATCCGTGGAAAACCGAAATATCTTTTCCCAATCGGGTAAAAAGGCTAATTGAACGTAAGATTGAACCAACGGCTTTTTTCTGCTTTGACAATAAGCCGATTATTTTGTTTTTTGATAACCCTGCAAATAAAGCAACATTGCATGAAGCGATATGGAATTTCAATGAATGTCCTATCGCTATAATTGTTGAAAATGATTCAGTAGAAATTTTTAACGGATTTCATTATTTAAAAGATAACAAATCATTAGAAAAATTAGGTGAAAGTAATAAGCTAAACGATTTTTCCTATTTTGAATTGGTAACAGGAAGAACATGGGAGCAATATAAAAAACACTTAGATTATACAAACCGGGTTGATTATAAGTTGTTGCAAAATATTAAGCACGCACGACAAATACTCGTTGAGAATAGCGAAAAACGAGCCAAGCTGGTCAATGCCCTTTTGGGTAAAGTGATATTTGTACGGTATCTAATTGACCGAAAAGTTAAAATGAAATTTGATGGCAAATTGCGTACCTGGTCCAATCAGGAATTTTGTGAGCTTCTGGATAATCCTCAGCAAATAGAGCAGTTTTTTGAATATTTAGAAGACAAAGATAAAGGGTTCAACGGTGATTTATTTCCCCTTTCTCCCGATGAATACAAACAGGTAAAGAAAAGTGATTATCAGGTTCTAAAAAGATTATTGCTTGGTGAGGAGATTGCAAAAAATCAGTCCTCCCTTTTTGAGTTATATGATTTTTCTATTATCCCCATTGAGTTTATCAGTAATGTTTATGAGCTGTTTATTGGCCGGGACAATCAGAAAAAAGAAGGAGCTTATTACACTCCATTGTTTTTGGTAGATTATATTCTGAAAGAAACCGTAGAAAAACATTTATCAGATGCCAATAAACTGGGTGTTAGAGTCAATAATGGTATATCAAAGTACGCAGAAAATTATGCTTATTGCAGAGTACTTGATCCTGCTTGCGGTTCCGGGATATTTTTGGTAGAAACCCTACGAAAAATAATTGAAAAACATATTGCTGATACTGGGATTGAGGTAAAATCGGACAGATTTAAAACTATAATAAAAAAATTAGCCAAAGAAAACATCTATGGAATTGACAAAGATTTAAGCGCAATTCAGGTTGCTATATTCTCGATTTATCTTACGTTACTTGATTATTTGGAACCACCAGAAATTGAGACTTTTAAGTTCCCAGTTCTTTTTAATATCAACTTCTTTGAGGCAGATTTTTTTAATAAAGAAGCTCAATTTAATATTCAATTCAAAGAAGTTGAATTTGATTATGTTTTAGGGAATCCACCTTGGAAAGGAAACGGAATGGATGAGGTGGGAGGTTCCTATTTAAAGAACAGGAAGAAAAAAGAAAAAACCTTAAAAAAGAAATTCGAAGTAGCTATTAATAACAATGAAATAGCGGAGGGTTTTGTGCTGAGGGCAAGTGATTTTTGTAAAAAACAAACACAAATCGCATTCATCGTACGAAGTAGCAGTCTGTATAATCTTGGTTACAATAAAGAAGATTGTAGTCCATTCAGGCAATACCTGTTAGAAGAATATTTTATTGACAAGGTATTTGAGTTAGCACCAGTAAGATATGAAGTATTTGAAAAATCCAATAAACCTGCGGTAGCTCCTGCTGCTGTCATTTTCTACCGTTACGCCAATGGGGAAAGCACGGATAATAATATTGTTCATCACATTTCCTTGAAGCAAAGTCGATTTTTCTCTTTGTTTAAAATATTCACCATAAATCGTAGCGACTATAAAAAAATACAACAAAGTAAATTAAAAGAGTTTGATTGGTTGTGGAAAATATTGGTTTATGGTTCGTATTTGGACTTCAATTTTATTAAAAGAATAAAAGAAAACTATATTGCTATTAAAGATGTCGTTTCAAATGCAAAAAAAATTGCTCAATCCACAGGAATTCACAGTAGGACAAAACCATTAAATTACCCTAAAGATACATCATTAATTGACGGTATTACTTTTATTAAGACTGAGGCTATTAAGTCATTTTTTATTGATTATGAACAAAAAGATGTTCTTGAAAAAGATAAAATTGATATTGTAAAAGACGTGAGAATATATAAGCACCCAATGCTTCTTATTCGAGAAGGAATAGATATGGGGACACTAACAGCCAGATGTGCAATTTCAAATAAAGATTTATTATTTAAAGACTCTGTTACATCGATCAAAGTACTTAACAAGTCAGATTTGAATATGCTTTACAACATGGCAGCTATTTTCAGCACTTCACTTTTTTCGTATTATGCAATAAACTCTTTTGCGTCAATCGGGATTGAACGAGAAAGGGTGAAAAATTATAATAAATTTAGCTTGCCATACCTTGAATTAAATGCTGGCGACCATATTGAGAAAATTGAGCAGGCTAAGCAGGAGCTTTATTTAGAGAATAGGAAAATATTAAGGGATAATTATAGGATTAGGATTTTAGAAAACAGCATTGATGTTGAGTTGAAAAAAATAAATGAATTTATATATAAAAAACTGGAATTTAATGACATTGAATTGTCATTGATTAGCTATGCTTTGGACATCAACCTGAATTTGATTGTTGGTAGTGATATAAACAGAAATAAGCTGTTTTCTGTAATTAAGATTAATGATGAAATTCTTGAAAATTATGCATCTATATTTCTTGACAGATTTAAGTCAAAGTTAGAAACGAAAGGCAAAAAATTTATTATAGAAATATGGCATACCAATCAAATTGTAGGTATGTTTTTTAAAATTGTTCCTGATTCTAAACAAAACATAGTTTGGGTGAATAAACAGGGTAGCGACTGGGAAATATTATCACTTCTTACAAAAATAAGTTCTGAAAAAGTTACAGATAAACTCTTTGTTCAAAAGGACGTAAGAGGGTTTGAAAAAGACTATTTCTATATTTTTAAACCGAATGAAAGGCGACTGTGGCATAAAGCCATTGGTTATTTAGATGTAAACGAGTTTGCCGATGCCATTCTTAAAGAAGGGAGGAACGGAAAATGACGTTTGCAGAGTTAAGTGCCTCCGGCTACGATTATAATGG
>JBJXFD010000239.1:0-9975 GCA_046153985.1 Saprospiraceae bacterium
AGTCCATAATTTCCGTAAAGGATCTGAGCAAAATTTACATCATGGGAACCACCGAAGTGCGCGCCTTGCAATCGGTTTCCCTGAACATTGATAAAAACGAATACGTAGCCCTCATGGGGCCTTCGGGCTCCGGGAAGTCTACGCTCATGAACCTGCTGGGGTGTTTAGACTCCCCCACTGCCGGCGAATACATGCTCAATGGCACCAACGTCAGCACCATGACGGACGACGAATTAGCCGAGGTGCGCAACAAGGAAATTGGCTTCGTTTTTCAGACGTTCAACCTGCTCCCTCGACTTTCGGCGCTTGAAAACGTGGCGCTGCCTTTAGTCTACGCAGGCATGAGCAAAACCGACCGCATCAATCGTGCCACCGAAGTGATGCATTCCGTCGGACTTGCCGACCGGATGGATCACAAACCCAACGAATTATCGGGGGGGCAGCGCCAACGGGTTGCCATTGCCCGCGCATTGGTCAACAAACCCTCCATCATCCTGGCGGATGAACCTACGGGTAACCTCGACTCCAAAACTTCGCTGGAAATCATGGGCATTCTGGAAGAAATCCACAAAATGGGCAACACCATCATCCTCGTTACCCACGAACCGGACATTGCCTTGCACGCCCACCGCATTGTGCGCCTGCGCGACGGTCTGATTGAAAGCGACATTCTTAACGACAACATTGTGAGCGTAATGCAGCAACATGGCGCTTAAGATTTATACCAAAACCGGCGACAAAGGCGAAACCGCACTTTTTGGCGGCAAGCGCCTGCCTAAAAGCCACCTCCGCATTGACGCCTACGGCACCGTAGACGAACTCAACAGCTACATCGGCTTAGTGCGCGACTGCACTGCCGACGCAGAAACGCGCGCCCTCCTCAAACGCATCCAGGACTGCCTTTTTGTACTCGGTTCCCACTTAGCCACCGATCCCGAAAAGCCGATGTCCCTGCCCCCGCTGCACGACAGCGATGTGGAAACCCTTGAAAAAGCCATTGATGCGATGAACGAATCTCTGCCTGCCCTGAAACATTTTATCCTCCCGGGCGGGCACACGACTGTTTCTTTTTGCCACATTGCCCGCACGGTTTGCCGCCGGGCCGAACGCCTCACCGTGGCGCTTTCCCTCGAATCGGAAGTAGATGCCCTGCTGATCCGCTACCTCAACCGCCTTTCGGATTATTTATTTGTGCTTTCGCGGAAACTCAGTCAGGATTTGGGAGCGGAGGAAGTGGTGTGGATGCCTGAAAAATAGTTGGCAGGGTTCAGTTGGCAGTGGGCAGGAGTGGGCCTACTTTGAATGAAGATTTTTGTATCCTATGAATAGTTGGCAGGGTTCAGTTGGCAGTTGGCCGATTACCCGCTTGAGCGTTTTGAGGTTCTCTTCAAGAATGACAAGCCTGCGGGAATGACCTTTAGCCTGATGAGTAAACACTTCAGGCTTGTCACTCCCGCAGGGAGTCTGCGACAGAAGAACGGCTTTTGATAGGAATCCGCAAATAATGTCGAAGATAATGCCCCGTTAACCTTCCCCCAAGCTTGTCATTCTCGGGGAGAACCTCAAAAACCTGAAAAACCTTGAGCGGTTTTGCAGATTCCCTGCAGGAATGACAAACATGAAGTGTTTACCCATCACTCAAATCCTGCCAACTACCTTCGGATAACCAAGATAATACTTCGTAAACACCCCAGGCAGCACCGCATGATCCGCGATCATAGACATCGGCCGCACCTCGCCGTTTTTAAACAGAATTTTGATTTCGTCAATATCTACCGTGTAGGCGCTGTTCGTTTCTTTCCCTTTGATGACTAAGTAGTCCACTGCGTCTGCCGACCAGTTTTCAGCTACAGCCGCCTCTATTTGCTGAATTTGGGGGTCTTCAAACGGGTCATTGCGCAATTCCAGCCGAAACAACTTCCGGTTTACCAGACTGGCAGACAGGTAAGACAAAATTGGATCCGGATGAAAAATCCAGGTTTTGAGTGCGAAAGTGATGTCGTGGTCGTCCAACGCGGCGAAGCGCCCCAGCAGTTCGTCCCGGCGAGTAAGAAAGTCCGTTTCCGAGATGTCGTGGTGCAAAAAATATGCGAGGCTGCCATAAACCGGCACCAACTCACCGGCGCGCACCAGGTCTTTGGCGCGGCGCAACGTTTGCACCAGCATTTGTTCCGCAGACAGCACCGTTTTGTGCAAATACACCTGCCAATACATCAGTCGGCGCGCAATCAGGAATTTTTCAATGGAATAAATGCCTTTTTCCTCCACCACCAATTCGTCCTGATACACCGCCAGCATTTTGATGATGCGGTCGTAGCCAATCACGCCCTCATGAACGCCGGTAAAAAAACTGTCGCGATTGAGGTAGTCCATCCGATCCATATCCAACTGCCCCGAAACCAACTGGTGCAAAAACCGTTTGGGATACTGGTCGCGAAAAATCTGGATCGTCATGTCCAAAGCGCCGCCCAATTCCTGGTTCAACTGCTCCATGAACAACAACGACAACGCTTCGTGGTGCGCGCGCACCAGCGTGTGTTCCAGCGTGTGCGAAAACGGCCCGTGCCCGATGTCGTGCAGCAAAATAGCCGCCGACACCGCTTCCGCTTCCTGATCCGAAATGTACGCGCCTTTCGAGCGCAACACCTCGATGGCCTGCTGCATCAGGTGCAACGCCCCCAGCGCATGGTGGAACCGCGTGTGCAGCGCCCCCGGATACACGTAATGCGTCAGGCTCACCTGCTTGATGCGGCGCAGGCGTTGAAACCACGGGTGCTCCACAAGGTTGAACAGCAAACCGTACGGCACGCTGACAAAACCATAGACGGGGTCGTTGAATATTTTGGATTTGCTCATGATGATATAAGGTCGAGTAGAGATTTGACAGGCTAAGTTAAAACGCGCAGCGCATTGGTTGGGTTTATTTTTTTGTTGCGGCGCCTTTAGGAGCCATATATAATAACAAAAGCCGTTTCGACTTCACTCATCGTATAACAAGCGCGGTAAGTGTTTCCACAACCGAAACATTTTTCAACTGTATTCCAGCTCTTTACAACAAATTCACTGTATTTTTTTCACCAAAAGCTTGGTAGTTCTACAAAAGCATCTACCTTTGCAGTCGCTTTAAAACAAGGGTATTTTTAAGTCATTTAAAAAGCGTCAAAAAGTGAATACTTTAAGCTATAAAACGCAATCTGCGAAGAAGGAAACGGTGGACCACAAATGGTTCGTTGTAGACGCGGAAGGCGAGGTGGTTGGCCGGTTGGCGACCCGCATCGCACACGTCCTGCGGGGCAAACACAAGCCGTCCTTTACGCCTCATGTTGACTGTGGCGACTGTGTCATTGTCATCAACGCAGGCAAAGTTCGTTTCACAGGAGAGAAGTGGGAGGACAAAGAATACAAGCAATACTCGGGCTACCCGGGTGGACAGAAAATCACGAAGGCAAAGGTCGTGCTCAGCAAGAAGCCCTACGCCATCATAGAAACAGCAGTAAAAGGCATGCTGCCCAAAACGAAATTGGGCAACGCCATGTACAAAAAACTGTTCGTCTATGAAGGTTCGGAACACCCGCATCAGGCACAGCAACCCGAACCATTCAAATTTTAAAAATCTGTCCCGGGTTTACACCGGGGCAATTTATATTCAAATGTTGTACCGAATATGGAAATGATCAATGCCATTGGCAGAAGAAAAGCATCCGTAGCGCGAATTTACCTGACCAAAGGCGACGGTAAAATCACGATCAACGGAAAAGACTACAAAGACTATTTCCCGCAACCACACGTCCAGATCAACATTGTTGCCCCGTTTGAAACGGTGGAAGCGGTGAGCATCTACGACCTGAAAGTTACGGTAGTCGGCGGAGGCTACAAAGGTCAGTCTGAAGCAGTCCGAATGGGGATTTCCCGCGCTTTGGTCAAACTGAACGCCGAATTCCGCAAGCCGCTGAAGGAGCGCAAGTTCCTGACCCGCGATGCCCGCGAAGTAGAGCGCAAGAAATATGGTAAACCCAAAGCACGGAAGAGCTTCCAGTTCAGCAAGCGTTAACCAGTTGGTTTGGTCTTGTCTGCACGCTGTGCACTCGTGTCGGGGCAGCAGACTGCAAAATCTAATAAAATGGAAAAGATCACTTATAAAGAATTATTGGATGCCGGCGTACACTTTGGCCACTTGAAGAAAAAGTGGAACCCGAAAATGGCGCCTTACATCTTCATGGAGCGCAAAGGCATCCACATCATTGACCTGAACCGTACGCTGGAATCAATGGATCGCGCTGCGAATGCCATGCGCCAGATTGCAAAATCGGGCCGCAAAATTCTCTTCGTTGCTACGAAGAAGCAAGCGCGTGACATCGTTGCCAATGCAGCCAACAGCGTCGGAATGCCTTACGTTACAGACCGCTGGTTAGGTGGTATGATGACCAACTTTGCCACCATCCGCCGTTCGGTCAAAAAAATGACCAACCTCGAGCGCATGCTGGCCGACGGCACCCTGTCGAGCATCACGAAAAAAGAACGCCTCACGCTGACACGCGAACACGGCAAATTAGATCGCGTACTGGGTGGCATTGCCAACCTGAACCGCCTTCCTGCCGCTGTTTTCATCGTTGACATCCAGCATGAGCACATTGCACTTGCAGAATCGCGCCGCCTTGGCGTTCGCACGTTCGGCATCGTGGATACCAACTCCGATCCGAACCTCGTGGACTACGCCATTCCAGGCAACGACGACGCGTCCAAATCCATCTCCATCATCACCAATTATATGGTGCAGGCAATCCGCGAAGGAATGGAAGAGCGCAAGCAGGTGAAGGGCGAAGCCCAAGCTGGCGCGGAAGCTTAGTCATTAATTTTGAATGTTCGGGTCTCTTGATGAAGAGGCAAAAGGCAAGGGGCAAAAGGCAATTTGATTTCGTTTTTCGATTGAATGATACGATTTACCAATTTGCAGTTTGCTAATTTGCACTTTGCCTCTTGCCAACTTGCCCCTTTTACTTAAATATCCTCATCAATAAGATAATCATGAGCGTAGAAAAAGTTATTTCCGCTGCCGACGTCAAGCAATTGCGCGAGATGACGGGAGCAGGCATGATGGATTGTCGCCAGGCCTTGGTTGAGGCAGAAGGTGATTTTGAAAAAGCAATTGACCTGCTTCGCAAAAAAGGCCAGAAGCTTTCTGTAAAACGTGCAGATCGCGAAGCAAAAGAAGGTTGTGTGCTGGCCCTGGTTTCTGCCGACCACACCCGCGGCATCATCGTTCGCCTGAGCTGCGAAACGGATTTTGTGTCAAAAAATGAAAGCTTCGTAGCACTGACGAAGCAATTCGCAGACATCGCGCTGGAAAAATTCCCGGCGACGATCGAAGAACTGCTGGCATTGCCTTTCGAAGACATCACCATTGGCGAAAAGGTGACGGAGCAGGTGGGCGTTATCGGCGAAAAAGTCGAACTGTCGGCTTACCAAACGCTCGAAGCGGCACAAATTGCGCCTTATATCCACATGGGCAACAAAGCAGGCGTATTGGTTGGTTTGAACAAAGCCGATGCTGCTTATTTTGACGCCGGTCGCGACGTGGCCATGCAGGTAGCTGCTATGAAGCCAGTAGCTTTAGACAAAGACGGCGTTGACCCAACGATCATCCAGCGGGAAATCGAAATCGGTATGGAACAAGCCCGCAATGAAGGCAAACCGGAAGCGATGCTGGAAAAAATTGCAATGGGTAAATTGAATAAATTCTATCAGGACAGCACCCTGCTCAACCAGCAGTTTGTAAAAGACGGCAGCATGACCGTTGCTTCTTACCTGAAGAGTATAGATAAAGACTTGACGGCCACGGGTTTCCGACACGTGACCCTTGGATAAAAACTTTTTAAAGGCGAATTAGTCAAACTAATTCGCCTTTTTTTTGTCTCGCGGTGAGCGCCAGAGGTGACACCTTTCCAAAAGGTGTTACCTCTTGGTTGGCAATACAGAGCGGTAACACCTTTTTAGAAAGGTGTCACCTCCTCACCTCATACACCACTTTAGCGACTTTAAATGCTCTCTCGTATGGCGTTGAAATTCAAACGAGTGCTGCTCAAACTGAGCGGCGAATCCCTCATGGGTGATCAATCCTTCGGCATTTCGGCACAAATGGTACACCACTACGCCGCCGAAATCAAAGGCTTGGTTGACCTCGGCGTCCAGGTTGCCGTCGTTATCGGGGGTGGAAATATTTTCCGGGGCCTCCAGGCAGAAGCGTCCGGAATCGAACGGGTTCAGGGCGACTACATGGGGATGCTCGCTACGGTCATCAACGGCATGGCTTTGCAAAGTTCGCTGGAAGGACTGGGCGTTTACACCCGCCTCATTTCCGCCATTGAAATGAAACAAATTGCGGAGCCCTATATCCGCCGCCGTGCCATCCGCCACTTAGAAAAAGGCCGCGTTGTGCTTTTTTCGGCAGGTACGGGCAGTCCGTACTTCACGACAGATTCCGCTGCAGCCCTGCGTGCGAATGAAATCAACGCCGATGTGATTCTTAAAGGCACCCGCGTTGACGGCGTCTATTCTGCCGATCCGGAAAAAGACCCTACTGCGGTTAAATTTGACCATATTTCTTTTGCGAAAGTCATTAGCATGGGCCTCGGCGTAATGGACATGACCGCCTTCACCCTTTGCCAGGAAAACAACCTGCCCATCATCGTTTTCGACATCAATGGCCACGACAACCTGAAGCGCATTGTGAATGGGGAGCGGATTGGGACGTTGGTGGAGGGGTGAGGTGGAAGGGGGAAATTGGCAAGAGGCAAGAGGCAAGTAGGCAAGAGGCAAAACTTGTCCCGCATTGCGGGGTTGGCAAAAGGCAAGGATCATAAACTTTTGAGCCATCCAGATGTAGTTATTTCAGGTAACTTTGTCAAATTAAGGCTTCCTGAACGATGAAACACTGGATATTACTTAGTGCTGGTTTGTTTTTTTCGCTTTGCGCAAATAGCCAGAGCGCCCTGAAGCTATCCGGAAAATCCCTTCTCCAGTTGCGGGCGGAATCACAGGAAGCGCTACTTCCCAATACCAATTTGTCAAAAACAGGAACGACTCGTTTTGCAGTTGCGGCTCCCTCCTACCCTACCCTGCGGGAAAGCTTAGCCGTTAGCACGCCGCCAAAAGCCTGGCGCTATTGTGACCTGGCGATGTTTTGTAAATTGGAAGTCCGAATGGAAAAGGCGGTCAAATTTCCCCTCAAGCTGCGTCTTGGCGAGACGCAGCAAGTAGAACGAATGGAGGGGAAACTTGGAGATGGCGCCTATAAATCCCATAAATAGTTGATCGCCATAACTTATTGCACCTTAACGTAAGACCACGATCGTAGCGCAGCCGTTCCCTTTTTTACTTTCCTTTAATGCATAATGCCGTTCTCCAAGGCCAGCCATTTCCACTTCACGTTGTATGGTTTCTTCAAACCGGGCCGGGCAGCCATCGGCATAAAAAGTAATGCGAAGCCTGGCGCCGGGGGATTGCTGTACGAATCGCGCGATGCCCCAAAAGTAGCGGTTGCAGTAGTGTACAACGCCGTCGGTTGTTTCAAATAAGTGACGTTCCAACTCGCCGTGTTCCAGATCTTTGTTAAGGCTTGCTGTTTGTTCGGTTAACCAACGCTCGCGTCCCGCTTCTTCTGCCACGGGAGACGCCAGCAATTCCAAATCCGGCATACCTGTCTGACAATCACAAGGTACCAAAGGAGAAGCTGCGTCTATAAGGATATTGCCGTTATAAGCTTCCCCATTGGCCGAAATGGCCGCGAGGATGAGGTACTCAAATGCCGCTTCGGGTCGCAGTATAAAATCAAGTTGTTGCCATTCCGTTTCCACGATTGTTTTAGAGCGCCCCAACACCGCAACGGGTTCGCAGTGCCGGTGTGTACCCAACACCGCCAATTTCAGCGGAAGCGTGAACGGAGCGGGTTGTCCGGTAAGGCGGCTGAAGCTGGCATACTGTACCGAGCGGGCTGCAAAAATCCGGAAGGCGTAGCATTGACCAGGTTTAAGCGGCGCGACAAGTCGTTGGCCCAGTTCTTCCTCTGTACCATTGTCGCGGGCGACCATCCCTACGTAGGTCTGGCCGTCTTTAGGGGGTGTCTCAACGCCGTAGAAACCACCGGGGTGAATATCTGGCGGCGTTTCACCAAAATTGCCGCAATAAAACCATCCGATTGGAGGTTTGCCAAAATCAGGCTGGTCTTCAAAAGAAGGATTTTGAAATGGAAGCGGCTGTTGCGCTACACAGGCAAAGGACACCGTGATTGCGGACAATGTGCTTCCTAAAATAGTCCGTAGGATGGTATGTAAGGACAGCCACTTCAAAGCGCACATTTTCCTATACCGACAAAAATAGCAATCCAAACCAGGCCTTTGATAAAGAAGAACAGAAAGCCTGCAACGCCGAGGCGTTTGAGCCATGTTTTGGTGGAAGATTCCTTCTCCTTCATATATGGTGAGCGTTTTATATTAGTCAATGCTGAACTACGTTTACTAAACTTTAAAAGTTTAGTAAACGTTAGCCCATAGTCTATTTCCCTTTCCCCTGCAACAACACCAGCACCGTATAAAACAAAATTTTGAAATCGAGCGCCAGCGACATGTTTTCGATGTAGAGAATATCGAATTTTAAACGCTGGATCATTTGATCAACGTTTGAAGCGTAGCCATATTTTACCTGCCCCCAGGATGTAATACCGGGACGCACCTTCAGCAAGTGTTTGTAGTGCGGGGCCCGTTGCAAAATGAGGTCAATATAGTATTGCCGTTCCGGGCGCGGCCCCACGAGCGACATATCGCCCAGCAATACATTCGCAAACTGGGGCAATTCATCCAACCGCCATTTGCGCATCACCGCGCCCCAGGGGGTGCAGCGGTTGTCGTCGTCGTGGGAAAGCTGGGGGCCGTCGGCTTCCGCGTTGGTGTGCATGGAACGGAATTTGTAAATGTAAAACGGATGGCTGTTCAACCCGATGCGCTCCTGTTTGAATAAAATCGGCCCCGGTGATGACAATTTCACGCGAATGGCCACATACAAATACAAGGGCAACAACAACAGCAACAGCAGCAGAGAGACCGAAACATCAATCAGGCGCTTCACCAAACGCTGCCATTTGGGCATCAGGTCGCGGCGGATTTCGATCAATACAGCGCCGAAAACATGGTTCATTTTTACGGTGCCGAGGATGATGTCGTACATATCGGGAATGATTTTGACCAAAAGCTGGTCGTCAAAATCAAACAGGATGTTCAGGATTTCGCTCAGGCGGTTGTGTTCAGACGTTTCTATGGCAATGATCACTTCCTCTACCTCCTGTTGCCGGACGATGTCCGCGATGTTTTCAATTTTACCGACTTTAGGAAGGTGAACCGACAACTCATTGGTATTGCGGCCATTGGCATCAATGAATCCAACAAACCGGTAGCCCAGTCCCTTTTTTCGCCCGGTGATTTCCCGATACAAGTCCAGCGCGTTTTGATTGCCTCCGATAATCAGGGTATTATACGTCACCAATCCAGCTTTCAACCGGCGGCTGGCACGCGTGAGAAGCACCATACGCATGGTAGCTGTGAAGAAAAAATGCAGCAGGAAAAGGGCAAAAAAGGAAGTGTAGTAGGTGCGATAATTGGTAACAAAATCGTCAAGAATGAGGGTAAAAAACAAAAAAATGACCCCAAAAAAGCTGAGAAACAAGGTACGGGTCAGGGTGGCCAATCGAGACAAGCGATAAATATCTTTGTACTGATCGAAAATGGAATAAAACAAAACCCAGCCTGTAGGAATGATCAATACGCCGTACCAAAAGTTGGGATCATACAGCTCTTCCCAGCCTAAGGGTTGGTCTTCCAGCCGTTTTCGGTAAAAGAAAAAACACGCCCAGGCAGTCATCGCCATCAGGAAGTCTGCGACCTTGTAAAAAAAGGTATCCGCCAAACGGCGCCTGCTGGTCATGTC
>JBJXFD010000255.1:0-5839 GCA_046153985.1 Saprospiraceae bacterium
CATCAGCGATGGATTCGTGGTGGTAGCCCGCGGTTTTACAAAAAACCAAAACGGCAGGTTCGCCGGAACGCTTGTTGCAGGAAGCGAATAAAGCAACAAAGGCTACTGCAACGAGCAGACCTCTCCAAAGAGGGGGAAAGCAACGGATCATGTGCGTTTTTTATGTAGTAAGCAATTAGGCAATGTGTACAAATCACGCTAAGATAATTGATCTTACGGATGCATCAAAAATTGGCAGGTTCATTTTGATTTTCTTTTTATACGCTCGCGCGGCGGCGGTAGCTGAGCTGGAGACTGAGCGTAGTCGAAGCCAAGTCGAAGCTCTGCCCCGCGTGTTCTATTTATCAGGCTCTGCCTGATTTTTAAGGTCTGCCAACTGAAGTTGGCGACCACATTTTCCTTACTTTTGCAGGCAAAATTCAAACTCCCATGCAAAAGCTGCTCTTTCTCGATCGCGACGGAACCATCGTTCTGGAGCCCGCCGACTATCAGGTGGATACTTTGGAAAAAATCGTTTTTTACCCGAAGGTTTTCCAATACCTGTCCCGCATTGTGCAGGAACTCGACTACCGGCTCATCATGGTCACCAACCAGGATGGCATGGGCACGCCGGCTTTTCCGGAAGAGCGATTCCATATTGCCCAAGCCTTTATTTTAAAAGCTTTTGAAAACGAAGGGATTGTATTTGATGCGGTGCATGTAGACCGCACTTTTGCCCACGAAAATGCACCGACCCGAAAACCCAATACCGGTTTGCTAACCCAATACTTCGAAGGCGATTACGACTTAGCCAACTCATTCGTCATCGGCGACCGGCTCACGGACATCGCATTGGCTAAAAACCTCGGTTGCCAGGGTATTTGGCTGAATGGTGATCCTGCGCTTGGCGCGAATGAGGTGTCGGGACAAGCGACTGCGCTGGAATCCGTCATTGCTCTAGCTACCACGAAATGGCGCGATATCTACCATTTCCTGAAACTGCCGCCCCGCATCGCTGAAGTGCAGCGGACGACCAAAGAAACGGATATTTTCATCCACCTGAATCTGGACGGCAACGGCCAGGCCGACAACCAAACGGGGCTGGGCTTCTTCGACCACATGCTGGATCAGGTGGCCCGCCATTCGGGCTGCGATTTGAGGGTGAAAGCCGTCGGCGACCTGCACATTGATGAACACCATACCATTGAGGACACGGCACTGGCGCTGGGAGAAGCATTCTCCAAAGCGCTCGCGGACAAACGCGGGATGGAGCGCTACGGATTTACCTTGCCGATGGACGATTGCTTAGCCCAGGTTGCTATTGATTTTGGCGGTCGCCCCTGGTTGGTTTGGAAAGCAGATTTCCGCCGTGAAAAGATCGGCGAGATGCCCACCGAACTATTTTTCCATTTTTTTAAATCTTTTAGCGACGCTGCGCGTTGCAACCTGAACGTTCAGGCGGAAGGCGAAAACGAACACCACAAAATCGAGGCGATTTTTAAGGCTTTCGCAAAAGCAGTGAAAATGGCGGTGAGGCGTGATCCGGCCAATGCTGCGTTGCCGACTACGAAGGGGGTTTTGTGAGAAGGGAGGCAAGGGGCAAGGGGCAAGAGGCAAAGAGAAAACACTAGAAGCTTAATTGCGCTAATGTCTAAAATCTAACGTCTAACATCTTACATCTAATGATTGACATCGCCGTCATAGATTACAACGCGGGCAACGTCCGATCGGTGCTGTACGCTTTGGAGCGCCTCGGCATTACGGCTACGCTGACGGCTGACCCGAAGCGCATCGCGGCAGCGGACAAGGTCATTTTTCCGGGAGTAGGTGAAGCAGCGGGCACCATGCAGCACCTGCGGGAACGTGGATTAGACGAGGTCATCAAGGGACTGACGCAGCCGGTGTTGGGTATTTGCCTGGGCATGCAATTGCTTTGCGCGCATTCGGAAGAGGGCGATACGACCTGTCTGGGGTTGATTCCCCAACAAGTGCTGCGTTTCCAGCCTCATGCAGGGGAAAAAGTGCCGCACATGGGTTGGAATACTATTGGACAGTTGAAAAGCGGTCTTTTTTCACCCGAACTGGAGGATCAATACGTCTATTTTGTACACAGCTATTACGTGGAACCGGGGCCGCACACCATTGCGATTACGGACTACGTGCAACCGTTCAGCGCAGCGGTGCAAAAAGATAATTTTTACGCCACGCAATTCCACCCGGAGAAATCGGCGCAGGCCGGGGCGCGCATTTTGAAAAATTTTATTGATTTATAAAATCGATCGTACGGTACGGGCGGTAGGGGCAGAAAATTTTCTGCCCCTACAACCCCCAACACCATAATTTAATTAACCACATGCACATTATACCCGCCATTGACCTCATTGACGGAAAATGCGTTCGCCTGACGCAAGGCGATTACGCACAGAAAAAAATCTACAATGAAGATCCGCTCGAAGTAGCGCTCCGGTTTCAGGATGCCGGACTGACGCACCTGCATTTGGTGGATCTGGACGGGGCCAAAGCCGGGCACATCATCAATTACCGGGTATTGGAAAAATTAGCGGCACATACGGCGCTGCATATTGATTTTGGTGGCGGCCTGCAATCGGACGCAGACCTGCGCATCGCTTTCGAGTGCGGCGCCAAACAAATTACCGGGGGCACCATTGCCGTGAAGGCACCGGAGACTTTTAGCGCCTGGTTAGATCAATACGGCAGCGAACGCATCATCCTTGGGGCGGATTTTAAAAATGGGCACATTGCCGTGAGCGGGTGGCAGGAAGAAACGGAGCAGGCGTTGCGTCCTTTCATCGAACGCTGGATGGCCCGGGGCGCCCACTACGCGATTTGCACCGATGTGTCGAAAGACGGCCTGCTGCAAGGCAGTGCAGTGGATACTTACCGCGAATTAACGGAATGCTATCCTGAACTAAAACTCATTGCCAGCGGCGGGGTGTCTTCTTTAGCAGAGTTGGAAACCCTTCGAGATTTATGGTGCTACGGCGCCATTGTAGGCAAGGCGTTTTATGAAGGGAAGATTTTGCTGGCGGAAATCGTCGGGCTCCTTGATTCGTAATGCGTTGGTTTTGGATTTAAATAGGAAATGGAGCTATTCTTTGATAAAATGACCTAATTTTGTCAACAAAGAAGACTTATCATGAAGATTACGTCTATTGCAGTCCATGATTTCAGGTGTTTCGAGAATCTTGAGGTTCAGTTTTCCGAAGAACACAATGTTCATGTAATCATCGCAGAAAACATGGCGGGAAAGTCTGCATTATTGCGGGCGTTGCGTATTGCCGCTAACACTTATATATCAGGTCTTGTAGCAGGTCCCAAGCATGGCATAGAACTATCGGATCATAGGGTTATTGGGCATAATCCTGTTGCAAATATCTCACTTGGTTCGTTGGTAGAAACAAAGGCGATTATTGAGGACGAGCAAGGGGGGCTTTTACAAGCTCATTGGAGAAAGTACAAAGACAAGCCTTCTAAAGAACGTACCAAAACACTGGTCTTAAACAATACTGCTAATCCTGCACTTATAGCAAAGCGGGTTTATGAAAGTGTGATTTTAGGCAAATCGGTGTTGCCTTTGTTTAATTTTATTGGCACAGAATATATTCATATAGAGGCCTCCAAAACAAGCGAGCTTACGCTTGAAGGTAGCGCTACGCAAGGTTATAAAGATTGTTTTAATGATAAATCAATTAAAAAATTCCTTTTCGATTGGCTAAGGCGGATAGACGGTATTCTTAAGGAAAAGCAATATAAAAAAATCATTGCTTCGGCTTACGGCGACTTACCGGATAATGCGATGTATGTATTTCAGCAAGCTGTAAAATCCATTTTACCGGATATTGCCGAAATTGAATGGCTGGAAGATAAAAAACAGCCTATTATTCAATTTAACAATGGCGACGTGCGGCTTTTTGACATGCTAAGCGATGGGTATCGTTATCTTATTTTATTAGCTGGGGAATTGGCAACCCGGGCTTTTATTTTAAACAAGCATTTAGGGAAAGAAGTCCTTGGAAAAATCCCGGGTATCGTCTTGATTGATGAGTTTGGAATACATTTACACCCTGGGTTACAAAGTTTATCTTTACAGCGATTAAAAGACACTTTTCCTAAAATACAATTTATTCTTTCCACGCATTCGCCATTGCTTATGAATGGGTTAAAAAAAGAACAGATATATCTACTTGAGGTAGATGAAAAAGGCATCCGTACAGTAAGACACCCTGATGAAGACGCAATAGGATTAGGTGCTGATGGAATACTTTTGGAAATGTTCGGATTAGCAACTACTTATGATGATGAGTCCATTGCCTGGAATGAAGAATACAAAAAACTATTCAATAAAAAAAATAAAGAAGGATTGTCTGAATCCGAGCTTAAGCGATTTAGTGAATTGACTGAATTGCTTGCACCAATGCGATTGGATCCAACGCTCGAAATTACCCAGGACGACAGCATTACCCGGATAGTCCGTGAGAAATTAAAAGAACGAACTGTTGTTGGGGAGCGTGGGCTTCATTCTGCTAAAATACCTGACAATGTCTCAGCACAGGTAGAGGGGATTTTAAATGATCTGTTCAAGTAGTTTTTCTTTAAAATGGTACGTATTCCTTTTCCACGATTAGACCTCAATGGTCATCCGGATTTAAATAGATGGAGAGCTAATAATTCCAAAGCGAGCGGCGATTGGAAAATACTGAAAGAATTTCTGGCAGACCATGCTCGTCTCATACAAGGAACCCACCCAATACCAAAGTGCTGGTACACTGAACTTCCACAAGGAGACCACTATGCGCTTGATGTGGAACATTTCAGACCCAAAAACCAAGCCCGTCCCCTTACAAGAAAGCAGGTAACAAAGCTTGAAAAACGCGCTGATATTGTCTTGCTTCAAAATCTTATTGATGGAAATTATAACTGGTTAGAGTTTGATTATCGCAACTATAGGTTGACGACTGCGACTCCCAATCGAGGTGGAGCAAAACACGTATATTTTCCTGTTGTACATGGAACAAACAGACTAAATAATGGCGAATTCCCCTGGCTTCAAAAGGAATATAATTTTTGTTTAGACCCTGCTGATCCCCATGATGCTGCCCTTCTTATGGTGAAACCGGATGGTAAAATTGAACCAAGAACGCCCAAAACATTACTTACCGCAGCAGATTTTGTAAACCTTCCACAATCCTGGCATAATGATGGCTTCAATTATGTTCGTGCCTGGATGACCATTCAGCTCTATCGTCTTGAAGAAAAAATCTTTGAGCAAGGTAGAAAAGTTGTTTATGACAAGATCAATGAATTGATGGAAAGATTACTTCTATGCTTTGAAACCAGCGCAGATCCAAGATTGACAAATGGATTTATTAGAGATATCACTGAATGTATTTTGCCTTCTGCTCCATTCGCTCTGTCTGCGCGATGTGCATTGGAAGCTTATGTTCCACCTCCTGGAATTGATGCGAATTCAAGCTACGCTATTTCTCAAATTCCCCGACAAATACTCGACAAGGTTATTAATAATACTAATGCAAAAGTTTGTTCATGGGACAATCCTTAGATGCTCTTTTTCTAAATTTTGTAAAACAATTACCAACTGTCCTCCTCAGGACAACTCCCTGCTGTGCCCATACCTTATTTTTGCCGCTTCAAAAATAATCTCAAAGGTCAGTCTTATCGTATATCTTTGGGATAATCATGATCAAGTGATTATCAAAGCGCCAAAACCCAACATTCATGCACGTCGTAATCCTCGGCAATGGCATCAGTGGCATCACTGCTGCGCGGTTCATCCGCAAACTCAGCGACCACCAGGTCACGGTGATCTCTTCCGAAACGG
>JBJXFD010000310.1:0-6742 GCA_046153985.1 Saprospiraceae bacterium
GGATGTTTTCGCCCGATTTGATGCGCCCGCTCTGGATATTGTCCATCACTGCCACAAAATGGGAAGTCGTAGAGGTGTTCCCTCTTTTTTCTAAATTGTTGATGGTATTTTCCGAATTGAATTTTTCCGAATTCAGAATCCGGTTCACTTCGGCGATACCCGATTGGATGGCAATTTTAGACGTCTGGTGGGTAATCATGGTGTCAATGGCATCCTCTCCCACGGCCCAAACCATTTTGCAAACGTGTTTTGCGCCTTCTTTAACCGCAACTCCGGACAACTCAGCAGATTGCGTCAGCATGATGGCCCCGCCGTGCGGGTACTCTGTCGCTTTTGCAATGCAATACGGGCTGTAAGTCCCCAGTGTCAGCATTTCCAATTGCTTGAATCCGATATCCGTGCGGTCAGAACGCTCCAGAATCAGCGCAACGCCCGAATCGCCCAACGTCAGGCAAGCTAACCTCAGGTCATACAGTTCGTGTATTTCTTTCTGAGCCGTCTTTGTCAGGTGGGTAATGTATTCGCCGCTGACGACCAAAACCCGGTTGGCGGTACCTGCTTTCAGGAAAGCGTCCGCAATATCAATACCCGTGAACACCCCGGCGCAGGCATTGGAAATGTCGTAAACGGTGGCTGCGTCAAACCCAAACCGTTCGTGGAGGCGAATGGCGCCACTGGGTTCAAAGGAATAGCGTTCAAGCTGGTCGTAATGCGAGATATTACAACAAATCACCAGGTCAATATCTTGTGGGGTATATTTTGAATACTTAAAACAGTCTTCTATGGCGTTAATAGCCAAATCAAGGGCGAATTCCGTTTCTCCGGCCATCCGGCGTTCCTTGATTCCTGTGATGCGTTCAATTGGAAAACGTACTTCGTTGACACATCCTGCCACAACGTCGCGTGTGGAAACTGCTTTAGGCGGAAGATAGGCGCCTAAGCTTTCGATAACGGTGTTACCGGTGTTACGATTCATGGATAAGTAGAATTAGTAGTTATCACAATACAGGGTTCAAAAGATAATTGCGTCTGCCTGCTTTTTCAATACAATTGCTTAACACGCGGTCTTTTGCAACAGGTTTTATTGGCTGAATGCTCAAAAATACCTGATTTTTAACGGCTTATCATCGTGCAAAGCAATTGTAATTTTTTAATTACCAAGCGATTACGCAAAAGTACACTTTTTTTTGATAGTGCCCACATTCTGTTTTTTTTTATTGTCGTTACAAGAAATCCTGTACCTGGCAAAAAGTCAGCCCGCAAAAAAATCGAGAACACCTTTTCCTGCTTTCCGGTTGAACACCTCTGGTAAGCGGTGGGTTTTCGGCAGCCAACGCTATTTCGGGCTCATTTGAGGAAATGTTAAATATCTGGTACAAAGCAGAAATGTACTAACTTCACAGCTCAATTTTGAGCATTGAGGACACCATGATTAACATTGTTTGCAATGTACTTTGCCTCTTAAATTTTCGTTCAAAAAAAACGATCTCCTGAATTTCTGATCACCAGATCAATAAAATCTTATCCCAATCATGAGCATGAAGCGCCAACCGTGCCTCATTTTTCTTTTGTCTCTAACGCCGTTCACCCTATTGGCGCAGCCCTTTTTTCCGGTTAAAGTGGAGAAAAAATGGGGGCTGATCAACGCTTCCGGCCAGTTAGCTGTGAAGCCGGTCTATGACGCCATTGGCGATTTCAAACACTTTGGCTACGCCGTGATGCAACGTGCAGGCCGGGTTGGTTTATTGAATCAAAGTGGCGATGAAATCGTACAGCCCAGGTTTGATGACCTCAAAGTTTTAGATTCTACGCTCATCGCCGTAATGGATCTTGGAGAATGGATGGTTGTAAATCTGGCCGGTAAAGTAGTCCTGAAAAAAGGCTACCAACGGCTCCAGGTATGGCCAGGCGGTTATATTGCCTTCGAAAAAAACCGAAAATGGGGACTTGTCCGGCGCGATGGCTCCCTGATTTCAGAGCCGGTCTACGACGATATCCAGCCTTATGGCGAAAAATATTTTATCACCCGAAAAGGAGAATCCTCCGGTCTTTTGACTTCTGCTGGCGATGAAATTTTAGCGCCGGTTGCCAACGAAATCAAAATCTTTAACGACTCGCTTTTCTTTTTTCGCAGCGGGCCCAGTTGGGGCGCGGTCAACATTAACCGCCAAACGGTCATACCTGCAAAATACGAAACGTTTAAAAAGCTATCCGACCACTACATCAAATTAGTCGCCAATAACAAATTCTACATCTACTCGATTGCTTTCGGGAACATCATTTCCCAGGGGACTTACGAAGATTATTACGCGTTTTCAAAACGATATCTGCTGGTAAAAAAAGACCGGCAACTGGGGCTCATTGACTGGTGCGGAAACTTAGTTTTGCAACCACAATACGATGAAATTCAGGCACATGAAGACAATACCTTCCGGGCCAGCTTTAAGAACAAATGGGGTTTGGTGCAAGTCCGCGACAGCATCCTGCTGCCCTTCGAATACGACTACATCGCGCCCCTGAAAGGCAATATTTGCGCTGCGAAAAAAAATGGCCTGTTTGGCATTGTGAACGCAGCGGGCGTGGCTGTTGTGGCGCCTCAATACCAACGCATTGAATTGGAAGAAAGCCGGGCCAGGGCCTATCTTAAAAAAGCAAATGGTTCGGAATCCCTGACCTTGCTGCAATTTGACGAACACGGCAAACTCTCCGACGGCAGTACGTTTGAAAAACATTTTCAGGTTAAGGTTACCGGAAAAAAAGACGGGAGAATTGGCCGGTATACGACCAGTGAAGACGAAAATCCTTACCTGATAGACAAGTTTGAATGGTTTTAGTCGCCCATTGCTGACCGCTGGGGACTGCGCCGCTTAGACGACGGAGGGGTGCAAATTGAGCCAAAATTCCACAGCGTACAAGTGGAAAAAGACCTGAATTTCAGCCTGGTTGGCATTGAAAAACCTGGTCGCTACGAATTTGAGCGCACGACCTACCGCTTCGAATCCATTTATGGCTTAGTCAACAATGAGGTTGGGCTTTTAGTCACCGAAGTTGCGTTCTGGGATGTTCAATTTGAAGATTTTCGCAATGGGAATCCTTTGGCCCGCTGTATTTTCGACACTGGAAAATTCGGTTTGGTGAACAAGATCGGGCAGATCGTGAAAAGGGACTGCGCCTACGTTGGTCCGTTCCGCGAAGGACTGGCTGTGATCAGCATGCAGGGTAGGCTTTCGGGCAGTCTGAAAGTACAAAACAGCCTCGGAAAACTATCACACCACCTCAACGGAATGTTGTCGCCCAATTACATGACCGACTATACCAGCTACGATCAGATATTTCAAAACAATGCGCATTTGGTCTGCGAAGGCTGCGAATGGGGTTATGTGGACACCAGCGGAGTGGCTACAATTCGGCCACAATTTGCTTTTGCAAAAGATTTTATCAACGGCGTCAGCATTGTGCAAAACGTGGACAGCAAGTGGGGCATGATCAACAAAAAAGGCGATTGGCTTATCCCTGGCCAATACGACGGCATCGCTTTCCTGGAAAATACGAACAACCGCATCGTGCGCTTGTACAAACAGGCGCCGAAATATGGATTGATTGACACCCTGGGCCAGTTGGCCGTCAGCGCCATCTACGAAGAAATCGGCTCGTTTTCTGAAGGCCGGCTCGCGGTGAAACGCAACGGCATGTGGGGGTTTGTCAACTCCGACGGACTGGAAGTTATCCCCTGCCGTTTTCGGGAAGTAGGCGACTTCAAAGAGGGCTTAGCTGCTGCAAAATTAGGCCGGCACTGGGGCTTTATTGACAAATTGGGCAACATCGAAATTCAGTTTAAATACAACCGGGCGGGCAACTTCAACGCCAATTTGGCCTGGGTACACGCCGAAACCGGTGCTGGTTTTATCAATAAAAAAGATGAGATCGTGATCGAGCCCAAATTTGACCGGGCTTTCGATTTTTACAAAGGCGTGGCCCGGGTAGTCAGCGGAGGAAAATGGGGGCTGATTGACCAAAACGGCAAATTCCTGCTCCGCCCCAAATACAACGAGATCCGGAACTTCGATAAGCATGGCCTTGCCGTGGTGGCTTTTGGCAATGAGTTTATTCGCTACGGTCTTATTAACCTGAGCGGCAATACGGTTTCTTCCCTCGATTTTAACCAAATTGCCGATTTCCGCGAAGGGCTTGCCGTTGTTCAGAACAAAGATGTCTTCGGCTTCATAGATACGACCGGTAAATTGGTCATACCTTGCATCTATCCTAAAGTTTCCGGTTTTTCGGAAGGCCGGGCGGTAGTTCAGAAAAACGGGCTTTGCGGCTACATTGACCCTTCCGGGAAAGAAATTATCCCCCTGGAATATTCGCGCTGCCTCGATTTTAAAGACGGCAAAGCAGTGGTATACAAAGGCATGCGCAAGGCCGGCGTCATTGACCGCAACGGCCAGGTGATCATCGAACCCAGCATTGACCGCCTGCTCCTGTTTGCTGAAGGCCGCGGCTTAGTGCGCGATGAAAGCAGCTACCAGTTCTACTACATCACTGAAGAAGCCAACCTCTACGACGGCTACTACGAGCGTGCCACCGGATTCAAACACGGGGTGGCCGTAGTGCAGATCAACGGCAAATGGGGCATCATCAACCAAAAAGGCATCGAAGTGATTCCCCCAAAATACGACCGCATTGAAAGTTTTGAAAACGGTTTCGCCAAAGTGCGCATCGAAGGCTTCAACGGCCTCAGCAACCTGAAAGGCGAGGTCATCGCCGAACCAGACTACGAATTCATCAGCTACGCCGGCGAAGGCCTCTTCCGGGTGGAGCAGGGGGATAAGATTGGGTATTGTGATAGCGAAGGCAACTGGGTTTGGGGGTTGAATAATTAGTGTCTGATTTTATAGTCCGAGGCTTCGGCTGCGCTCAGCCACCTTAGCTGCGTTCATTTCGACTCGACTTCGACTACGCTCAGCCACCAGCTCAATGACCGCTCGTTGAGCGAAGTCGAAACGGGCCTTCACATGCCTTGCTCTCAAACTCTAAAGAGCAAACACCGATCCACTATATGAAGATAATTCCGTTTTGATCTACCTCAAAATATGGGTCTTACCATAGGTCAGGTGCAGCGCACCCAAATATTTGTAGAAATTTCCAAATTACGGGTATCAGGTGCAGCGCACCGGAACATTGTTTCCATACAGATTGAGTTGCCTAACCAGGAAGACCGCCCAAGCAACTACCCAAGGTATACCATCTCCACATGAGGAATCCCATCCTCGAGATACATCTCTCCATCTAATTGAAAACCAATAGATTCATAAAATTTTATCAAGTATTGCTGCGCACCGATCCGGATGGGTTGTTTTGGAAACAACACCCCCATTTGAGCCATGGCCGCCTGCATGAGTTGGCGCCCTGCCCCAATGCCGCGGGCTTCCGGTGAGGAGACTACCCGCCCGATGGAAACATACGCGGGGTAAGAAACCCCTTCCGGCAATAACCGGGCATAGGCCAAGAGTTTTCCCGCTTCGTTGCGTCCCATCAGGTGCCAGGATTTCGGGTCTTTGCCGTCTGCGTCTATGTAGGGACAATGCTGTTCCACGACGAAAACGATTTGGCGCAAAGCCATAATTTCATACAACTCACCAAGCGTCAGCTCATCAAAAAACTTGCAGGTAAACCGCAAAACACTACCAGTCATAACACTGTACTTTAGCATTGCCGGCCTTCATACGTTTGCCATTGCCGCGGCTGAATCCTTTTTTATGCCCTTTTTCGCTGCTGCGGATTTTAAAAGGGTTCACTTTTATGGCAAAATAGAAGTCCGTGCCCGAAAAATCGCGGCGGCTAAAGATACTGCCAATTCTATCCGAACCAATGGTGAAAAACGCAAGGCGCAGCGACAGACCCAACCGCAGTTGTTGCCAGTTGTAAAGGGAAACCGGGAGGGCTGCCCCAAACCAACGGTTGCCGAAATGCGGGGTCAGGGCCAGCAAGGCGCCGCGTTGCACCCCGGATTGTCCAAGTGGAATGCCCTGAACATACGTCGCATTCACTGCAAATTTTTCTCCGAAGGACCGATCAAGTTGCAGGCTGAATGCGGTTGGCAGCGACATGGTGAACGCATTGCCCTGCAACGAAGCGGAGGAATCGCTCAGGGTCTGGAAGCTGAACAGGCGCAATTTTTCCTCAAGGTCTTCCGGATTTTGGATGTCGTCATAATCAGCAGCCGTCACGCTGCGCACATCGAGTGTTTGAACGCGATGCTGCGCACCATTGAAGCGGATGCCGCCAAGATCGAGCAAAGCAACCCCGATTTTCCAATCGTAGGCGCCTTCCTCTCCTCCAATGGTGTAGGTCGCCCCAAGGTCGGCAGCAAAGCCTCGGCCATTGCGCACCAGTTCATAATCTTCCCCCGTAAACAGGCCATCGGAATAACCTGCCGCAAAATCAATCGGCGTGCCGCTCAGGGTCCGTCCGGGCAATTTGGTCAGGTCGAACACTTCCCGGTTGCGCAGGTAGGCGGCTTCGTAGCCCTGCAAATACCGCAGGGTGGCGCCAAGAGCCAGTTTGCCGGATCCGGTTTCTACAGCGTAGGTATAGTTCAGACCCAATTCCGACCAGCCCATCATGCCCATGCGAAAAGGCTCTACCACGAATGTTTCAAAGAAAGGCCGGTCTTCATAAACAAAATAGCTGAAGTTGTCGGATATGCCGTTGCCGGTCGCCATAAAACGGGCGCGGGTAA
>JBJXFD010000313.1:0-2867 GCA_046153985.1 Saprospiraceae bacterium
ATTCACGTAGCGCAAACTTGGGCGCTGGATGCGGCGCGTATAGCTCGCCTTGATGGATTGAAAATTCTTCAGGTTGCGACTGATGATGATACTCGGCAACACATTTTCGTACTCATTTTCAAAAGGATTGCCATCAATTTCAAAATTGCCGGCGATGCGCGTGTGTTCGTAGCGCGCGCCTGCCACCACACCGTAATTTTTGCCCAATTTCAGGTTGAAGGAAGCATACCCGGCGTAGACGTCCTGATCATAGTGAAAAATATCCGTTTGGTTTGGATCGAACGCATCGGCAAGGTTATCAAAAAAGCTAAAATCGCTGTCAATTTTGCGCATGACCCCTTTACCGCCGGTTTCTAATTTAATGGACGGCGAAAAAGGGTGGACGTAATCGAGTTGCAGGGTAGTTTCTACGTTGTCGCCGTCGTTTGCGTTCAACGCGTCCCGGAGAATCAGGCCATTGACGTCTTCTTCAAAGATGACATCATCCTGGTAGTTTTTGTTGGCGCTGACCTGCACCGCCATTGAAAACTCGCGTTCGGGTTGTTTGAAGGTTTTGCGGTAGTCGGTAGACCAGTCGAAGCCGCCCCGAAAGCTTTCGCTGTCGTTGATGCGGTCGTAGGGGGTCTGGCCGAACGGGAATACGCTGATGGTGTTGTCGCGGGTATTGCCGAAACCCCGCAGGGATACCGAGGTAGAGATGCTGTTGTACGCGTTGATGTCGTAAGAGGCGCCGATATTCCCATTCGGGCCGAAAGTCGCATTGGTGGACGCGCCCCGTTGTTCCAGGAGCACGACATTGTTGACGTCGTCGCGGCGAAGGAATTCAAAAGTACCATCCCTGGGCCAGGAAAACCAGGCGCCCAAACCGCCGTTCAGCGAAAAGCGACCGCGGGTGAGGTTCAGGTTGAGGTTGGCGTTGTTCTGGCGCGTGCCAATGGATACGTTTGTGGAGCCGGTGAATCCTTCCACCGATTTCTTTTTTGTGATGATGTTGATGATGCCCGCTGTGCCTTCGCCGTCGTATTTGGCGGTCGGGGTGGTCACCACTTCCACGCTTTTGATTTGTTCGGCGGGAATGGATTTGAGCGCATCCGCTACGTTGCTCGAGAACATTGTAGACGGTTTACCGTTGATCAAAATCTGAATATTGGAAGACCCGCGCAGGGTCACATTACATTCAAGGTCAACAGAAAGCAGCGGAACCCGGCGCAGCCCATCCCCGGCGTCGCCGCCGATCGTGATGTCTTTTTCTGCATTGTAAACCAACTTGTCAATTTTGTTTTCCACGGTTGCTGCCTGGCCGACAACCTCCACTTCCTCCAACCTGATTCCTTCTCCAAGCAAAAACAGTTTGCCCAAGTCGAGGTCGGGTTTTTCTAAGGTGGTCGTCACCGGGGAAATGGTTTTTGCCCCATACCCGAGGTAGGAAACCTGCAATTGGTAGGCGCCGGTTTTGACTTCCTGAAAGCGAAAAGCCCCTTTTTCATCGGAGAGAACCCCGTCCAATTCTTTGCCTTTGGCATCGGTGAGGACGATCGTGGCAAATTCGAGGGGCGCCTGGGTGATTGAATCCAGCAGCAAGCCACTGACTTTACCAACCGTAGAGGGTCCCCGCTGCATATTGCCCATCGGGAAAGTCGGTTGTTGTGCAAACAAGGAGGAAACCATCAAGGTGGTAATAAGGAAGAGTGAGAATTTTTTCATAACCAACAAAGTCGGGTTTTTATTAAGCGATAGTTGCAAAGACAACCTATTAAGCGGTTGGGTGCAGAAAGGTTGAGTTCCGTGCCATATTTAACAGTTCCTTGACATAAATCCGCCTTCACATACAATTAAACCCTAATCCTGCAACATTATCATTCTGTTCGCTTTGTACGCCAAAAAAAGACTAACTTTACCACCTCATACCATTGATAATGAAAAAACTTGTACTCTCCATCGCAGTGCTTTGCTGTGGCCTGACATCACAGGCACAGATTACGGTGACCAATGCCATGTTCCCGGAGGTAGGCGATACCTTGTATACCGCTATTGACAACATGCCTAGCGGTATCACCATCACGTCGCCGGGCGGCCCGCAGAGCTGGAACTTCGCAAGCCTTCAGTCGCCGTTTACCCGCCAGAATGTTGTTCGGGCAGCATCTACGGGATCAGCGGCGGGTCTTTTCCCGTCTGCGGATGTTTTGCTGTCATTAGGCAACAATGGCGAAGGCTATTTCAATGTCACCAGCACCCGCTTCGAATTAGTCGGCATTAGTGGCACGGATCCGATCGGTCAGGGTGTGCAGGTGCAGACACGCTACAATCCTGCCGAAGTATATCGCCGGGCGCCGATGAATGCTTTCGATGTCAATCAAACCCAAAGTGCGTTGCTGGTCGCTTTTTCGGCTGACGATCTGCCTTCTGTGATCCTCGACCTGCTGCCCATTACGCCGGATTCGCTGCGGATCAGACTGAGCAACAATCGCGTAGACATTGTTGATGCCTGGGGCACGCTCACCATTCCCGGGGGCATCTATGACGTATTGCGCGAAAAGCGTACCCAATACCGGGATGTGCGTTTAGACATAAAAGTTGGCTTTTTTCCCTGGCAGGACATCACCGACATCGTCCTTCAGTTAGCAGGCATAGAAGGCATAGCCGAGTTGGGCAAGGATACCACGGTGACTTATAATTTCTTCAGCAATGAGGCAAAAGAACCTATCGCGGTTGTGACGATGAACGCTACCGAAACCGCGCCGGAAATGGTGGAATATAAGGCCAAAGAAATCGTTTCCAACGTCCAGAACACCAGTGGCCTGAAACCCAGTGTTTATGCGTTTCCTAATCCGGCCATTGTCAGTGTGCGTTTTGAATTTTCCAATTTG
>JBJXFD010000461.1:0-12643 GCA_046153985.1 Saprospiraceae bacterium
ACACACCAATCTACCACGCAGGTAAAGTCAGGCTAAGCGCCAGAGAACCGTCTGTGTCCTGCCCAACGATGCTGCTGCTTTGTTCGCAAACATCATCGTAAGAAAAAGCATAACAGGCTTGCACACCGTTGAGCACGAGGCTATTGCTGTGTAAAATTTGCGCGTAATAGTGAACGGGGGCATTGGGATTCGTATAGTATTGGCTTGCCAGATTGCACCAGCTATCCCCCATTTGGTTGTTGGGCAGCGTATCCATGACGGTACGGTTGATGGCTGCTGCGATGTATTTCTGGATATTCAACTGGGTCGCGTTTCCAAATGCCATGGAATTCCGGCAGCCCAAAACATCTAAGGAGGTAATGGCGGGCGGGTTTGTACTACCCGAACCCAAGCCGGGGATGGTGCAGACGGTAGCCCCGGTGTTGTCCGTAAAATTAAAATTGTTGGCCCCGTCTACCTGGCCGGTATAAATACTGCCGCTGATGTCGAGGATGAGGGCTTTTGAGCTATATTGAGTCCAGAGCGCCTGAATATACGCATCAAAAAATGTTGTGAAATATTGGAGGACGGGACCGCTGACAATGCCGGAAAAAACATCGGCGGGTGAAATGATGCGCAAATCCGTCGAATAGGTATTGGAAGTATCCTGAATAATCAAACCTTTAAAGTTGGGATCTTTGCAGGCAGCTATTGCATTAAAAATAGCGGATCGGGTAGCGGAATAACCCACGGCTAAACCGGTAGTCAGATTCCCTCCGGATAAATTTGCCAAAATGGGAACGCTGATGAAATCAACGCTGCCGGTATTGAAATTCAATTGGTTGTAAACACTGCCACCAGGCCCGGGAATGAAAGCAAATTCACAAAAGTCAAAGATTGTATCATAGCCGTCAATGCCTGGATTGGTGATGGATGGCGGCGCATATCCCCCGCTTTGTACCTGAATGGGCAGGTAGCTGCCGATGGAAAGATAGATTCGGGCAGAATTGATATACAGGTTTTTAGGCAGGCTAATGGCCGAACATTGGCTCAATGGATAGGAATAATCAGCATAACCATCGGGGTTGTTATCGCTGGTACTCATCGGGACAAGTGACCCGTTTCCATTTCCGTCAACAGTGATGTGCGCAAATTGGTTGTTCTGGTTTTGGCCAATAATGGTCCAGTACACTTCCGATGAAGAGAAGCCGGTTTGGTTGTTAAAAGTGATCTGCATTGTGGTATTTTTTACACACAAGGTAGCACGCTTACCTCCACGAAAACCAGCGCATTTATACGGGAAAATAAAAATGCGTAGAAATACGTGGTGGGACTGTGATCCACCAATTGTAGCGCTGGATGCATGGACGATGATAGCGAATGGAAAGTAAGCTTTACCGCCGACCTGATGCATTGGACAGGCATTGGCCACCTAAGAAAAAAACAGACTAAATTGGTTCATAAAAGGAAATCATAAGACTGGCTGGCCGCGACGGACTGCAAATCCACGTAAGCAGAGCCGTATTTTATGATAAGAATTGGAATGCTATGGGCGAGCGTACACACCTGCAGTGAAAACAGTTGTGTGTTATACACTGGCAATTTCGTCAATTAGTTTTATTATCTCATTTAATCTTCTTTCATCAGTTAAAGTGCTTTTCATAAAATCCAAAATTCTTCCATTATAACCATCACGCACATATCTTGTAATGTTATAGAATATTTTGGACTCTTCAAAGAACTCTATATCATTTTTCCAAGTATATCTGTTGTCCTCAGCAATGTAGCTTCCATATTCCCAAATTTTATTATCTGAATAAAAATCAAAAGCAATAAGTATTTTAATTTGATTAATAAAGCCAGATGCTTTTTTTATTGTTTCTATATTATTGTAATTGTTAGCTATAAAATATTTATGAATTTTGTTTTTTATTATTTCCATTACAAAGTCAAAGTCTTTATCATGCATATCAGTCAACAATTGCATCAAATACTTACCCTTTTCATTTCTAATCAAAGAATTCCAATCATGACAGTTATAATTACTGTAGTAATATGGCGTTTCTTGTGACCAAGTATTCCCATAATAAATTAATGATTTTGAGATGTATTTATAATTAGACCTTTTATTAAACAATACATTAAATGCTTTCCAAGACTTTAAAAAACTAATATAATTAAATGTGTCGATTTCTTCATTATAATACTTCATTAACAGGAATGAAATTTCACCACTAAAGATGTTATGGTCTTCAATTTCCCAAAATAGAACCTCTATATCTTCACGATTCGTCTGGATAGGTGGATTCTTATATATCTTTAGTTTGATAATTTCTTCATTGTCTAACAGTATGGTTTTTTCTTTATGAAAATTAATTAAATCACAAATGTCATATTTCTCTTTCCGATCTTCCGCAAAATCAGACATTAATTTTATTGCAATAATTAATTGATTGCGAATATCCTTGCTTACATTATTTTTTCTAGAAATATTATACAGAAAACGATTAATGCGATAAATGTTTTTTTCATCATAATGAGTAATTAAAGAAATGAATGCAATAAATGGGAGAATTCTGAAATAATCTATTTGCCGTCTATCTGTCTTAATAAAATAGTTGTAACCTTCTTTTTTGTTGTAAAAAGCTGATAAATTTCTATCTTCTACTATGTATTTGTATGCATTAAAGTACTTTTCAATCGCACTTAATTCAGGTAGAAGATGAAAATCGAGACTTTCATTCGATGTTACAAATTGATTTACTTGAGTTGGAGTGTACTTGCCTTTACTCATAGTAATAATTTGAACAATCCGTAGGAATTCATTAAAACCATTATCAGAATCAGGGTTATCCAAACGATGTACCCAAAAAAAATCTTGCCATGCTTCCCATTTTCTGCCCCAGCTTTCTTTATCCTCTACACCAATTAATTTAGAAAGAAATTTTGCTTTTAATGTTTCATTTTCAACTAAATCTCTTCCTCTTGAATTCATATATATGTAAAGTTCTTCACCTTGTCTTCCATTTTCTATATCAAAATATGAAAACTGAATATCTTCTTCTACAAATGCTAAAA
The DNA here is from genome assembly GCA_046153985.1 of Saprospiraceae bacterium. GTDB lineage: Bacteria > Bacteroidota > Bacteroidia > Chitinophagales > Saprospiraceae > JABWAJ01. The sequence continues at coordinate 3,058 of JBJXFD010000461.1, forward strand.
AACGAGAGAGTTTTTCAACTTCAATTCCTACAAGCCAATTATAAATTACAATAAAGTTAGTAACAATGTTAGAAATGGTAATATCGTTTTGATAATTTGTGTGAAACCAAATCTGTTCTCTTATAACATTACCATCAAGAGCTAAGCTTTTGTTCTTAATAAGAAAATTGACAAAATCTATTAGGAAATCATGTGTAGCCTGTCGGACTTTATAATCAAGTTTTAATTTCTCATTTTTAATCAAATGTTCAGGAAATTCTTTATTTAACTTAAAATATAAAGCAATTAATAATAAAAAAACAGTAGTAATTCGTTGCTGCCCGTCAATTAAAAAGTATTTATATACATATTCTTTGTCATTGTATGCATAAATAAAACCTAAATATGGAATATCGTTATTCTCGAACCCATCTTTTATTGAATTCAACAGATCATTTACGTCTGATTCAGACCATACATAATCACGTTGGATTTCGGGTACTATGAGCTGTTCTAGATTTTGAAAATCAAGTATATCTAATATTGAATATCTTCCAGTTTTCATAAAATTTCATTCTTTAATTAAATAATTAAAAAATTCTTCCATTTTCGTATTAATGTAATCTTCATGTTCTATGATATCACCTTTAGACCAACCATGTAAACTGGTTTTATTTTTAATAATAAGTTTGCTAAATATATCATACGTGTGGAATGGGACAAATTTCCCATTACTTACTTTTTCTACGATTATATTTCTCTTTTTGTCAAAAAAACTATTTGATAAGCTTGAGTTCATTCCAAGTTCTAGCAATGAAAGGTTTCCTACTTTATGTAATTCTTTTGTATTATTTATAAACAAATATCTCAGAGCGAGTTTTTCATCGTCCTTTACAACGCATTGGTTTTCTGCACTTTTAATCTTATTAAATAAATTGACAATTTTATTTTTCTCGTTTTCATCTTCAGTATTTAAGTCTTCTCTATTAATATTAAGCGGTAAAAGCTCTTTTAAAATATTCAAGTCTTCTTTTTTGAAATAATTTGTATTTTTAAAATCATCTGGGTTTTGTGGAAAAATATGTTCAATACTCCAATTGCCCTTTTTAATTAACTCGAAGTCATATTTTTTTTGTTTTCTTCCATTTATCGGTAAAAATTTTATTAAATCTAAAATGAGAAATAAATTAAATAATGCAGCCTTTGAATCATGATAATTTAGTTCATTGAGTTTACGTTCCTGCTCATTATATGGAATTTCTTTTTTAATAAATCCTTTTAATTTATTAATAATTTCGGATCTTGTCGTTAGCGCTTCAAAGTGCTCCCAAAGGCTGTAAAGATTGTGTGAATTCTTTGAGTGAATTAAAAAGCCTAATAGGTTATGAATCTCAGGTATATTGAACCAGTCATTTAAGATTTGCTTGGTTGAGTATATTTTATCAAAAATGTTTTTTGATTTTTTTTCTTCTTGATATTTTTTAAAAAGGAAAGTGAAAATAGGGTTTTCTATTCCGGATTCTTTAACTTTTGGAAATGCTAATTTAATTATCCAAGCTATCCCACTTTCGTTTGGTTGAAAAAAAGAAGTAATTTCACTTCTAAGTGCCCATTGAGATATTTCATCCCACTGTCGTCCTAATGTAGTTCGTACTTCGTTTATTTCATTTTCTGTTAAACGATATTGTTCGTTCTTATTGTCTAAAGGAATTTTCGTTATTAGGAGCCCTTTTACTAAATCTTCATCCTTTAATTTTACTCCTTTGTTTACATTGACAAAAATCTTTTCACTATTCATGTCATCGTCAAGAATATTAACAATAATTTGAACTTTTTCAGAAACATATTTATAGAAGTCAACTATATTTTGATTTTCTTTGATGTTAATTAAAAAATCATTTATAGATTTAGTTGCATGAAAAATATAAAAAACATCTTGATTATTGTGAGATGGATTTTGAGAAGAAAAGGCATTCCAATTTTCCGACATTATAATAGCATTTATGTCATCATAAATAAACTCTTCTATGAAATTTTTCCTAATTTGGTAATTTAATTTTTTTTCTACAAAGTTGTTATCAAGAATAGAAACTTCTTTAATTGAGAAAAACAAACTAAATAAAATCGTAAGTGTTGTTAGCCTTTGCTGGCCATCAATTACTTCAAATACATTATTTGTTTCCTTTAAAGTGATAAATTGCAAGTAATACCTTTCGGATGAATTCTGATAAGCTAAAAGCAAATCATTCATTAATACTTTTACTTGACTATTTTCATTTATAGACGTCCATTTATAACCTCTCTGATAGGTAGGAATTAAAAAATTATCTTTATTGGCGTCATCTAATAACTTAGTAAAAATACCTTTTACTGAATATATGATTTTGATTTTTGCCATGTTATTTTATTTTTTTGCTTGCGAATAACGGGCTTTGGCTATGAGCAGACTGGCATTAAAAACTGACTCACTGTCTACCAAGACTTAGAGCATGTTTATACAAAGATAATTTTTTCATAACTCCAAATCATTAATAGGGCTCTAATTTTTCCAAATCCCTCCCCCCTTCGTCATCTCATCTCTTACCGTCCATCCAAAGAATCATACGGAACAACTCAAATAATGTTACACCAAAACCTCCCCCAATTCCCTACCTTTATCACCAAAAAAAACGAAACAATGGACTTCCACCACACACCCAAAACCCTCACCCTCCTCCGCGCCCTCCAGCAATTCATGGACGCGCACATCTTCCCTTTAGAAGCGGAACTCCTCCAGGCCGCCCACGAAGCCGGCGCCGACTGGAAAACCTGGCAATTGGATCCCCGCATCGAAGCGCTGAAGGAAAAAGCCCGCGCGGAGGGCCTCTGGAACCTCTTCCTGCCGGAAATCAGCGGACTGAGCAACGCCGAATACGCGCCGCTGGCAGAACTAACCGGACAATCGCTGATCGCACCGGAGGTGTTCAACTGCAACGCGCCGGACACGGGCAATATGGAAGTCATCTGGAAATACGGCAGCGAAGCGCAAAAAGAACAATGGCTGACGCCGTTGCTGGCCGGCGAAATCCGCTCGGCGTTTTGCATGACCGAACCCGATGTGGCTTCCAGCGACGCCACCAACATGCAGGCCACCATTACCGAAGCCGGCGACGACATTGTGCTGAGCGGCAAAAAATGGTGGAGCACGGGCATCGGCCACCCGAATTGCAAAGTGGCCATTTTCATGGGCTTGTCCGACCCCACGGCGCACAAATACCAGCAACACACCATGGTGCTCGTGCCGTTGGATGCGCCGGGGGTGACCATTACGCGCATGTTGCCGGTGTTCGGGGCTTTCGACGCGCCATACGGGCACGGCGAAGTGCATTTCGAAAACGTGCGCCTGCCCAAAAGCAGCGTGATTGCGGGCATGGGCAAGGGTTTTGAAATCGCGCAGGGCCGACTGGGGCCGGGCCGGGTACACCACTGCATGCGGCTGATCGGCGCTGCAGAACGGGCCTTGAAACTAATGATCGAACGTGGGATGTCGCGGGTCGCATTCGGGAAACCGCTCGTCAACCTCGGCGGCAACCGCGACCTCATCGCCAATGCGCGCATGGACATCGAAATGGCGCGCCTGCTGGTGCTGAAAACCGCCTGGCTGCTCGACACCCAGGGCGTGTTGGGCGCGCTGAGCGAAGTGGCGCAAATCAAAGTCGTGGCGCCCAATGTCGCCTGCCGCATCATAGACCAGGCCATGCAACTGCACGGCGGCCAGGGTCTGAGCAACGATACGCCGCTGGCGGCCATGTATGCTTATGCGCGGATTCTGAGGTTGGCCGACGGGCCGGATGAAGTGCATCGGGGCGTGGTGGCGAAATTAGAGATAAGGAAGTATGAGGATTTGAAGCGTTGAGTATTTGAGTATTTGAGCGTTCAGGACTCCTCGAATACTCGAATACTCAACTCCTCAAATCCTCAACTCAAACAGAGAGACAACATTTCAGGACATTTTCCCCAATCTTCTCCCCACGTGTTGTACTTTCGGCGGACAAACGAAACCCAAATGCACCTCAACATCAAGATCATTTCTGCGGGAGCGGGCAGCGGCAAAACCTATCGCCTCACGGGCGAGATGGTGCGCCTGCTCGAACAGGGCGTTCGGGCGAGCGGCATTGTGGCCACCACCTTCACCCAAAAAGCGGCGGCGGAATTGCAGGAGCGGGTGCGCGTGCGCCTGCTCGAAGCGGGTATGACCCAACAAGCCGACGACTTGGCCAACGCCCTCATCGGCACCGTACACAGCCTCGGCGTGCGGCTGTTGCGCCGGTTTGCATTCGAGGCGGGCGTGTCGCCACAGGTAGACATCATCGCAGACGAAGATCAACAAACCCTTTTCAACCAATCCTTAGCCACCGTACTCACCCAGGAACGCGTGGAGCTGATGAACCGCCTGAGCGAACGACTCGGGTTAGTGCAGGAAGAAGGCAACGACTGGCGGCGCGAAGTGCGGGCCTTGTGCGATGTGGCGCGCGCCAACGATTTTAGCATCGAAACCCTGGAGCGCAGCAAAATAGCGTCTTTCCAGGCTTTTCAGCAATTTTTGGGCAAACCCGATCCGGAAAAAGCAGAAGCCGCTTTTGCGGAAACGCTGGAAAATATGCTGGCCGACACCATCCGGCAGGTGCAGGGCAATGGCGATAGCACCAAAAAAACGCAGGACGCCGTGCGCGCGCTCCAGGACAGCTACAACGAACTGCGGCTGCGCGGCGAACTGAACTGGCGGCAATGGGCCAAAATCGGGAAAACCGACCCCGGCGCCAAAAGTCGCGACGACGTGGCCCCCCTGCGCGAATTCGCCCAAACCCACGAAACGCATCCCGCTTTCCACCGCGACATCCAGGATTACCTCTACGCGCTGTTCGGCCTGAGCATCGAAGCCATCCGCGAATACGACCGCTACAAAAAACAACGGGGATTGATTGACTACACCGATATGGAGGCGCTGGTAGTGAGGCTGCTGGAAAACGACGCCGTGCGCGCTGTGCTGTCGGAGGAAATAGACATGCTGCTGGTGGACGAGTTTCAGGACACCAGCCCCATCCAGTTGGAAATTTTTCTGCGGTTGTCCAAAATCGCAAAACACTCCATCTGGGTGGGCGACCCCAAGCAATCCATCTACGGCTTCCGGGGCGCCGAACCGCGGCTCATGGAGGCCATCGTTCAGCAGAGCGGCGGCATCCGCAAGGAAGACATTTTGGAGCATTCCTGGCGCTCGCGGGAAGACATCGTGTACGCAGCAAACGCCATTTTCACCAAAGCATTTCCCAAATTGCCGCCCGAACAAGTTGCGCTGTCGCCCAAACGCCGGAAATTGGCCACTGCCGACAGCGCCAACAAAGACAACGAACCCATCGAAGCCGCAGACGCCCTGATCCACTGGCATTTCCGCTACGACGGCGAAGGTCGTCCGCCCGGCAGTCCCTGGATGGAAAACTGCATTGCAACCAACCTCCGTCAATTTTTGCAAAGCAAGGTTTTGATTTTGCCGAAAGGCGAAACCCAATACCGCCCCGCGCGACCCGGCGACGTAGCAATCCTTTGCCGTTCCAACGCCGCGTGCCAAACGATGGCGGAAGCCCTGCACCGGGCCGGGTTAAAAGCCGCCATTGCACGAGCCGGGCTGTTGCAAACCGCCGAATCGAAGCTCATCCTGGCCTGCCTGCGCTATATGCTCAACCGATCGGACGCCCTTTCGGTGGCAGAAATCCTGCTGCTGGCCGCCGAAAAACCCATCGAAGCGATCATCGAAGACCGGTTGGAGTACTTAGAACTGATTGAGCAGCAAGCGTTTTCGGGGCGCTGGGCAGAACGCGAACCGGTTATCCGCGAATTGAACGCTTTGCGCGAACAGGCCTCCGAGTTGTCGAGTACAGAAATTCTGAATTTGGTGCTTGACGCCCTCGACCTGCGCCGCATCATGGTGAGTTGGGGCAGCGTGCAACAGCGTTTGGACAATGTGGATGCACTGCGCAAATTGGCCAGACAATACGAAGACAACTGCAATCGCCTGCACGCAGCAGCCTCGTTGGCCGGTTTTTTGCTCTGGCTCAACGACCTGGAAGCCGCAACCAAAGACCACCAGGGTTCGGGCGAAAACCCCGACGCCGTGAACGTGATGACCTACCACAAAAGCAAGGGGCTGGAATGGCCAATTGTGGTGTGCAGCAATTTGGACAACAAGTTGAAAGCCGAACTTTGGGGCATGGACATTGTGCCGGAAACGGAAGAAATTGACCTCGACAACGTGCTGGGCAACCGCCGCCTGCGCTACTGGGTGAACCCTTACGGCAACCAGCAATACGGCACGCCGATGCAGGCGCGCATGGAGGAAAGTCCTGAAAAAGCCCTGAAAATGCAACAAGCGCAGGAAGAAGAAGTGCGGTTGCTGTACGTGGGCCTGACCCGCGCCCGCGACTACCTGATTTTCACCGATGCGCCCCACAAATCGGCAACCTGGCTCAACCGCGTGTGGCACGAAGGCCACGAAGATTACCCGACGCTCGACGCCAGTACTGGCGAATTGCCGTGGGAATGGAACGGGCAGTACCTTTACGCCCAAACGGAGACCTTCATCTACCCGCGCGATTTCACCCATACCGACCCGGAAGAAGCGCCGGCCCTGCTGTTGGCGCCCGCTGCAGGAAGGCAATCCTACCCGGCTTACGCCATTGATCTGAATAAAAAAGACGCCGTGCCACAGACGCCCGCAAAAGCTGCGGCGGCCCTGTATTACGCCGAACGTTTGGCCGTTCCGATCGGCGGGGAGTCGTACGCATTGGCGAAAGCCGTCAAAGCCTTCCTGCACGCCGACCACACCGACTACGAACCGGCGATCCGGGAACAAATGGCAACGACCTTGCTTGGGCGCTTTGAGGTGGACGAGACCATTGAAGCATCCGCGCTAACGGGTCTGTCCAAACAATGGCAGGCACATCTCACCAAACAGTTCAATCCCAAACGCAGCCTGCGCAAATATCCGGTGCGCTATTTCCAGGACCGGCGCCTGTTTGCCACGGTCATAGACCTGCTGCTCGAAACCGACAACGGCCTCGTCCTGATCCAGAACAGCGGTTTCGGTGGCGACGCCAAACAATTGGAGCGCAAAGCCGGCGAGCTGGGTTCCTGGCTGCACCTGAGCAAAAAGGCCGTGCAGGCGCTTTTCAAAGCGGAACGGGTGCGCACGTTTGTGCATTTTGTGCTGCACAGCGCGGTGGTGGAGGTGGAGACGAAAGAGGCGGAGACGTTGTTTTGAAGAAAGATTGATGAGAGATGATTGATAAATGATGATTGACAATGTGACTGAGCGATCCCGAAGGGTGAATGCCCGGTGGGCATTCAAGCGAAGGAACGCGTCAGCGGTGTTTAGCCTATACACATTTGATGTTTATGTATCTCTTACATTAACAATCATCAATCATGTAATCGTCAATCATCAATAAAAAATAAAAATGAACGATTAAGCATCATTTTATAGAACTGATCACCTCTGCCTCCGGGGGTTAGGGGGCTAAAACGACGCAATACTCACCAAGGCCGCAATACTCACCCCAAGCAGCACCATAAAAAGGTAAACAGCTCCAGCCGAAAACATTTTGATGCCCGTGACCATGCGGCTTTCCCGGTAGGTGTTTCGCAGACTAATAAATAGGTACGCAACACAAAGCAAAGTTGGGATGCTTTCGAATCCATATTCGCCGAAAAAAAGCATGGGCAAATACCAGGCAATGAAAATGAGAAACACCGCCGAGTGAAAATGCAGGGCAAAAACCAAGTGGCTGATGTAATACGGCGCGCTGCTTTTAAAAAACAACCAGATCAAAAAGGCAAAAAAAGGCACCAGAATAAACATCGTTCTGGAAACATTGGTCATAAAGGACTGCTTGAACTCCCGGATAGTAACCGCGCCGGTCATTAGCCGGGAAGTCCCTTTCATCAGCATCCGGGTAGCTATATTTGGAGAGATGTCCTTCTCAAGCAGGAAACTATCCATTTGGGTTTCATTGAAATCCCGCACCCGGGCCATTTCGCCGGCACTCGTGGGGAATGAAGTGGTCAGCATATTCATGCGCAGACGGGTTGTATCGTCACTTTGCGAAATCCGGGTCAATTCTTCCGGTTGCTCTTCTTTGTCGGAAAGGCTGCCCTGAATCAGAAAAAAAGCGACGCTGATGAGCAGGTACAAACGAAATGGTTCCACATACCGAACACGGCGCCCTGCATTAAAATCGGCGCTGATGCTGCCGGGTTTGGTAAACAAGGCCCGCAAAGTGCGCCAAAGCCGGGAATCGTAGTTGAATACCGATTCGAAGAAAGATTGGATCCAAAAACGCAACGGAGACTTGATGTCCCGCCGCGCCTGCCCGCAATGATGGCAAAAAGTCGCATCGGCGGAAGCGTATTCGGTTTCGCAGTTGGGACAATGGGTAGCGGTGTTTCGTTGGTCCATCATGTGGACGAAGATATAAAGTTGGGGGAAATTTTTTATCTTGAGATTGTTTTTTACCACATAGATCTTTTTTTACCACATAGGGCACATAGGATCGGTCACATAGATCACATAGGAACTCCTCCCGGGGTGCATCAGAACCTATGTGTCCTATGTGAATACTTCTATTGCGAACTATGTGGTAAAAAACAAACCAACCCAGCATGGTCTCCATCATCCTTCCCTTCTACCAGGTTTCCCCCACGGCCTTCGATGACGCCATCCGAAGCATGACGGAACAAAGCCTGCGCGACTGGGAGATGATTCTGGTGGACAACAACGCCGACGCAACAGCCCGCAGCATTGCTGAAACCTGGGCAAACCAGGACGCCCGGATTCGGGTGGTCAGCGAACCCGTTCAGGGCATTGCCTTCGCGTTAAACAGAGGATTGCAAGAGGCTCACTATGACCTCATTGCCCGAATGGACGCCGACGATTTTTCTCACCCCACACGCTTGGAAAAACAAGTAGGTTACCTCAACGACCATCCCGAAATTGCCGTCGTTTCCACCCAAACTGCTTTTGAATCGGAGCTGGACCAAAGCGAAGGTTACGACTGGTTTGTACAATGGCAAAACGGCATCGTCAGTCCGGATGCGCACTTCAGCGCACGTTTCACTGAATCTCCCTTGGCCCATCCGACAGTTTTGTTCCGGAAATCACTGATCGAACGCTACGGGCCTTACAGCACGGAAAATGTGCCGGAAGACTACGAACTTTGGCTGCGCTGGTTCGATGCGGGCGTTCGGTTTTACAAAATTCCGGAGCCGCTGCTGATCTGGAAAGACCACCCGCAACGGCTGTCCAGAAACCATCCCAACTATTCCACCGAAGCTTTCTGGATCGTAAAATGCCGCTACTTAGCTGCCTGGATCAAACGAAGCATGCCGCCGGACAAAAAAATCGTCATTTGCGGCGCTGGGAAGTTGCCCCGTTTGCGAGCTAATCTGCTTGAAGCACAGGGCATTGAAATTTATGGATTCACCGATGTGAAAGCACGTCAGCCAGACGGCATTCATTTTATCCCTTTGCCGAAACTAATGGTACCCGAAGCGTGGTTACTGCTTTGCTTTATCTCAA
>JBJXFD010000463.1:0-10128 GCA_046153985.1 Saprospiraceae bacterium
GCTTGTGGCGCGATCAATTCGGCAACGCTGTTGCTTCAGTCTGCCAATGAAAAGCATCCAAATGGTCTGGCCAACAGCAGCGGTCAGGTGGGGCGCAATTTGATGATCCACAACAACGGCATAGTGTTGGCTTATTCCGCTATTCCCAATCCTTCCATTTTTCAAAAAGCCATCCTTATCCCTGATTTTTACCATGGCGCCGAAGACAGCGACTTTCCGCTCGGTTCTATACAAAACATGGGCAAGGCTGACCCGCTCTTGCTTGCCGATGCAGTGGGGGATGACCTCGGCAAAGACGGCAAGGATGCAACCCACTACGCAGGTCACATCATTGACTACTTTATTACCGCTGAAGATCTGCCACTTGCAGAGAATCGGGTTTCAGTGGATGCAGCGGGGAATATTCAATTAAATTATACCCAAAACAACCTCGAAGCTTACCGACGTTTGCGCGAAAAACTCATCCATATCATGGATCAAGTCGCTGAAAACGAGGGCGTAGGCGGCAGCACCCAATATTATGGCTTCAAACTCGGTATTGGCGGCGTGAGCCACCAAAACGGGACTTGTCGTTTTGGTGAAAACCCGGAAACTTCCGTTTTGGACTTAAACTGTAAAGCCCACGACCTGGACAATCTCTATGTCGTGGACACTTCTTTTTTTCCTTCTTCTGGCGCCGTGAATCCGTCTCTGACTGCCATGGCGAATGCCTTGAGGGTAGGGGAGTATTTGGCTAAAATTTAAACGGAATTTACATCTGACATTATGAAAGTATTATTTCAAATAGCGATCCTGTTGTTGGCTTTTTGCCATTCGACCATTGTTTTTTCCCAAAAAGCCACGGCAGTTACGGCGGTTAGCATCACGGTAAGTGATCTAGATCGGGAAGTTGCTTTTTTTGTGCAAAACCTTGATTTTAAAAAGGTTAAAGAAGCAACTTATTCCGGCGAAGCTGTCGCGAAACTGTTTGGTCTGACTGAAAAAACGGCCACTGTGCGAATCGCCACGCTACAGCTTGGGCAGGAACAGATCCAATTGATGGACTTTGACAAAAGGCCCGATGGGCGGCCTGTTCCGGCCGATGCCCGGAGCAACGATTTGTGGTTCCAACACCTGGCTATTGTCGTGAGCGATATGGACAGCGCCTATCAAAAACTGTTGAAAAACAAAGTGCAGCACGTTTCCACTTTCCCCGAAACACTGCCGGATTACCTGCCCAATGCATCGGGCATCCGGGCCTTTTACTTCCGCGATCCGGAAGGGCACAACCTCGAACTTATCTGGTTCCCGCCCGGCAAAGGCAACCCGAAATGGCAGTCGACAGGTACCGCTCAAGCAGCCTCTGTATTTCTCGGCATTGACCATACAGCCATTGCCATTTCGGATACGGAGCGGAGCATGGCTTTTTACCGCGATGCGCTGGGATTGGTCTGGGGAGGACATTCGGAAAATTATGGCTCTGAGCAGGAACACCTCAACCAAGTATTTGGTGCTCGACTCGATATCAATGGATTGCATGCAGATACAGGTTTTGGGGTAGAATTCCTGCGGTATATCACTCCACCCGGCGGTCGAGCTATCCCCTCAGATAGCCGGGCAACAGACTTATGGCATTACCATACAGAACTTTGGATAGACGATATGCCTGCGCTATTTCAAAAGATTAAAATACAGGGATTCTCTCTGGTTTCAGGTTTGGTCATTGTTTTTGATTCATCGAATTGTGTGCTGCTTCGAGACCCGGACGGACATCAGGTGCTTTTAAAAAGCGCAATAGGCAACAAGTAAAACATAAAAGAGAGGTGTATTGGCACTTTTTTTAGAAGATTTGTTGGCCATTTTGTTCATTAAATTTATTCTTTTTTCCATGGTGTTACCTGCGTAACGTCCCGCCCAAAACCGTCCCCTGATCTTTGTGCCATAAAAAAGCCCGAATGATTTGATACTTAAATCTGACGGCACTTTATATTTCAGCGACCCTAAGCACCGAGTTGGGCGGCCCGAACGGCATCGCTTTCAGCCCCGACGAAGCGCTCGACGGTGTAAAAGTGGATCGCGCTGGAAACCTTTTTGTATCAATTACATCTTTTACACACTTTCAATATGTATCAGCAACCAAATAATCGCCTCAAAAAACAAACCTGTATCGTGACAGGGGCCAACTCTGGTATTGGACGCGCCATTGCAGTGGCTATGGCCCGAGATGCCGCCAACGTAGTCGTCAATTACGTTTTTGGCGATGAAGCCGCACAACAAGTGGTGGACGAAATCAATCATATGGGCGGCAATGCCATTGCTTTCAAGGCCGACGTCAGCAAAGAAGATCAAGTGGTGGCTATGTTCAAAGAAACCATTGCAACCTTTGGCACTGTTGATATTTTGGTAAACAACGCCGGGCTTCAACGCGACGCCGCTTTTCACGAAATGAGCTTGCAAGACTGGCAATTTGTACTCGATGTGAATCTAACAGGACAGTTTTTGTGCGCGCGGGAAGCGATCAGGGAGTTTTTACGCCGGGGACCCCGCCCGGATGTGTCCGTCGCTCTGGGTAAAATCATTTGCATGTCGTCTGTCCATGAGGTAATTCCATGGGGAGGCCATGTCAACTATGCAGCGTCCAAAGGGGGCGTGATGCTCATGATGAAATCATTGGCCCAAGAGTACGGTCCAAATAAGATCCGTGTCAACTCAGTCGGGCCCGGTGCGATCAAAACACCCATCAACCGTTCTGCCTGGGAAACGCCTGATGCAGAGGCCAAGCTACTCGAGCTAATCCCTTACAGCCGGGTTGGAGAGACTTCTGATATTGGTGCTGTCGCCGTATGGCTGGCTTCCGATGAGTCAGATTATATCCATGGAACCACGATTTTTGTGGACGGTGGCATGACGTTATATCCAGGCTTTACTGAAAATGGGTAATTTAGCTTCAGCAATGTGAGCGACCGATGTCGCCTATTGAAGTAAGCCACCGGCAGCCATACATACCACACCGAGGCCAGTTGACTGTTTTCTTGCACGGGGCATCTTGTTGCCGGCTCCAGGATGTATTCCCCTTGGAGAGCAGTTCATCGTATTGCGACATATCGCAGACCAATGGTTTCACGCAACAAAGTATGTACGGTCATGCATGGGACGGTAACACACCATATAAGCACGCAACAGCACTTCTGTTTTTCCCGCCAATATCGTGCAACGGTCTTTTTTTTCTTTGCCATCACGCACAAACATGCGATGTTCATCAATGCTGGATGTCCGTCAGCCGTAATTTGGTCAGTTCTCCAAGCCGTAATCCGGCAGAATAAATGATCATCAGGAACTTATTATTGCGACGTTCCTAAGGATTCCCCAACATGCTCTAAATAGGGCCTGCAGAACTGATGATTCTACTCCTTCCTTTTCCGCTCCGTATCCTCCTTCAACTTCTGAATTTCCTGCTTGGTCAAACTATCAATCCCGTGTTTTTTAATCTTATCCAATATTTTATCAACTTCAGATCTGTGGTCGCGCACCGCCGCCTTGTACTTGTCTTCAGTTAGATAAAACCCTTTTTGTTTTCCGGGGGCATTGTTGGTCAACAGAAATCCGGGTCTGGTTAAAATCAGATAAATAAAAATGGCAGAAGGTATGACGATCAGAAGAATGGCTAAATAATTGTTTGCAATGGATTCCGGAAACATCCCCACGGCAATCATTAAACCAACCAATCCGCCGCCTAAATGGGCGTCGTGGCCAATGTTGTCGCTTTGCGACCGAATGCCATAGATGGAAATCAGGACATAGAACAATCCAAAAGCCCAGCCGGGAATAAAAACGGGGAGGAGGAACAAGCTGAGTTCCATGTCCGGAAACAACGCGATGGAAGCAAATACCAGCCCGCTAACCGCTCCGGAAGCCCCAATGGCGCTGTAATCTGGGTGATTTCTGTGCATGTAGAGCGAAAACAGGCCGCCTCCAACCAAGCTGCCAAAATAAATGGCCAATAGCTTTTCAGGCCCCATTTTCCATTCGAGCGAATCGCTGAAAAAATAAAGGGTGGCCATGTTGAACGCAAAGTGCATCCAACTGACGTGCAGGAAACCGGAAGTCACTAAGCGGATGTATTCCTTGTTGATTAATATTTTATCGGTTTGGAAGGAATACCGGTCTAAGAAAGCATGTTCTTTCAATCCTTTGTAGGAGGTAAGAAAGGTGACAAAAATGATGATGATGCCGGTGATGCTTGCTTCTTGCATGGCGTTTAGGTGTTTTGGTAATTTGTTCTACTGATTCAACCACTCCTTAAACCTTTGGCTAAAATCACTGCTCACAATAACCGCTCGTTTTGCGTTCGGGTTCAATTCAACCTTAATCCGGCTTTTGCTCAGGTTGACCATCGTATTAATAGCGTCAAAATTGGCAATAAAACTTCGGTTGAGCCGAAAAAAATGCCGCTGATCGAGGACGGCTTCAAGGTCGGAAAGCCGGTATTGCACGATGTAGCGGGCGCCATCTTTTTTGACTAAATACACATACCGGTCTTCGCCTTCAAAATAGGCGATCTGGTCGGTCAGCACGCTCATCAGGCGTTCACCCCGGTGCACCATAAACCGCTCCTGGTAGGTTTTTGGCGGTTGGGCAAGGGTTTTGATCAATGCTTCAATATTTGCACGGGGCGTTTCGGCCGTGAGGGTACGATATTTTTCAAGACTTTGCCGCAGGTCGTCTTCGTCAATTGGTTTGAGCAGGTAATCAATGCTGTTGACTTTAAAAGCTTTAATGGCGTATTCGTCGTAAGCGGTCGTAAAAATGATGGGGGTTTGGACGGCTATTTTTTCAAAAATGGAAAAACTATTGCCATCAGACAAATGGATGTCCAAAAAGATGAGATCGGCCTGGTGCTGACTGAGCCACGTCACCGCTGCCTGAACGCTGTCTAAGCGATCCAAAATTTCGAAACCCGGCTGAATCCCTTTCAGAATGCGGGTCAGGTGCTCGCGTGCCGGGATTTCATCTTCAATGATCAGGACTTTTGCATTCATCGTAATGGGTTAAGCATCAGGAATAAGGGGAATAATGATTTTAAATAATCCGTCCTCTACACTGCAAACAATCCCTCTTGACAACAGCAATTGATAGCGCTGGTTGAGGTTGCTCAACCCAATGCCGGTGGAGGGTTCTGCTGCTGGGCGCAAATTTATTTTATTGGAAACTTCGAGTGCGTCAACGCCTGATTTGATGGTGATTTCCAGCGGGCTGTCCTCCGAAATTACATTGTGTTTGATGGCATTTTCTACCAGCAGTTGCAGGGAAAAAGGCGGCAGCGCATATCGGGTGTCGGGAATATCTTTTTGAATATTCAAGTGGTTTCCAAACCTGATTTTTTGTAAAAAAAGATAAGTATCTATCAGTTCCAATTCTTTTTCTAAAGAAATTAATTGCTGCCCTCCATATTCGAGCAGGTTGCGGTACATTTTGGCAAAACGGGCCGTGAACCTGACCGCGCCCTGCTGATCGGAAACAATAAGGGAGGCTAAGGTATTCAGGCAATTAAACAGAAAATGGGGGTTGATCTGGTTTTTCAGGACTTCGTATTGGGAGGCAATATGCGCTTTTTCCTGTTGCAGCGCTTTGAGCAATAATTCTTTTTTTTCGATTTCGAGTTGCTCGTTTTTTACTCTTAAAGCATACGTTTCCAGCGCATTGTCGAGGATGACTTTCAATTCTTCAAATTTCCAGGGTTTTGTGATGTAGTAATATATTTTTCCTTTGTTGATGGCGTCCACAATGGCTTGCATATCGCTGTATCCGGTAAGGATCATCCGGATGCTATTGGGGTAAACATCCTGTATTTTTTCAAAAAACTCCACGCCGGTCATTCCTGGCATCCGTTGGTCGCTGATGATCAGGTCAATTTTCTGAACAGCTAATATTTCTAAAGCTTCCCGTGCATTTTCTGCGGTAAATACCTCAAAAAACCGCCTGAATACCGCTTTAAAAGCGATCAGGTTGTCGGGTTCGTCGTCGAGATAAAGTATTGAAAAAGTTGCAGCCATAATTTGTGTCTGTCCATTAGAATTCGAGCGTAAGAATTCGAGGCTCTAACGCCGTCAACATCAGCAAATATGTCGTGACCCAAAACAACACGACCTGAATTTTTGTGTGGCAATCAATGGCATCCGTCAGGATTTCCACCCACCGAATCGGGACATAAAAAAAAGTAAATACAATTAACATAAAGGGCAAACTATGGAGGATACCCTTGTAAAGCCCTTTTGACCAATCAATTTGACCTTTCATCAAGACCGTAAGTGCAGTCATAAAAACGGTAATCAATAAAATTTGCAAGGCTCTTGACAGCCATTCGTTTACAACGGATACCGAATGAACCGGCGGCTCAATAATATCGGCAACCAATCTAAGTTCCCGGTAGGCAATCCACCCAAAAGCGATCCAATACGGTATTTTTAATGGCCAATACGCGGTAGCGTAAGTCAATTGAAACTGACTGTAAATATAGCCCAACAGCGGGAAAACTAAAATAACAATCCGAAAATACGACCGCCAGATGACCGACATGAGCATTAAAATCCAGAAATACCAGCTTTTCTGAAACCATTGCCAATGCTGAGCTTGTCGGGGCGTAATTTGCTGAAATTCCACGCTCAGCACGTTGCGGATGGCCTTTCTTTCGAAGACCATCAGGCCGCAAAACAACATCAAATAAGGCGCGGGCAGGATTAAATCTACCTTGGAAAGATTGACGGCTCTCAATTCAGTGCTTACGTAAAAGGTTAATACCATGAGGAATATATTGGAGATGGCGCCTTTGTATCCAACAATTAACCCCGCCAGATGCTGGTGATTTAAATTTAAGTTCATCATGCGGCAGGTAGCGTAATAGTAAAAGTAGCGCCTTTCCCCGGAGCAGAATCCACTGCAATATTTCCCCGGTGTTGTTGTACGATTGCGTAGCTGATCGCGAGGCCGAGTCCGGTGCCTTTGCCGACTTCTTTGGTTGTGAAAAAAGGCTCGAATATTTTATTTTTCGTAGCGACATCCATGCCTGCACCAGTATCCCGGATGGTGATGATGCACGACCCGGCGGTTGCTTTTGTTTCAATAAAAATGCTGCCTTCCTCTTCAAGTGACTGAATAGCATTATCTAAAATATTCAGGAAAACCTGGTTGATTTTACTGGTCTGGCATTGGATCACGCCGTTGAATTGGTAGGACTTTTTAACCTGGATTTTATTTTTGAGTTTATGATGCAAAAGGGTAAGTGCGGTCTCCAAGCCTTCTTCTACGTGGTAGGGCAGAAATTCGTCGCCAGTATCTCTGGAAAAGGTTTTTAATCCCTGGATAATATCCGAAGTGCGCTGCGATCCATTGATAATGGTTTTCATCAGGGTTTGCAATTCTCCGGAAAGGTAACCCATGTCTATATCATTCACCAAAATTTTGAGTTCTTCTAAAATACCAGTGCTTGTTTCAGGATTTTGCTGGAGTTGCATTAATTTTTCAAATAACGGCATCAAATCTTTATAGTCCATGCGCAGCGCTTCCACACTGGCGTGGATGGAGCTGACCGGATTGTTGAGTTCGTGTGCGATTCCGGCGGTCATGACCCCGATAGAGGCCATTTTTTCAGAGTGAATGAGTTGCAGGTTGGTTTGCTGAAGGTGTTCTAAAAGCTGTTCTTTTTCCCGAAGCAGGGCCTTGGTATTTTCCTGTTCCTGATTTAAACTTTTCAACGCTTTGTTTCTGGACCTGAATGAAGCAACTACAAAAATCAACGAAATTAATAAAAGCAAAATCCCGCCAATAAGGATGTTTCTTAATTGTTTTCCCTTTTTGTTTTCAGAATCTAACTGAATGATTTCTTTTTCTCTTTCATTTAATTCAAATGCTGCTTTATAATCTTCAATCTTCATATTCAGCGACTCCCGGGAAGCGCTATCCTGCACAGTTGCATATAACTCGAGGTATTCCAAGGCTTTGGGAAGGTTGCCATCGTCTTTGTACATGCTGTAAAGATTGCGGTAGGCATTGAGCTGGTATATTCTCGAATCCACGGCGGTACAGGTTTCAATTGCCCGGCGAAAAACGGCTTTTGCTCGGTCGGCCTGGCCATTCGCTTTGTATAAGGCGCCCAATTTCAACAAAATAAGCCCGATATTGCGCTGCCTTTTGATGGTTTCAGCTGTTTGGAGCGCTTTTAAATAATAGGTTTCCGCGTCCTTGTATTTACCCCAGTCCTGATAATTTTGAGCAAGCCCAAGGTAGCTGATGGTAAGCCCTTCGTAATTATTTTGCTGCAACCTTTTAGGGACGTCTTTGAGGTAATATTTTTCGGATAATGCATAATTCCCTCGCTGTCGGTAAATATCGCCATATAAGGTGCTGATAATACCCAACCGCAAGGTGTCGTTGAGTTCTTTTTTGAGTTTTAATGATTTTTCCAAATAATCGGCAGCTGTGGCTAATGCGCCAGTTTGGAGGTAGGAACGGGCAATACCGTTGTACGTATCGGCAATGCTTTTCCGGGACGGGTCATAAGTTTCCCTGAGTTGCAGGGCTTTAAAAAAGCAATCCAGCGAAAGAAAACTTCGCTCTTCTAAGGCGTAGAAATCGCCCAGGCGATCCCATGCTGCCGCCACCCAAAGGCTGTCTTTGTATTTTTGGCCCCTTTGCAGGCCTTCTTTGTAAAAAAATTCTGCATTGCTCATCCGGCCCAACTGTTGATGCAACCGGCCAATTGTCAAAAATAGATCAGCGGTCAGGTCGTAGTGCCGAGCACGCAACAAGCTGTCATTGAGCGCCTTTGCGCCGTCTAGTACTTCCGGATTTGCAACGTTGCTACCCTTGCCTGCAAACGTTTTGTAAGCTTCTACCCGTTGTTTGTAGTACGCATAGCCCTCCTGTGCTTTGGCAGCGCAAAGAAAACTCGACAGGAAAGCTATGACTACTGCAAATCGCATGCATTAAATATATGGGGTGAAAGTAATTATTTAAAGGTCAAAACCCATTTATTTTCACTTTCGGAAATTTTAAACCTTTCTTTTCAGGCGTACTTTTTTGTTCAGCAGCCTTATCCGTGCCGCCATTTTCGCTGCTTTTGTTGTTGGTGCCTGGAATGGCAGGGCCTTGCGGACCAAACAGCGCATCAAACGGCTTTGTGCCCAAAACAGGAATCGCATTGTATTGCTTTTCCGTCATCAGGGTTTCTTTGATCGGTTCGCTGTACCCCAAAACGGCCACGGCCACTTTCAGTGCGCTGTCTTTTTGCCGCACATAAATTTCGAGCGGGGTTTTGAATCGCCGAAGCCCACCTTCAAAAGGGTAGGAGCTGACGAATTTTTGCTCGTATTCGATGCTGGCTTTGTAAATTAAATCGCCGGTTCGGTCGGTTTCGCTTTTTAGTCCTTCGGGCAAGGTAATGTCATACACCCACGCGATGTCTGAATAATTGACCATCACCTGGCCGGGGTTGGTACGAAGCAGTTCGAGGGTTTGTTCTCTGATTTGGGCTTCCGTGAGTGGTGTAAGCCCTACAGTTTCAGAAGAAGTGACAAAATACCGGGAAAAATTCCATTTTTCACCCGCGCCGCCCCGTACATAAATAGCCAAGCCGATGATGTTTTTTGAAACGCCGTTTTCTTTAACGGTTGTTGCGGCCACTACTCTTTTTGCCATATTGCTAAAATTGTAACCCGCCTCTCTTTCAAGTTTCCACTCGTTTTGGACTTTTGCGGTAGCGATTTTTGTGTGGTAATTTTTTACATCTTGCAGCACTTTAGCATCAGTTGGAAAATCCTGGCTTATCGCAATAAAAGGAATTAACATAAAAAAGAAAAATGAAAAAGCTTTCATGAGTATTTATTTTTTGAATTATTGATTGAAATTAATAATTGCGTGGTACAAGAGGATGTCACTTTAGGTGTAATATCCTGAACTTAGCAAACGATAACCACGAAGTGGTTGAAGGTGAATAGCCCCCGATGCAATCGGGGGTTGGTCGCATAAATGAATTGTAACGGGCAACCCCGAATGGGGTTGAATGTTAACATCCCACACTCCATTGTCAATATTCAACCCCATTCGGGGTTGGTTCTACCTCACCACTTCCACTTTTTCCCCGATTGCATCGGG
>JBJXFD010000467.1:0-6695 GCA_046153985.1 Saprospiraceae bacterium
TTTTTACCTTCAACCTGGCTACCCGCAAGTTTGAAAATGTCCTTAAATCTTCACTTGAAAAAGATAAGCAGCGCAATTTTATCGTCACTTCTGTATTCCAGGATCAATATAGGGCGCATTGGTTTTGGCTAACAACCTGGGGCGACGGGCTTTGGCAATATGACAAAGTCACGGGGAAAAGCAAACAGTTTTTACCGGAACCAGGACGCTCGTACGATGGCATTCATAATGTGTTGCACGATTTAATGCAGCCTGATTCCAATCACCTGTGGCTGGGCAGCGGAAAATTGATGTATTTCGATATCGGCAGGCAGCAATTCTACGATTCTATGCAGCCTCTTGAAACCGGGAGCATTCATAAATTTCAACCTGACGCTGAAGGCAATATTTGGATGGCGGGGCCGATTGGGTTTGCTCGGCTCTCGTTGCTTCGACAACAATTCGGCCTAAAAAAAATACCCGAACCATTGGCCGTTCGGGCTATCCTGAAAGACGCATTTGCGAGAAAAATTTATTTTGGGACGGTATATTACAATCGCTCTTTAGTCATTTATGATGAAATTACCGGCGACTGGAAAACCTATCCCTTGCCCCCGCTGGATAAATTGCACACCGGACCTGTTAAACTACTGAAAGACCGCCGCGGAATGCTTTGGCTACTCACGAGCAAAGGCTTGTTTCGCTATGACTTGCGGAAAAACCAAATAAAAAGGGAAGGGGTTCTCCTTAAAAATGGGGAAAGTTCAACCAAACATCTTTGCGCACAGGCAGAGGAGGATGCAGCGGGAAATATTTATTTTCGGTTCGACAACGGATGTGTCGCCAAATATTTGCTTGCAACCGACTCGCTCTTTATTTCCAGTTACCAGGGAGATGCGCTTGGAAAAACAAAGGAGGGCCACATCTTGCTGGCTTCAAAAAAAGGCATCACACAACTGTCCCCGACAGGCGACACTGCCCTGTTTATTGCATTTCCCGGCATGGCAGCGGTATCGCCCAGCGCTATTGCAACAGATTTAACGGGGCAATACTGGATAGGCACACAAACCAGCGGAATTTTTATTTTGAAACCCGGCAAATCCGGGGTACACACCTTTCGCAAACTGGGTACGGAAGAAGGGCTACCCTCTACCTGGGTGCATCAACTCACCTGTGACCCCGACGGGATTATATGGGCCTCCACCCGTCAGGGCTTAGTGAAAATTGAACCGGTAAACTTAAGTCTGACTGTTTTTTTACAGAGCGATGGCCTGGTTACGGAAGATGTTTTTACGGAACCTGTATTCCTGCCTTCCGGCGAAGCATTTATTGCGGAGGGTGGATCGCCTCTTTACCACCATTTCAATTTCCGGGAAGTTCGCCAGCCGGATTTAGACAAGCTATCGTTTCATTTCCATACGTTCCGCATAGCAGGCAAACCTGTGTTTTTTGAAAAAAACATCAATTCCCTGCCCTGCATTGCTTTAAATTATCCTGATAATGCCTTTTCAGTCGAGTTTGCTGCCCTGGCAATGGACGGGCAAAAAGGCATTCAATATGCCTATCGCCTTGCCGGGTTGGAAGAAGCGTGGACGGATGCTGGCAAATTTCGCTACGCAGCCTACGCCAACCTGCCGCCCGGCAACTACCGCCTTGAAGTGCGCATGAGTAACAGGAAAGGATTTTGGTCGAAAAACATCCATTCGCTAAGTGTCGTGGTGCTGCCGGCGTGGTGGCAACGAGCATGGGTGCGCGTGTTGGCGGGGTTACTTTTTGTCGGACTGGTTTCCTTCGGTGTTGCCCGATTTTTTAATCAGCGCCTTCGCCAGCGCGTCGCCAAATTGGAGCGGCAACAGGAACTGGAAAACGTCCACCGCCGCATCGCCCAGGATCTCCACGACGACCTCGGCAGCGAAATGAGCAGCATCGCCCTGTCCAGCTTTAATGCGGCCCGCAGCGGCGATGCTGCACACATGAGCGCCTCGCTTGAAAACATCGCCGGGCAAAGCCAAAAACTCGTGGAAGAAATGCGGGACATCGTCTGGAGCATCCATCCCGAGAACGATACCCTTGAAAAAATGGTACGCCGCATGCGCCAGTACGCCTCGAATTTATTAGATGGACAGGAGGTAGTCCTTCGCTTCGAAGTCTCGCCCGACGCCCTGCCCGTAAAAATGGAACCGGAAGCCCGCAAGCAGTTTTACCTGCTTTTTAAGGAAGCCATAAACAACCTGGCGCGCTACGCCTGCTGTACCGAAGCATCTGTGGACATTCAGCAGGAGCAGGGGCAATTTGTTTTAAAAATACGGGACAATGGCGTGGGCTTTGACCCTTTGCTCGTAGCGGCTGGAAATGGATTGCGCAACATGCGCAGCCGGGCGGAGGCGTTAAACGGGGCGCTCAACATCGAAAGTGCACCAGGGCGTGGAACATTGGTGCAGTTTCAGACCCCGCTATTCAACCTGGGCTTCACATGATGATGTGAACCCAGTAGGAACAACAAATCGTAATTTTGTAAAAAACGTACACGATGCTTTCCAAAAACTGAATCGTATGACCCGCATCCTGATCTACGAAGATACCGACTCCTACCGGGAGAACCTTGCCGACCTGCTGGGCACCGATAAAGACCTGCGCGTGGTGGGCAAGTATCCCGATTGTCGCTACCTTCGGGAGCAGGTGGAACAGCACCGCCCGGACCTTGTGTTGTTCGACATAGACATGCCGCACGTGGACGGCTTGCAGGGTTTGTATCTTTTGAAACAGCATTTTCCGCTTGTGCGGGCGCTGATGCTCACCATTTTTGACGAAAATGACAAAGTGTTCAACGCAATCTGCCTCGGCGCCGACGGCTACCTGCTCAAACACACCCCACCCAACCGAATCCTCACAGCCATCCGGGAACTGTTTGACGGCGGCGCGCCCATGACGCCCGCCATTGCCCGAAAGGTGCTGCAACTTTTCCCCAAATCGGGCGCTTACCAAAAACAAACCTACAACCTCACTGAAAAAGAACGCCAGGTGCTTGCGTTGCTCGTAGACGGCATGAGCTACAAAATGGCTGCCGCAGATCTGGGCGTGAGCATCAATACGGTGCGCACCCACGTCATGGGCGTTTATCAAAAACTCTCGGTACACTCCGTCAGCGAGGCGGTGGGCAAGGCGATTCGGGAGCAGATTGTCTGAGGTACGGGGCTTTATTATTCTTATTTTTTTGCGGGAAAATGTGAGCTGCTTCGCATGATTATGTGAGGCGGAGGGAGTGGTGTTTGGTGCAAATTTGCTGTTGGAGGAGAACGGGCATGAAATCCCTAATAAGCTGTGAATCATTTCTTAATCTCTTAAAAACAATTGCCAATGAAAAATTCAATACCCATGTTGTTATTCGCTACTTTGGTTATGTTCTCTTTTTTGCCGGCTAACAATAATGATTCTGACTATCAGGATTTTATGGCTAAAAAAAGTAATATAAATGCCCCTTCACCCATAGATGGCAGTTGGGAGCTTTACTCAACGGAGATTGCCGGCCGAACAACCATCCACAAAAAACCAAAGCAATTTAAGATCTTCCATGATGGCTTTGTGAGCCTTATGATGTACGATTCTTTGGGCAAGTTTGAAGGGGCAGGGGCAGGCACTTTTGAACTTGCGGGCAATAAGTATAAAGAAACGTTCACCTATTGCTCCTGGCCCGAATTAGTGGGTATCAGCATCTGGCAAGAGTGGGCAATGAAAGGCGATACGCTGCTATTTTATGGATTTAAAAAAGTGACAGATGCCAATGGTAAGGACATAACGAAAGATTGGGGCGGCGATCATTTTATTGAAAAAAGATTGCGGGCAAAAAAATAAGCGCATTATTCATTAACCTACTAAATCTCGCCTTATGAAACGATTCTACCTCTTTGGGTTGCTTTTCTTTTTTGGAAATATTTTGGCGAAAGCCCAATGCCCGCCAGGGGATATCATGTTTACTACCCAACAGGAAATTGATGATTTTGCGGCCACAGGCTGTACCGTTATTAATGGCAATCTGATCGTTACCGGGGCAGACATTACGAACCTTGACGGGCTGAGTGGGCTCACAACCGTTACAAAACTTATTGCGATTGAGTCCAATCCTGTACTGGTTGATATAGATGGATTAGCGGGCATTACTACGTTTCCGGGCGGTATTAAGATTGCGTACAATACCATATTGCCGAACATCAATGGGATGCCTTCGATCACCTCTGCTTATCCGCCTTGTGATATAACAGGGAATGATGCTTTGACTAACCTGAGCGGGTTGTCCAATATCACTTCATTTGGAAGCCGCTTGATTATTGACTCCAACCCGATGCTGACCGATCTGACCGGATTAAATATGGTTGGTTCGGTTGGAGGATTCCTTCGATTCGACAACAATGCTGACTTAGAAAACCTCAATGCTTTAAGTAATCTCACCTCTGTTGGGGCATTTCTCCAAATAACCAATAATCCTGCTTTAACTTCCCTCTCCGGTCTGAGTTTGCTCACGTCTATTGGCGGGCAATTGGAGGTTAGAAACAACAACGTCCTGACCAGTCTCAGCGGCTTAGACAATATTGCTCCGGCATCTATCACCAACCTTGTGTTAATATTATCCGGCTCACTTTCTACTTGTGAGGTACCAAGCATTTGCAGTTACCTGCAAAATGGAAGCCCCGCTACCATTTTCGGAAATGCAACGGGGTGCAACTCACAGGCAGAGGTGCTTGCGGCATGTCCGAACTGCCCGTCTGGCAACATCACTTTTTCCACACAAGCTGAAATTGACGATTTTCAAAGCAACTACCCCGGTTGTACCGCTATCTCCGGCAACCTGACCATATCGGGAGCGGATATCACCAATCTCAATGGATTAAGTACCATCCTTGCAATTACAGGAGATCTTACGATTACATGGAACCCAATGCTGTCCGACCTGACCGGCTTGAACGGATTGTCTGGCTCAGGCGCCCTTTCAGGAAGCCTCGCTATCCAAAACAACGGCGCCTTAACAGACCTGACCGGATTGACTAATGTAACTGCCATTGGTGGTAGTCTTCTTTTAACGAACAACGACGCCCTGACCGATTTGACCGGGTTGCACAATATCGCTTACGCCTCCATTACGTACCTCTTCATTTCGTATAACGACTTGCTTTCCATCTGCCATGTTGCCAATGTTTGCAGTTACCTGGAAAATGGCGGGTCAGCTAATATTGCAGAGAATGCACCCGGCTGTTACAATCAATTTGAGGTGCTGAGTCGTTGTCTTTGCCCTGAGGGCGACGTCACCTTTTCCACGCAGGCAGAGATAGACGCTTTTACGACCAACTACCCGGGTTGTACCAACATCTACGGCAATCTTACTATTTCGGGGGCAGACATAGATAATCTTGGGGAATTAAGCGTAATCAATTACATTTTTGGGAATCTTTCGATTGTCGGTAATCCGATTTTACCTAACCTGACAGGGCTGGAAGGGTTGCATGGATCTTTCGGAGGAAGTCCCGTTGCCGGAAATCTCCTGATCCAAAATAACGGAAGCCTGACCGACCTTTCCGGTTTGAGCAGTCTTCCTTCCATTGGCGGGCAACTTCAAATAGTGAACAATGATGACTTGACGAGTCTGAACGGTTTGGATAATATCGCCTACACGTCCATTACCAATCTCACCTTGCAAAGTTCTGCTATGCTTTCCACCTGCAATGTGCCCAGCATCTGCAATTATTTGGCAAATGGTGGCGCCGCTACAATTTCCGGCAACGCAACCGGCTGTAATACGCAGGCAGAGGTGGTGGCCACATGTTGTCCTACGGGGGATTTTATCTTTTCTACACAGGCACAGATAGATGCTTTTCCGGGAAGTTACCCAGGTTGTACACAGCTTTTAGGGAATGTGACGGTGGAAGGCAGTGACATCACAAATCTGAATGAATTGTTGGGCGTTATAACTTCTATTGGAGGTAATTTGCAAATCATCAACAACCC
This sequence comes from Saprospiraceae bacterium, assembly GCA_046153985.1. Classification (GTDB taxonomy): domain Bacteria; phylum Bacteroidota; class Bacteroidia; order Chitinophagales; family Saprospiraceae; genus JABWAJ01. The sequence continues at coordinate 5,977 of JBJXFD010000467.1, forward strand.
AATGTTGGGGGGCAGTATTGCCAATTATAGTTCACTGACTTCCATCGGTGGAAACCTGGTCGTGATGAATAATTCATTGCTGTTTGATTTAACGGGACTGAACTTTGTTAATTCTATCGGAGGTAATCTGGAGGTTTCCAATAACCTCTTCCTTTCTTCGCTGGCAGCGTTGAATTCAGTTCAATCCATTGGCGGGGTATTGAAAATTTCAGAAAATGATGCCTTACAAACCTTATCGGGACTGGGAAATATAGACTCAGGCACCATTACCAACCTTATTATTGAAGACTCCTATTTTCTCTATGTTTGCGACGTTGCAAGCATTTGCAGCTATTTGTCGAATCCTTCCAACCCTGCAGCTATTTCAGGCAATGCTTCCGGCTGCGCAACAAGACCCGAAGTGGGAACCAAATGTAGTTCTCCCTGCCCCGATAATCTCGTTATCAGATACCAGGGGGAGGTTGACAATTTCAGCAGCGACTATCCGGGCTGCACGCAATTGACCGGGAGTATTACCTCAAATGGCAGTAATATTAATAATTTGTACGGGTTAAGTCAGCTTATCCAGGTCGGCGGCGAGTTAACGCTGTTCAATAATCCGTTTTTGAGTGGATTATCGGGATTAGAAAATATTGAAACTATTGGCGGAGGTTTAAACTTGAGCCAGCTCCCAAATCTAAATAGTTTAAGTGGCTTACAAAGTTTAGAAACCGTCCAGG
>JBJXFD010000469.1:0-23939 GCA_046153985.1 Saprospiraceae bacterium
CTTGTAATATTATCCATGATTCCGTTAATGAAAAGTGGAATTATCAGATCGTCCCAATGTAGCCAAACCCGACAGTTATTTTTTCAGCAGCCCTTAATGAAATTGTTTTTAAGTTTTTCATCTCATAAAAATAAGATGATTTGTTAAATTTGAAAACTGTTCGACAAGTTTTTTGTAGATGGATTGTGTCATCTAATTGCAGCGAAACTAAGGCAGCCCCGCTCTTTAATTTTGCGTTAACTTTGGCATCCTCGCTTGCTGGACTGGCTCCCGGCAACTACATTTGGTGCATGAAACAAGAAATAACACCCGGCACCGCGAACAGGATCGTCCGCTTTTTCAACGGCGTCCAATCCGCATTTGAAATTGTCAAAGGCGTAAAAGACGATCCGGGCGACAACGAGACGGTGATTTTTACAACCAAGTTAGCCAAGCGCATCCTTGAAGTGCGGAACAACCTGCCCTACTCCCGGTTTGATTCCCTCGAACAAATTGACGCCATCCACGGTGTTGGCCCGGACAAGATCGAGGACCTCACCTATACTTTTGGGCGGCCAGCTTCCGAATCGTTTGAGTCTAATTTGTTCGATAAAAGCCTTTTGTACCAGAATTGGACGGTGATCCGTTACGAATACGCCTCTGAAACTGACGAGGCGCACCGCGCACTCGTGGACGACCCAACAGCGTTCCGCAACGCCGTACACCAGCTTGCTACCCGGGCCGCCATGGAAACCCAGGGATATGGGAGAGAGGAAGCCGAACAAATCACGGGCAGCATTTTAACGGATTATATTGATACCTATACCAACAGCATCCAGGAAGCAGCCCTTGCCTTCGCCCTTTGGTTTTTCCGGGTGGCTGCGGACAATTGGTTTTCCTTCGACCGCATGCTGGTAGAGACCTCCTGGTTTTTCGACTACCATAGCGATCCTTTCTCGTCCATGGAATTGCGCTTGTTCAAAGGGTTCGACAACAAGGCATTCCTCAATCTGGTCACGCCGAAAGACTTAGCCGTTACGGTCAATGATGCGGAAAGAGTGATTACCCTTTGGGTAATAGGACTGGCGGATTGAGCGCTACAGTATAAATCCCTTGTCCCTTCAGAATTTTGTTTTCTAAATCCTGCGAGTTAAAGGAATGGAAATACCAAGAAAATGACATGCGCTATTTTATTTTAATTGTTGGCAACGCTCGCTATCTTGTCTCACCGCTGCGTTAGCGAGCGGTTGTGAAGAAAGCGTTGTTCGGGTTCCTATTCATATTTCATTTTCTGTCAATTGGGTGGTTAAGTTTATATTTCATTACTTCATATTTTTATTTTTCCACTAGTCCACCATTTTACAAATGTTTCTAAATCTGGAGCAACCCAATTCCTGCTGTCATCTTCATGGTTCCAGGCATAAATGTCGGTTTTCCATATTTCACCTTCGTGAATTGAATACCCAAAATTATCCCCATTCCCGGTATCGCCAATGAATAACAAGCACTCAAATGGCATATAAATTCTTTTAAAATCTTCATTTGCCCTATACGACCTGTTTTCTTCTATCAATCTTTCAACACTCCAGACTAGGTCGCCACTTTCTATCCAATCATCCATTGTTTCTACCCGAATAAGTTCGCTAATCCCATTCGTCTCGCTGTAAAAAGTGATCAATTCTTGAGGAAGTTTAACAGCGAATTCGGATTCAATTATTGATGCATCGCAATTAGACATATCCAATTGCAACTTGGTCATTTCCCCCTCCAATTCATTTACAATTTTTTGCCATTTCATATTCTTTATTCATTTCTTGCCTCGAACTTATAGCAGTGCATCCGCCGCCGCCGCACACCCGTTGATTTTACCACTACTCTCAGACCGGTGGCGGATGCACGGAGTTGAACGAAGCCGCAACTCCAGCAGGATCTATGGGCATAGCATACCTCCCTTATGTCTTAGACAGTTGATATTAGGGTTGCAAAATACTCGAGTCGTGTGATAAAAGCAAGCATAGGGAAGAATTTGTTCAGATTTTTTATGGATAATTCTCTGGAATTGTTGAATTTAATGGGTGGGGACAATAGCGTTTAAAGCCAAAGCGTATGCTTTAGTCATAAACACCATTACCCAAGCTTGAAAAGGCCGCTGCCCGGAGCTGGTGGCGCCCGTTGCCCGGGAAACATTCCGATTTTGAGGATAGGACAACTACCTGCTTGCTGTGGCTCAAACTTCGTCCTCAAAACGGGCAAAACCAATGACCGGATGGTTTCTTTTCCGCAAGCGGGGCAAGTGGCTTTATCCCGATTCGGTTCGGTTGGGACATTAACAATCACAACGGGCGGCTGATAATCCAAGCATTTTTGCAGGTTTGCCAGCTTCGTTTTCCTGTTACGGGTAGAAAGTATGCCGTAATACCGGATTTTCTGAAAACCATGGGGCAAGCAGTGCTGCAAAAACCTGCGAATGAACTCCACCGCATCGAGCGTCATGCTTTTTTTCTGCCCCTCTTTGCGGTAGTCCTTGTAAGAAAAGGTGACTTTGCCAGCTGCGATGTTTTCAATCCGCCGGTTGCTGATGGCAATGCGGTGCGTGTAGCGCCCCAGGTAGTTGACTACTTGCTCCGGCCCTCCAAAGGGTTGTTTGGCGTAAACGACCCACTCTTTTTTGTACAGCATGCGTAGCAATTGCCGGAACTTTGCCTGGTCTTGAAGCTCCGCCGCCTGTCCGAAAAAATCCAGTTCTTCGGCTGTGTGCATTGCCTTGAGCCGGTGCAAAAACTTACCCCGGAACAGGCGCGACATGACCCGTCCGGGGAGTAAATACTTGTCTGGTCTCTTGATCCAGGTAACGCCATCGGCAGCAAGGCCGCCGCCCGGCACAATGCAGTGCAGGTGGGGGTGTAGCGACAGATTTTGTCCCCAGGTATGTAAAACGGCAATCATGCCGGGCTGCGCGCCCAGCCATTCCCTTTGTCCACAGAGTTGCTCCAGTGTCTGCCATACCGACTGGAACAGCAGTCCATATAATTTTGCTTCGTTGCTGCTCACCAAAGCATTCAACTCCTGTGGCAAAGTGAAGACCAGATGAAAATACTTTACCGGCAGGAGTTCCTCCATGCGGTTGCGGATCCAGCGCTGTTGAGCCGACCACTGGCATTTGGGACAGTGGCGGTTGCGACAAGAATTATAGGAAATTGCTGTCACATGCCCGCAGGAAGTGCAGCAATCCACATGCCCGCCCAGCACGGCTGTGCGGCAGTTGAGGATGGCCTGAACAGCCTTTTGTTGGACTAAAGAAAGGTTGTAACGTGCTTTGTAGCCATCCAGATGATCCCGCAAAACATCTGCAACCTCAAAACTTGGGCGCATCGGGCCAGGGGGCGCTATTGGAAAGTAAATCCGGTAAATCCCGCTGCGTTTGACCGACGTGTAGGTAGCGCGCGGTTGTGGATAACTGGCTGTGACCCATAAAAGTCTTAATGGCAACCAGGTTAACGCCAGCTTCCAGCAAATGGGTGGCATAACTATGCCGAAGGGTATGCACACTCGCTTCCATGTTCACTCCTGCCTTTTCCTTCGCCATTTGAAAGACTTTTTGCACAGTACGGGCAGACAAAGCTTGACCAGCAACCGCTCCCTCAAACAAAAACACTTTTGGCTGATAACAGCGCCAGTACTGGCGTAAAGCATCAAGCAGAGATTGGCTCATGGGCACATACCTATCTTTATTGCCCTTACCCCGGTGAATCACCAGAACCATGCGCCTGGAATCCACATCATTCAGATGTAGTCCAAGCGCTTCGGACATTCTTAAACCCGTTGCATACAACAAACTCAAAATCATCCGGTGTTTTACATTGGACAGCGCATTGATGACCCGAAGCGCATCCTCCGGCGAGAATACCCGTGGCAGTGATTTTTCCTTACGCGCTCGTGGCAGCAAACGCCGATCCCATACCTGGCCCAAAATATCCTCCAGCAATAAACGGATTGCACTATAAGCAGCATTAATAAACGATTGGGATAAACCACGCTCTCGGCTTAAATGCAACAGGTAGGTAGCCACATCCTCCAAGGTGGCTTCTTCAGGACTTTTGCCAAGATGCTTTGCAAACTGAGATACCTGATTCAGGTAGGTTTTGATCGTACGCGGACTAAAATGCTTCAATTGCATGTAGTCCGACATACGGCGACGTAACGGTGTCATAAGTAATTGAATTTTGGTTAATAAATTAACCCCAATTTATTACTTATCTACTTTTTTGGTATTGAAAATCAACCGGTTGAAACTTGGATCAGGCTACCGCGCAGCGGTTTAGTTCAACTTGCGTACTACCCCACCACTGACTACACCAATCGGAACTTCCCATCACTCTATTCGCTGGTGCCATTACAGTTCCAAGAGCTGACAGACAACAATGCCCCCACTTCCGGCAAACACCAAAAAGCAAGGGCATTGTATAACTGTTCTCTTTGGCGGCCATATCAAGATTTCGTTTTATGACCAGCAAGTTAAAAATTCTTTTTTAGAGGCCCAAGAACAGATGAAGGGAAGTTGCTACTTCCAGGCTTCTGCCTTTTCCTCAATGGCGCCGAAACCCCTCTACTTTCTTAAACCTGGCACTACACATTCCGCCCTTTGCCGGGTGTCCCTAATCCCGAAAAAGATTCAATACCCCGCAAGAAAGAGGTATTTTGCCAAGGTAAATTGATGGCTGTATTTTTCTTTGATGCGGTCTGTCAATAGGAACATGGCAGCATATTCGTCCGGATAAACGCCCATTTTTTCGTAGGAATGCAGAAAATCAAGCGCCAACAAGGAGGTATACTTGTCAGTCTTAATCGGATAACCCTGGTAAACCACTTGCGAATATATTCCTTCAATCGCAAAGTAATAGTTGTCTTCCAGGTTCGTTAACGCATCATCCAATTCATCGCTTGCCAAAGGATAACGGTCCAGCAAGCTCTTAACCTTAGAAATCTGCGATTCCAATTCTTTGGGGGGCATCTGTGTGGCGTGGAATTTACCTTTGAATTTTGATTCATACAAATTGCGCCATTCTTCAAATAGAATCCGGGCGAACGCTACAAATTCATTGCGGAAGGTATCATCTGGCAAGGCATACGTCTTTTCCTCGTAGGACCAGTCCAATCTTTCTCCATTTAGTAATTTAGGACTGAATCGTTCAATGCGTTTGCTATCTTTTAATGTAAAATCATCGCCATATAGGTCTGCAAACTGCTTTTCTAGTTTTAGGTCCGCTTGTATTGATATTTCAAAAGGTGCAAGGAGGTGATAGTAGGCTGCCATATTAAAACAATTTGTAACAAAAATACGAAGATTTTTCAAACAAAACGAAAAAGTTCGGAAAAATTACACCTTGTAGCCGGGCTGGAGCCCCTAGCTTTAATGCGTATATGGCCAATACTGCCGAGCGTAAGCAGTGAATAAACTCGACACACCATTTATGAAAACGAGCTTGTTCGCACTTCATTGGAACCAACAAACTTGTCGCATGGGAGTCGCCATACAGCGCCCCGAAAGGCGGATCGGCTCGCGGTGGGCTGGGTTGCGGGTGAGGGCGCCTATTTTTGCCTTTCAGGTACCTTTGTGCAGGTTGAATAATGAACATCAGCCAGATACAACTGTACTTTTGACTTGAAAACCAGGCAAAAATCAGCGGCGAGCCGAGGAGCCAACCTAAACTTAGATTAAGGCTCTGATCGTCAGTTTTCCAAATTTTAAACCTGAAAACCAGGGCGCATTATGGCGACAGGCCTTTTTGCTTACTTTTTGGGCCAACAAAAAGTAAGAAAAAATCAGATCCAAAGACCAATGGACTAAATTCCAGCAGGACTTCAGGTAAATGCATAGGCAAAATATGCACTGCCTACGCTCGGCGGTATAAAGGGTTGAATAAAAAACAAGTCATTCCAAATACTTTTCATCAAATTCTATCCCAAGTTCCTGGAGCAGTTCAACCCCGCAAATAGCGCCTTATATTCAACCACTTCGTGGTTGCCCGTGCTCCCGGCGCATTTCCCTACCCCCGATTGCATCGGGGGCTATTCACCTTCAACCACTTCGTGGTTATCGTTCGCTAAGTTGACGACATTAGGTCGAATGCCATAACAAGCGCGAGATGCTGACAGTGCGGGAGGTTGGTATCGCCAGCGGAGAAAAGCAAGCTTGATTTGCTTAATTTTAACGGTTGTAACATGCCAGCAAATACTTGCGTTTATCTCAAGCCCCGCTCTTTCAACAAGAGTTCCAATTCTTTAATTTTTTTATTTTTAGGGTCATTGATCATTTTATGGGCAAAATACAAAGGGATAAGCATTAAAAATCCAAAGGTGCTTTTGATAACGCTGAAAATTACAATTCCTAAAAGAAACCCAATAAAAAAAGCGTTTGTTATTGAAAATGATTTCATTTTTTTTGCTTCAGCCAACAATTCCTGATCTGATAATTGTGAAAGCTCGCTGTTTTCCATTTTTTTAATTGTTTCGATGTTGTTTTTGTAATGTGCGACCGTTGAGGGAGAATGGCCGCCATGCGCTTTGTTCTCATCAGGAATTTCTCCTAAGCAAAAAACTTTGAAGCGTTCCGTAGTCCACATTTTTCCAAGACGCTAATCAGCTTCTCTTTTGAAACCGGAGGGTTTTTCAAAGATGCCAATTGATTTTCAAAAGCCTGTTTTACTACCGAAGGATTCAACTCATTCAACAAATATATAAATTTATCTGGGGTATAAGCTTCAATGTTGTATTGCTCCAGGTTTTCTCTTGGAAAGTCCTTAGTATTAAACGTAATGATCGCATCAGCTTTGCATTTTATACCTGCCGCAAGAACATGTCTGTCCCCTAAATCCGGTAATTCGAGGAAATCAATCAGTTCTTCAAATGAATGTACTTCGGCATCTGGAAATGCAGCATTCATCACTTGCGCCGTTCTTCGCAACTTTTGCCTGCTAAGCTCAGGTCTGTTCTCATGTAAATTTCTTATCCACTCTTCTTGAATGATCTCAGACCACTTTGGGGAATAAATCTCTAAGTCGGCGAGATTGAGTAAAAGGTCTCGAATCGGTGCAGGGTAAAGAACACACGCGTCTAATATCACCGTAAACCGGGGAGAATAGATCATTCGTAACCTAAATTTAGCTCCTGAGCCTCTTTAGCCAAAGCGTCCAGCTTTTTTCTTCTATCTGACTTAAAGGTGGATTCAAACTTGAGAATGTCTTGTAGTAAAATTCTTCTATGGCTACCTACTTTTTTGTGCGGGATTTCTCCTTTTTCTAATAGCTTAATTACATGTGGCCTGGAGACATTTAGAATTTCGGCAGCCTGCTGTGTGCTTACTTCTGCATCCGTAGGCATCAAGGCAATTGATCTACCCTGAGCCATATTGCTGATGATAGAATTCAATAATTGCAAAGCCTTTAGTGGGATGATCACTACTTCATCAGATCCCTGAATCTTAAGTTTGATGACTTCATCCTTATCTTTAATAGCCTGATCTTCGCTGTCAGCAAGTATTTTGGCAGATAAAAGTGCGATCTTTTGATCTGACTTTGTTATTTTTTGGATTAGCGTACTCATTTTTGCTAGATTTAACCTAAAGATACAAACGAAACAAACGAAACGAAATTTTTGTTTCACTTATTTCGATTAGGTGCTGATTTTTATTGGCAAGAACTTAGCGCACCTCCGGCTATTCCCCAACAAGCGCTAAAAAATCGCTCCAATCAGCAAGCTCACAAAACCTGCAATATTGGCAATCTGCCGATATTGAAAAGTATGGAGCCATTGGGTTCTGTAATCGGCCCAATTTTCCGGGTAACTATCGGGATTCCAGCCGTTAATGACGTCGTTAATGGGTAAATTGCCTTTTACGGTGATTAACGTATCTGCAATTAAAGCCACAAAAGCAAAAACCGCCGAAAGGAACAGCAAGCTACCTGGGTTTTTAATCGTAAAAACAACCAACAGCAGATTCGTAAGCAGCGCAGCATAAACGACATATTTAAAATTACTCCTCATGCTCGCATCTATCCGTTTCCGAAATTCCATATAAGGGATGGCTTCAAGCGCCACCTGCACCCGCTTTAGTGCCAGGATGTACATGAAGGACTGGCTTACAATCATACTGTATGCCAGGATCGTAGCAAATAAAAGGAGTTTAGTTGTCATGATCAATGTTTATTCTTATGCTTGTCAAGTATTTGCACAATATCGCGTTCGGTTTTTTTTGCAACTCTTGCAATTTGCGCAATACTTAACCCCTCTTTGTCCATTTCAAGAATCAACTCGAATCTTTCCTCTTCTCTTCCTTTGTTTATCAAATCTTGCGCGTCAGCCATTTTAGTATGCTGCTCGCTGGCAATGTCACGGAGGTTTTTTAAATACCTTTTATATGCTTTAGCATCCTGATCGTTCGTCATTTTGAAACAATTTGTAACAAAAATACGAAGATTTTTCGCACAAAACGAAAAAGCATGCTAAAATTGACCTTAATGCAAGCTTTGTGGCTTTGACGTTATTTCCTCTACCCACAATTTTCCGACAAACTCTTCTAACTTTGCCTCCCTCACAACCACCCTTGAATGATCTTAGGAATCTCAGCATACTACCACGACGCAGCCGCAGCCATCACCGACCGCGGGCAAATCATCGCTGCGGCGCAGGAAGAATGGTTTTCCCGGCAAAAACACGACCCGGGCTTTCCCGCGCAGGCCGTCCGGTTTGTGCTGGAACAGAGCGGCGCTGACCTCGCCGACCTCGAAGCCATTGCGTTTTACGACAAACCTTTTCTCAAGTTTGAACGCCTGCTGGAAACCTACTACGGCTTCGCGCCACGTGGGGTGGCTTCTTTCGTAAAAGCCATGCCGGTTTGGGTGAAAGAGAAGCTGTTTTTGAAAAAAATGCTGCGCGACGAATTGCGCCAATTCCTTCAAAAAGGGCAAAAAATGCCGCCGCTGCTGTTTCCCGAGCACCACTTGTCGCACGCAGCCAGCGCGTTTTATCCCTCCCCGTTTGCGGAAGCGGCCATCCTCACAATAGATGGCGTAGGCGAATGGGCCACGGCCTCCATCAGCCACGGACAGGGCCGAAAAATCAAGCTGTTGCGGGAGTTGCGCTTCCCACATTCGCTGGGGTTGCTGTATTCGGCATTTACGTATTACTTAGGTTTCAAAGTCAATTCCGGGGAATACAAACTGATGGGGCTGGCGCCTTATGGCAATCCGGAAGCCCCGGAAGTTGCCCGTTTTGAAGCCCTCATTGAAAAAGAACTGATAGACCTGAAGCCCGACGGTTCGCTCTGGCTCAATCAGGCTTATTTTCAATACGCCACGGGCTTGCGCATGACCCGTGACGCGCCGTGGGAAAAGTTGTTCGGGTTCCCGCGCCGCGAACCGGAAGCAGAACTGACCCAGCAACATTGCAACCTCGGACTCGCCATCCAGCGCGTGACCGAAAAGGCCGTGCTGCGCTTAGCTGCCGAAGCCCAACGCCTCACGGGATCACGGCATCTTTGTCTGGCCGGCGGCGTGGCGCTCAATTGCGTGGCCAACGGGAAGTTGTTGCAGCAGGGCTTGTTCGACGAAATCTTCATCCAGCCGGCTTCGGGCGATGCTGGCGGCGCACCGGGCGCAGCGCTGGCGGCAGAACACCTGTATTTTGAGCGCGACCGCGTGCAAACCACGGCCCGTGACGGCATGAACGGCAGTTACCTCGGCCCCGAATTCGGCGACTTAGATATCGAAAAAACCGCGCGGCGCTACCAGTCGCCGTTCCAAAAATACAATCAGGAAAGCGACCTCGTGAAGGCGGTGGCGCAACAATTGGCCCGGGGGAAAGTCGTGGGCTGGTTCCAGGGGCGGCAGGAATTTGGTCCGCGCGCGCTGGGCAGCCGGAGCATCCTCGGCGACTCCCGCGACCCCGACATGCAGCTCAAGCTCAACCTGAAAATCAAATACCGCGAGAGTTTCCGGCCTTTTGCGCCTTCCGTGCTGGCAGAAGATACGCAGGAATATTTCGACCTGCCGGCGGACAGTCCGTATATGTTGCTGGTGGCGCCGGTGCAGCCTGAGCGCCGCAAGGCCCTGCCCGACGGCTTCCACGACCTGCCGCTCAAAGAAAAATTGTACCATTTGCGCAGCGATATTCCGTCGGTGACCCACCTCGATTTTTCGGCGCGGGTGCAAACGGTTCACGCCGATACCAATCCGCGCTACCACGCGCTTTTGCGGGCTTTTAAAGCGGAAACGGGGTACGGACTGTTGGTGAATACGAGTTTTAACGTGCGCGGCGAACCGGTCGTTTGTACACCCGACGATGCATTCCGTTGTTTTGTGCGCACAGAAATGGATTACCTTGCAATGGGTGATTATTTGTTTGATAAAAATGATTTACCGGATAGCGCAAGGGTGGCTGCTGTTAAGGCGGAGACTTTTGCGCTGGATTGAATTGGTGTTTTTACCACATAGGGATATGTTTTTTTACCACATAGTTCACATAGAATCGGTCACATAGATCACATAGGAGCTACTCCCGGGGTGCATCAGTACTATGTGTCCTATGTGAAAACAACTATGTGAACTATGTGGTAAAAAAAACTATGTTGTAAAAAAAACTATGTTGTAAAAGAAAAAACGAAATCGTTGAGTTTATGGAATTTCTACGTGACCTCTTTGCTTTTTTGCGCGAGCGCCGCAAGTGGTGGCTGCTCCCGCTCATTTTGATTATTTTGCTCATTGGCGCCTTGCTGATTTTCGCAGAAAGTTCGGCGGTAGGCTCGTTTATTTATACGTTGTTTTAGTGTCTGTCTTTATAGTCCGATAGCTGCGTTATGTTTGGCCCCAAAATCGGTCATTTACGCAAGTAAACTCCCGTTTTTGGGGCCAAACATGCCTTGCTCTCGAACTCTAAAGAGCAGACACCGACTAAAGACTGACACTAACATAGTTTCAGCGCATTACCAACCAATCGCAACAAAAAATGGCAACCCGAAAAAGTGTTAAACTCGTCGCTTTCGCAATCTTTGCCTTTCTGATCTTAGGCGCCGTCGTTTTGGCAGCGGAATTCTATTTCCGTTTTCAACCGGAATACGGGCGCGCCGGATTCAGCTACGACCCGGTGTTGTTTTACCGCCTGACCCCCGGGTTGGTGGCGCAAAAACCTTACGCCTGGGGCAAAGAAGGCCGCGAGCCTTTCGTGCTGCGCTTCAACAAACAGGGGTTTCGGGGACCGGATTTTAAGACAGAAAAACCAGTAGGGGTCAAACGCATTCTGGTACTGGGCGACAGCTACACAGCGGGCTTGGATTACCCCGACGACGAAATTTTTACCACCCAATTGGCCAACCAATTGAACGCTGCCGGCCACAAAGTGGAAGTCCTGAACGCGTCGTGCCCGGCCTGGGGCGCCGACCAGCAGTACCTCTACTGGCGCGACGAAGGCAAAGCCCTGAAGCCCGATTTGCTGGTTTTGGTCTTCAGTCCCAACGACCTGCGTGAAATGTGGAACAAAGGTTTGGTGCGGTTGGACGCTGATGGGTCGTTGGCTGTGAAAAAACCTACCATTCCGGGCAAAGAACGACTTGGCTGGAAAATGGCGTCGCGTTCGTCGCTTTTCCAATATTTACAGCAAAAAGTGCTCAAAACCCAATACGGCGATTTCCTGCGGGTCTTCAATTTCTACCCGGTCAACTACGGCTTCCGCGACAGCACTGATTGGGACATGCCGCTGTACCTGAGCGCTTCTTTCCCGGCCTTAGATTCCAGCTACGTCCTCTATGAACGCCTGCTGAAGGAAATTCAAAACGACCTGAACGGCTGGGGCGGCAAAATAGCATTGGCAAAAATCCCTACCCGCTACGAATTCGACGAGAGCTACACCAAAGTGGCCGACCTCTCTCCCACTGCCGTGGAAACGCGCATCGCCGAACTTACCACGCGCACCAACATCCCTTTCCTGAACCTGAACCAAAGCCTGCGGGCCGACACAACCGCCTCGTCGCTGCGCATTTTTATGGATTGGGAATACCATTTCGACAAAGACGGCCACGATTTTACGGCCAAACAATTAACGCCTTTCCTGACGGGTTTGCTCAAATAACCGGACATGACGACTGCATCCAAAACAAACAAAAATAATACGCCTTATGAAGCGCTGCTGGCCATCGTTACGGCACTGGCGCTGGTGTATTGGTTTACCGAACTGCGCATTTTTCTGAACATTGCCTTAGTGCTGGCATTGGCGGGGTTGCTGGTGAAAGCGGTGGCGCGGGGCGTAGACTGGCTTTGGCAAACCCTGACCCGCGCAATTGGTTGGGTGAGCAGCCGGTTATTGCTGGGCGCTGTGTTCTTTTTATTTCTGACGCCTATCGCATGGTTGTACCGACTTTTTACCGGCGATCCCCTGAAATTGCGCCGGCAGAAGGATAGTTATTTTTTTGTAAGGGAGCATGAATATGAGGGGAAGGATTTGAGGCATCCATGGTGAGGATGGGAAGATTTAGCCTTGCTCTTCACTACGGTTATTCTATTAATTTTTATTATTACGGAGTTTTTATGCCTAACTCAGCGAAACTCCGTGTTTACTCCGCGAAACTCCGCGAAATTAGATGACACGGAGTTTCGCGGAGTTAAAAGGAGTTTCACGGAGTGCGATTACTTCACACAGGTACATTACGAATTTTCATTCTTCCAAGACTCAATATCCCCCAAAAGTTCCATTGACTTCATCACCGGATTCCATTCATTGCCATCAAAAATTAAACGGAACCATTTTTTGTCTCGGTTCTCAAATTTGATGTTTAAAAACAGCCAAATCGCAAGGTAAGTGAACGAGCCTGTTACCAGAAATTGAACCAGGTACATCCAGATATTGCCATTTTTCAACATACCTTCACTCAAATAGAACGTCGTCCAGACCGGAAGCTGGAGCAACAGCAGTCGGGTGACCCAAAGCGTAGAGGATTTCAACCGGGCAATCTTTTCCTGGGTCGCCAAAACGGGTTCGCTGATGTCAACCTGATGGATGACGATGAGCTGGTAGAGGTAGATCCATATACCTGCCGCGGTCAGTAAAAGCTGTATAGTTGCTGAGAACAAAAAGAATTTACTCACTTCTGCAAAGGCATGGATAAACAGGTTGGCCACAACGGTTCCGACTAAACCTACCCAAATCAACCCCACTAAAATGGTAAAAATCTTTAGAGGCTTCATCGAGGCAATGAACGATTGCACCTTCATTTTGGTAATGTCTTCTGTGTTTTTCCGGTTCAGGATCAGGTTTTCCTCCAACTTTTTATCGTAAGATTTCCAAAGCTCAATCATTGCTTGATCTTCCATGTTGATGATTATTTTAAATTTGAAAATTTTTGTTTAAGCTGCTGCTTGATTCTTGCAATTTTAGTAGAAATATTGGTCGCGGTTAATCCAAGTATTTCTGCAATTTCGGCCTGGCTGTTTTCTTCCAGATAAAGCAGCATAATAGCCCGGTCAATTTCCCGGAGTTCTTTGATAAACCCGTAAAGCTGATCTACCTGCATTTGCAAGACGCCCGAGTTTTTTTCCTCGTGCAGCAATAATAAGTCATCGGGTAAAAGCTGACGGATTTCATCTCTTCGATTTTCTTTTCTGTAAAAAGAAATCGAAACATTCAGGGCAATCCGATACATCCAGGTTGTCAACTTGTACTGCTCGTCGTACTTGGGAAAAGAAAGCCATAACTGGAGGATAATTTCCTGGATCAGGTCTTTCCTGTTCTCCTCATTTCTGCAATAGGAATTGGCTATTTTGTAAACAATGCCCTTGTTTGCTTCGATAATGGCCAGAAATGTTTGAGCGTCTTTTTGCATGTTAAAAATTGTGTTCTCCCAATTATTCGCACGAGCTTTCAAAATAGCACACTTAGATACGATTTTTTTCAAAGTTCAACCATCTATCGCTTTTTCATCAAACTCTTCTACCTTAGCCTTGCTTATTATAACCGATCATATAACTACTTAACCATTAGTCTAATGTCGTCAACTTAGTGAAAAATAACCACGAAGTGGTTGAAGGTGAATAGCCCCCGATGCAATCGGGGGAGAGGGATGAGCGAAAGGTAACGCCCAACCCCGAAAGGGGTTGAATGTCAGTACGCTACACCCCATTTTTAACATTCAACCCCATTCGGGGTTGGTTCCCTTCCCCACTTCCACCTTTCCCCGAATTGCATTCGGGGCTATTCAAATTTGACCCTTTCAGGGTCGTTTACGTCACTAAACTTGATCCACCATGCTTAACGCAAACAGCATTTCCGGACTCACCCTGTTGCGCCTTGCCGTAGCGACCATTTTCATCACCCACGCCATTGCCCGCATCAAATTGGGCACCGTTGGCGGATTCGGGGGATTTTTAGACGGCCAGGGCTTTAGTCCGATCGGGTTTTATTTAGCCTGGGGCATTACCATTTACGAATTGCTGGGCAGCGCCTGGCTAATCAGCGGCCGTAACGTGAAATGGGCCTGCCTCATTTTCATTGTACACCAGATCGGTGGCATCGCGCTCGTCCATTATAAGCAGGGCTGGTTTGTTGTAGGCTCCGGGCAAGGCGGCATGGAGTATAGTTTTCTGCTGATTTTCAGTTTGTTGGCGATTGCTTTTCCTCATACTTTCAGGAAAACTGCATAGTTTTTTATTTACCGTATAGTTTTTTTTACCACATAGTTCACATAGTTATTTTCACATAGAACACATAGGTGTATATGTCCTCCCCGGCACAGCGACTATGTGAACTATGTGAAAACCCCTATGTGAACTATGTGGTAAAAACAAAAAACCTATGTGGTAAAAAACCAAAAATTGATGGGTACCTCTCCCCGGGTGACAACACATCCCTTTGTCTGACCTAATCCGGACAATACCAATTCACCTATTTCACAACCATCAATTTTTACAAAATGAATCTCCGTTCAATTAAATCCCATGTGACATTTTTTTCCTTGTTGCTGATGATTGCCTTGTTTTCCGCAACATCCATGCAAGCCCAAACCAAAGAGCCGGCAAAACCCATTAAAGGCAAAGTAGGCTTTGATTTTTTGAAAACCGAATGGCCCCAGGACCACTCTCCAGGCGACATCAGTGAGTGTTTTGACAATGACCTTGGCGGCAAAGCTTCCTTTGGAAACCCCGACAACATTACCTTACCTACACCCAGCCCCGATGAACTGGAATTTGATTTATTCGGCTGTTTGACGCCTTCATTTATTGATTATGACGACCTTTTCAGCTTTCATGTACCGGAAGGGTATGCATTAACTTCCATGCGCTTTGTTGCGATGGGGCCTTTATTTGATACGCCGCTTAATTTTTATTTTTGGTATGGCGATGATGCGCAACCCGTCTTTGAACCCGATGTTTCCGTAACCGGCATATACGACAATGAAGTCCCTACTGGCAACCTCATAGGCTCTTTAAATACACCCCTGCCTTCGGGTTGGTACACCGGTTGGATCGAAATTGGCCTTCCTTTTTCCACCACCTCTTACCGGTTGGTTTTCACCCTGGAATGCGCCGACAATGTCCAGCCATCTTTCAGCAGTGAAGCAGGCAGTCTTGACGCAAATTTAGACTGCTCTGATGCAGCGGGCCTTGAAGCGGTACTCGACCTGGAACCCGAAGGTTTTGACATTGGCGGTGGCGAAGTTAAATTCGACGTCATCGAAGACGTCACAACGGATGGCGACTGTAGCGGTACTTACACCCGCGTTCGCACCTGGCAAATCACGGATGCCTGCGGCAATGTGGGCGCTGAAAATTTCATACAAACCATCTCAGTAACCGACAATACGCCGCCGGTGTTAGAGGTGGCAGATGGCGAAATCGTCATCACAGACCCCGATGGTTATACCCTGACCCATCTTGACGTAATTGTTGATGCTTATGATGCCTGTGGCGTAGTGACACGAGAACTCAGCCCTGAGGTGCTCACCTGTGCACAGGTAAATACGGTCGTTCCTATTACCGTCACGGTTACAGACGAATGCGGAAATCAGACGGAGAAAGTCGCCAACATTCTGGTAAAAGAAGATACCGGGATTAAAGCGCCCTGGAGCAACAACAACATCGGCAACACGGCCAATGGCAGCGCCACGCAACCCGTTTGCTCCGGCAACCTTACCATCAAATCGAAAGGCTTTTCCATGCCCCAAAGCGACGTTGGGCACTACGTCTACGTTGATTTGTGCGGCGACGGCGAAATCACGGCCCGCGTTACGAGCTTAGCGCCAATTGGCGGATGGGCTGGCGTGATGATCCGGGAAAACCTGATGGTTGGCGCGAAAAAAATGGTGGCCAGAACCAATGGCGTCAACAACATCCGCCGCGATGTCCGCACCACAACCAATGGCACCACACAAACACAGCAGGCCGTGATCGTGCCCGGCCAGCATTGGCTGCGCATCAACCGGACGGGCAATATGCTTACTGCGTACGCTTCCCCTGATGGTCAGGGATGGTCTTTTCTTGGCGCAGCGTCCATCACCATGGGCAATTGCGTCCTGATGGGCCTTTTTGTGGAAAGCAGCAACAACAACATCGAAGTCACAGGAACTTTTGACAACATCACTACCTCCGGCGGTGTGCAGCCTTTGATGGCGCCCGAATCCGAATTCGTGGCTACCCAGGAAACGCTCACGACCGATCCGGGCAGCCAAAACGCCACAGACGGCATTGGGCTACCCAAAACCAAAGCAGCTCAAGCCCCGCAACTCAAAGCCTATCCCAACCCGACAACCGGTATTTTTAACCTTGATCTGAGCAGTTTTGCCGGTCAGGAAGTTGTGGTGCGGATTTTTGATGCAACGGGAAAAGAAAATATATACAGAGCAATTACGGCTGCTTCAGCCGCAGAAGAATTCAACCTCAGTGCTTTAACGCCGGGCCTGTATCTGGTTCGGGTGGAAGCCGAAAATGGTCAGATGCAAACACTTAAATTGGTGTTCGGAGACGCTGTCAGGTATTAAAGAAGGGGTAAACCTGATTGCGATAATGGCTTTGCAGCCCGGCTCAAGTTTTGAGCCGGGCTTTTTTTTGTACCCTACCGCAGCAAAGAAATATTCCCCTTCTGGATCAACTCCTCTCCTTCCGGACAACGAACGCGCATGTAAAAGCCATACACATCCGGCGCTAATTGCTCTCCACGGAAGGTGCCATCCCAGCCATCGAGTACGTTTTGCGTGCGGAAGATTTCCTGTCCCCAACGGTTGTAAATCATCAATTCATATTCGGTGAGCTGGTCGAGGAAGATGCTGCGCAAGCGCAATACATCATTTTCCCCGTCATTGTTTGGCGTAAACGCATTAGGCAGGAAGATGTGATCTTCGTCGCAAATGCCTTCGATAACAACGACTGGAATGGAAACCGTAGCGGAACAACCGCTCAGACTAACCGTCACCGTATACAGGTTTACACCAACCGCAGTTGGCGTCGCAACTACAATGGAGCCTGTTGGCGGAACGATCGTCCCGGAAGGCACCGTCCATTCGTAGCTACACAGCGCGCAGCCGGTAACCGTAATGGTGCTCGAATTGCCCAGAATAATGGTGTCTGGCACAGCAATGCCGGTTACCGTTCCTTCAAGGTCTATCACGATAATGGTAGAAAAGAGCGTATCCCTGCAACCAAACTGATTTTCTAAAGCCACTGAAAAATCATCCGACAGGTTCAGGTTCACAGTCACTGTTGCACTGCCGGTGGCAGGCGTTACGGCGTTTGCCGGCGACCAAACATAGGTCAGCTCCTGCAACGGATCGAGGTTCACCACCGTCAGTTCGGTAGAAGTCACCGGTTCGCAAATGATGACCTCCGGTGGCAAAGTTGCATTGATTGGGAAGGCATTCACCGTCACAGAGGCTGTATCTGTACAGCCTCCATTGGAAGCCAACACATAATAAGTCACAGTGCCTTGCGGCGTTAACGTAATTTCAGGTCCGGTACCAATCGGTGTGCCACTCAGACTCGGGTTGTCAAACCAGGTAAAAATCGTGCCCGCCTGGTCGCTGGTCGCCGTGAGGGTAACCGACGATTCAATACACAACGTCGTATCCCCAGTCACTTCCACATTGATGAGCGGGAAGATTTGTACGTCCACCTCGCCTTCAAAAGTACAGCCGCTGGCAGGATCGGTGACCGTCACGCCATACGTCATGCTTTCGTTCAAGGTTGCAATTGGGTTCCACGGGTTGGTCAGATCGAGTCCGGTGGTTGGATCCCAGGTATATTCGTAGGCCGGATTGCCATTCGGGTTGATTGGCGTTGGCGTATCGCCACAAATCTGGATGGGCGAATCCAGGCCTGGCTGGAAGTCAACAGCCAGCACGTTGATCTGTGCGGTCGTATCTGAACATCCGTTGGTATCCGTTGCGATCACATAATAAGTATTGGTACCCAATTGCGGCGTGACCGTGATTACTGGTCCTGTGCCAATTGGCGGGCCATTCAGATTCGTTTTGTACCAGTTAAAAGTTACATTGTTTATTGTGCTCGAAGCAGTCAGGGTCAGCGGATCCAGCGAACAAACGGTGGTATCGCCAGATGGATTAGTCGTCAGATTGATGAGTGGGTAAACCTCCACAATCACTTCCGTTTCGACCGTACAGCCCGTTACCGGATCGGTGGCAGTCACTGCATACGTCTGATCTTCGGTCAACGTCGCAACCGGGTTCCAGGGGTTGGTCAGGTCGAGGCCCGTGGTAGGAGACCAGGTGTAAACATAGTTCGGATTGCCGTTCGGGTTGATCGGCGTCGGCGTGTTGCCGCAAATCTGAACCAATGAATCGAGGCCGGGCTCGAAATCAGTAGCCAATACATTCACCTGAGCAGTATCCACACAACCATTGAGATCGGTGGCCAATACAAAATAGCTATTGTTCCCTTCCTGTGGGACTACGATAATAGACCCGCCCGTACCAATTTCACTGCCGAGTGGGCGCTGCCAGCTGAACGTCACGCCGCCCAGCGTACTGGAAGCCGTCAGGGTCAGCGAATCGAGTGAACAAACCGTAGTATCGCCAGGCGTAACGCTCAGTCCAATAGAATCAGTCACATCCACAAAGACCGTAAGCGTGATTTCGCAACCTGTTTCCGGGTCGTTAATGAGTACGGTATAGGTTGCATCCTCATTCCCCGTATAAATCGGGTTTGCGATGGTCGGATCGCTGAGATTGTCCGGCGGCGACCATTGGTAAGTATAATTGGTATTGCCCTCTGGGTTCAGACCTGCCGGTTCGCCAAAACAAACGATGACCGTATCCTGTACCGTCACATCAAACGGCACCACTTCAAACTTGAAAGTCAGGGAATCCGTACAGCCAAACTGGTTGGTAATGACAACCGATAACGTCGCAGTCCCCGCTTCGAGAATGACCGTAGCCTGGTTTCCGTTGGCCGTAAAAATGCCAGGCGGTTCCGATGACCAGTTGAAAGTCAGGGTATCAAGGTTATCTAAGTTCGTAATGATGACGGTATAGGGAACCGATTCACACAATCCAATCAGACTGTCCACTTCTACATTGGCCTCCACGTCAACCCCCTGGTCGTTGATGATCACAGAGGCCGTATCGGTGCACCCGTAAATGTCGGTGGCAATGGCGGTAATCGTATCCATTCTGAAAGGATTCACCGTGATCGTTCCACCACTTCCCAATGGCCCGGAAACGGAGCTGGTCCATTCCACCGTTACCTGCACGTCTGTATTGGCCGTCAACGTGACGTCTTCTCCGCAAGTTGTAATCACCGAATCAACGCCCAGATCGAGGTTGATGGGGTCGGGGACAAAAACCGTCACCGATGTTGTCAGGCTGCAAGTATCCGAACCAAATGCCTGCACGGTCACCGTATAAACCGTCGTTTCCGTCGGGAAAGCGATTGGGTTGGCCGCATTCGGATCGCTGAGGCCAATCGCCGGTGACCAGGTGTATTGATATTCGGTGTTGCCGTTCGGGTTCAGGGCCACAGAATCGCCGCGACACAAAATCAGCGTGTCCGCTAAATTGATTTCTACAAATTGAATATTGAGCGTATCGGTCGTGGTTGCCGAGCAATCGTTGGCCGAAAAAATAGTCAGCGTTACCACGAGCGGCCCGCTTTGCGTCACCGTAAGTACCGGGTTTTGCAAATTGGAAGTATCCGGTGTGCCGTGGCTGAACGTCCACAACCAGCCGTTGGTATTGTTAAAGGTATTCATGGAAGCGTCGAAGAACGAAATCTGGCGATTCCCCTCCTCGCAGGCGGTGATGTCGAACGTAAAATCTGCCACAATCTGCGGCTCTTCGATGGTCAGGGTAGCGCTTGCTTCGTCTGCGCAGGAAACGTCGTAAACGATGCTTAGCGTTACCGTATAATTGCCGGCTTGCGCATACGTATGTGTCGGATTAACCTCGTAGTTCAGCGGCGAACCGTCGCCAAAATTCCAGACATACCCAAAGGCATTGGTGCTCGTATTGGTGAAATTCACCGTCGCACCGTTGCATTGCACCTCAGCAGTAAAATCAATGTCAATATTGCTGTCTACCACAGCTACGGCTACTGAATCGGTGTAGCTACAGCCAAACTGGTTAGTGATGGTTACGTAGACAACCCGTTCGCCTACAATTTCAGCGAGGTTGGGCGTTGCGCTGTCCAAGCCGCCTTCAAACGCGCTGGCAGGCGACCAGGCGTAAGTCAGCACGTCGTTCGGATCGAGGTTGGTCACCGTCAGTTCGAGCAACTCGCCGGTGCATACCGCTACGGTATCCGGAATCGCCACATTGACGGGGCCGCCGCTGACGGTGATGACTTCTGATTGCACGCAATCAAAAGCGTCTTCTGCCTGTACTGTATAGGTCGTTGTTCCGGAAACCAGCACGTCTAATGTAGAGACTCCGGTAGCAATGACGTTGCCCGCAGCGTCTAACCAGGTAATCGTTGCTGGCGTATCCGTTGTGGCCGTCAGTGTGACGCCAGGCTCGCAGGTAGGGCCGTCGCCGCTTACCTGAAGGTTCATGTCCGGCGTTACAAAAACGGTCAGCAGGTGCGTCAGCGTACAGGTATCTGCTCCGACTGCACTGATGATGGCGGTATAAACCGTCGTTTCTGTTGGAGAAAAGACCGGATTGGCCGAGGTAGGGTCATCAATGCCTGTGCTCGGCGACCAGTTGTAAATATAAGTTGGATTGCCACCCGTCAACTGCACGGATTCGCCGAAACAGAGTTGCAGCGTATCAATCAATTGCGCGTCTATTCCTTCCACCAAATTGATGGCCACCGTGCGCGTTTCGGTGCTGGTACACCCGTCGGCAGCGGTGATGGTCAGGGTCACGTCGAGTGTCGTGCTGGTTGTAAAGGTCAACGTTGGATTTTGCTCCGCAGAAGTCTCTCCATTGCTGAAAGCCCATGACCAGCCGGTGGTATTGTTTTGATTATTGAAAGAAATGTCTGTGAACTGCACCACCACATTGTCGGTAGAGCAATCCTGGTAGCTTACGCTGAAATCAGCATCCAATAAAAATTCAGAGATCGTTACTGTTTGCGTAAGCGTATCTATGCAGAAGCCACCCGTGGTCGTCAGCGTTACGACATAAGTGCCGGTATCCGGATAAGCATAAGTCGGACTCACCGCAAGAGAAGTATCGGCATCCGTAGTGGGATCCCCAAAATCCCAGCGGATATTCGGCGCATTCAGGCTGTTGTTGATAAAATTAATCGTCAGGCCATCGCATTCCGGATCAGCCGTGAATGCCAGTTCGGGAAGCGGTTGCGGAACCACCGTCACCGTTTTAATGATCTGGCAGATGTTGTTATCCGGTGAAATGGTGACCGAATAAACGACCGTGGTGGCGCCAACGGTGATGGTTGGGTTCACGGCAGTGGAATCAATGCCGGCGCCGGGCGACCACAGGTAGTTAAAGGCAATACCCGGATCGGTGTCCGGATTCAGTCCGATGACATCCCCTTCGCAAGCCCGCAGCGTATCGCGGATAAATATGCCCGGGTTATCCAATCCAGTTTCAAAAGGTTTGGAGATCGTCTGCACGCACCCGTTTTGTGAGGTGACTTCCACGTTTATGGTTCCGGTAATATTCAGCGGTACGCTAAACACCGGGTTTTGTAAGGTTGAATTTAACGTTGTTGTGCCATAAGTGACCGTCCACACCCACTGAGAAGGCGGAGAAACAGTATCCACCGACAAGTCCGTTATTTGCAGCAATGCTTCGTTGTCGCAATCGAAAACATCGGCGCGAAAATCTGCCGTCAGCGAATTGTACTGCAGGAGTAATTGCCTAATCATGGTGTCGGCGCAAACGGTGCCAGGCTCGGCAATCAGGCGAATGGTATACAATCCTGTATCCGGGAAAGTAATCACCGGATTGGCGACGGTGGTGGTAAACGTCGTATCGTCAGAAGAAAAAGTCCAGTGGAAGCTGTTCGTATTGGTGCTTTGGTTGTCAAAACTTACCGTGAGGTTGTCGCACTGGGCTTCAGGCGCAAAAAAGCTCGCCACTTTTTCCCCACAAACCCCGACGTTGTATTGAAAATCGCGGCGCGTAGTCGAAAGTAATAATCCTGTTTGCGGGTTGTATTCTTCGATACAAACTCCTACGACAAACTGGCCCTGCAAGCCAGGGAACGCAGTCATAAGTCCAGTCTGCGGATTAATTTGTAAAGGGGTTCCAAGGCCGAGTACGTTTTGATTGGAATAGAGCGGCCCTACCCAGACCAGCGTATCATAAGGCGGTGGATCGGCAGGCAGGGGCTGGGGATCGGCCAGCGTTCCACCTGCATACGGTGTACATAACTTATAAACAATGGAGTCCCCGTCAGCATCTGTCGCTGAATGATCGAATGTGAAGGGTTTATTCACACAGATGGCTATGGGTGGCCAGTCGTTGAAGACCGGACTGTTGTTGCATTCCAGCATGGATTCCCGTGACAAATGGATCCAATAAGTCGCACCGGTTTGCAGAGGGTTGATGATGTTGAGAATCGTCTGGTTCCGGCAACACCGTTGGTATGCGAACGTATATCCTCCGTTTATAACTGGCAAAGTGGTGGTATCGCGGTAAGTCGTGGTATGTACACAAACATCCGGCGGCACGACCAGACAAGGGTCGTTCAATACGGCTGTCAGGGTATCGTCACCAATAAATGCCGGTTTCAGGGTGCGTACCAGTAGTCCAAACTGGTTGTAAATGCCTATCCATGCCGGATCGTCAAAAGGGGCATCGTTGGCGCCGTAGAAACAATCGCGATAGACATTGAGTGTAATTTCCCATTCGTTATTCCCCAGACAGCGGTAAGCAATGTCTCCACCTACGATGTGGGTCGCCCACAAGCTATTGGGTAAATAACACATCGCCACGAGGAAAAGCGACGACAGGAATGGCCGAAACCGGAGTTTGTACCTTTTCACGTCGCAAAGATTTTTTATTGTTGAGTAGTCCATGTGATGCCTTCTATTTGAATACCGTCTGTTCATTAATTGCTTCCCTTTCTAATCAGCGCCGGTCAGCAGTTTTCACTTCCACAATTTCCACGCGTCGTTCCACGCAGGCAACCACGCTGAAGATCGAGTTGCGGCGGTCATCCAGGCGGGCGCTAACCGATTTTTGAGCAGTGGATTCCCCCAATGCTTCTTCTTCGATCAGCAATTTCCGGTTTTTGGCCTGCATATAAGGCAGTAAAGCGCCATTCTTGTATCGTTTGAAGTGGTTTTTGACTGCGTCAATGCGTCGCGCACTCAGCAAAGCATTGTAGCTGGAAGCGCCGCGGGGGCTCGAATACCCCTTCAGGCCAATCCGGATGCTGCCGCCATTTTGAAGAAATTCTAATAATTTTTCCGTAAAGGCTTCCAATTCCTGGCGCGAGCCATCTACTTCCCGGTCGAAGAAATCAATAAACCGGCGTTCTGTAAGGAATTTCTCTTCAGTT
>JBJXFD010000370.1:0-16311 GCA_046153985.1 Saprospiraceae bacterium
TGATGTCGCCCTGGGATGCCTTGGTGCCCGCTTTCATTTGGTCATTGAGCGGCCCCATAGACCACCCCTCCCCCATCACTTCCAGCGTTACGCCCTGCTTGAGGTCACTCATCCCGCGGCCATCCGCGATCAGGCTTTCCGTGGCCCAGCTCAGCATGTTGATGAATCCAGGACTCACCGCCATGCCGCCGGCGTCCAATTCGCTTTTGCCTTTGGCGTTCGGGAGTTCCCCGATGGCTGCAATGGTGTCGGCGTTGACCGCAATTGCCCCTTGAACTGGCGGTTTGCCGGAGCCGTCGTAAATGAGGGCGTTGCGAATGAGCAAATCATAAGTTACAGGTTCAGGTTGGCAGCCGATGAGGGCGATCAGCGCGCAAAGGCTGAGGAACGCCGCAATAATAACTTCCCGATTTGGGCGGTGACTTTTGGCTACGCCGAACTTGCGTTTCCCACCGGACTTCGTTGCTTCGTCGGTCACGTAGCTTTGGCTACGCTCCCTTCTCGCGCCTTGTCCGTTGGAAAAATTCCCACGCCGAAAACGCGAACTTATTATTGCGATGTTCCTAAGGAGGAGGTTCCGGTTCATTCGTTTTTCGTTTTTCTCGATAAAGATGGGGAGAAAAATGGAAATTAAAGGGCAAAATGCAAGTGGGCAAATTGGCAAAAGGCAAGGGTTCATTGTCAAAAATGCGTCAATCCTGAAGCTTAATGGCTTAATTTACAGACAGGTCAGACAGCGTTTGACTACCTTCGCGCTGCAATAAAATATTTAGTCCATGCTCAACAGACCAAGACGCAACCGCGTTTCTGCCGCCGTAAGGGGCCTCGTTCAGGAAACACACCTGAATACAGGGCATTTGGTGCAGCCCATTTTTTTGGTGCCTGGCACGAATGTCCGCACAGAAGTCGCCTCCCTGCCCGGAACGTACCGCTTCTCACCCGATCTGGCGCTTGAAGAAATCGAGGCTTGCATGAAGCTTGGTCTGCGCAGTTTCATTATGTTTCCGGCCATAGCCGACGCGAACAAAGACAAAACGGCTACCTACAGCGCGCATCCCGGCAATTTTTATTTGCAAACGGCGCGCGAAATCAAACGGCGCTTCCCGGAGTGCTGCCTCATCAGCGACGTGGCGATGGATCCTTACAGCTCGGACGGACACGACGGCTTAGTGAAGGGCGGAAAAATCGTGAACGATGAAACTTTGCCCATTTTAGCCAAAATGGCGGTGGCGCAGGCTGAGGCGGGTTTCGACCTGATTGGCCCTTCCGATATGATGGATGGCCGGGTGGAAGCGATTCGGGTGGCGTTGGACGGCGCCGGGTATACGGATACGGGCATCATGGCTTATACTGCAAAATACGCGAGCGCTTTTTATGGTCCTTTCCGCGATGCGCTGGACAGCGCGCCCCGCGACGAAGAAGGCATTCCAAAAGATAAAAAAACGTACCAGATGAACCCGGCCAATCAACGCGAAGCGCTGATCGAGGCAAGCTTAGACACCGCAGAAGGCGCAGATTTCCTGATGGTGAAGCCGGCGCTGCATTATTTGGATGTGATTTCATTGCTCAAAAACCAGTTTGATTTGCCTATTGCCGCGTACCACGTTAGCGGGGAGTGTGCGATGTTGCTGGCCGCCAGCAAAAATGGTTGGCTTGACTTTGAACGGGCCATGCCGGAGACGTTGTTGAGTATTCGGAGGGCTGGGGCGGATGTGATTATTACTTATTTTGCGAAGGCTTTTGCGGAGCGCGGGGGGAGTTTGTAAACTATTTAGTGTCTGTCTTTATAGTCAGATAGCTGCGTTATGCGAAGGGCCAAAATTGGTCATTTACGCGAGTAAACTTCCACTTTTGGCCCTTCGCATGCCTTGCTCTCGAACTCTAAAGAGCAGACACCAGACTAAATGGACAGACACCGACTAAATGGGCGGACACTATTTAAGTCCAAGTTTTTCAATTTTACTACCAATCGTTAGTTTTTTCATTTCGGCCTCCAAGCTGCTAAACTCCTGTTTTTCTGCTTTTCTTAGGAATTCGCCGTCTTTTAATAAATGTATTTCATCACAGGTATCGCTTAACGTTGAGAAGATATGCGATGATATAATGACCGTTTTTCCTAATTCTTTTAATTTATGAATGATTTCAGCAATGATCATATTGCTTTGAATATCAACTCCGTTAAAAGGTTCATCCAATATAAAGCAATCGTTCTCCTGCATTAGAATAGCGGTTAAAGCTAACTTTTTTTTCATTCCTGTCGAATATGTTGAAGCATATTGGCCGAGTGGTAATTCAAATATGTTTCTTTCGTCCATATTGTCGGGATCAACCTTTCTGGCATTGCAAAGCAGTTGGATGTATTCTCTTCCTGTAATTTTAGAAAAGAAAAAAGGTTCTGTCATGAGGAGACCTAAATGATTTTTCAGAATTTCAAAGTCTGAGATTATCGCTCCGTCATAAGACTCCAAACCAGCAAGACACCTGAAAAGCGTGGTTTTTCCAGCGCCGTTTTGTCCTACAATGCCGTAAACCATCGCCCGGTCAAAACATAAATTGATGTTTTTCAGCACCTGTTTATGGCCGTAGTTTTTGTTTAAATTTTCAATACGGATCATTCCAGCATGTGATTAAGTCGTTTGACCGATTGTAAAAAAAATAAAGGAATAACTAAAATTAGAAAAATTGGCAATTGAATGGCCAATACCATAAAAAAAACCTGCGGTACATTTATAGGATCCGGGTATGCTGCGTATTTAGCAAGAATCATGGTCGTTAAAGCAAAGTAGCCTAAAATCTGAAAAATTATTAAAATCAGGAAATTATCAAAAAAACAAACCCCGAGTATGGAGATTATGGGAAGCGACAGCAGAGAGGCGCAAATCATTGCTGTTGTAATTTTTTTCAGTAAAAATTTTTTAGGAGAAAGGTTGTAAATCCAGACAAAGTACTCTTGCTCGGGATTTCCATAAAAAGCAAGCGAAACCAAAAAAACGAAAGCAAGTGAAAAAACGCCAAGATTAAAATTGTCTACGGATGCCGCTATAACCGTCAGCAAATAAGCAAAGCCAATAAGATACCATGAAGTTCTAAATCCCACGGAAAATTCAAATGGTCTTTTGGAAAAAGGCGTCGGAATGGTGGTATTAAATTGGGGCTTAAAATTCAAAAATACCAATAAAAAAGCGATCCCGATTGTGATTAAAGCTGGCATAAACAATGACTGGTAAGTCAAAAACACAATAAACGGGATTGCCAAGCATCCATTTTCAATAAGCCTTATTTTCAGGTACGTTTTTTTCGGGAAACAGGTTCTTAAAAATTCATTCCTTTTGGGATCGCTCAATTGCGCCAGAACGGCATAAGCTGCTAATATATAAATGTATACAGCATATTCAGTTTTGTAAAACAAGTAAGCCGAAAGTCCGATAAACCCCGTCAGCGACAGGAGGTAACCAAATATAGGATGAAGTCCAAAATCGGTCAATTTCCTGTTGACCATCCTATATTGTAGTTGAAAATAAGTTCGCATGCCTGATTTGTACTTATGAGCCGTTCTGCTTTCTTTAATTTTTGATTCAAAGCTGTCAGGCATCGTGCTTTTCTGACTTCAAAGTTAACCATTGATTTGAAAAAGTTGACCTCCTTCCTGAATTCAGCCCCGTCCGCCCCCGCACACCTCCTTGTCCGAAATCGAACATTCCCCAAACAAAACCAGATTTTAATTAATTGAAAATCAATTGATTTAATTCATGGCACACCAATTGCACTACCCATTCCGGCAGATCAAATAACAAAAACGTACAGCATCCATGTGGACCAATTACCTGAAAATCGCATTGCGCAACTTCCGGCGTCAGACTTTCTTTTCACTCATCAACGTGACGGGGCTGGGCATCGGGCTTGCGGCTTGCTGGCTCATTGGGCTGTACGTTGTGCACGAACAAAGCTTTGACCGCTTTTTGCCCGACGCAGATCGGATTTGTGCAGTGGCACTCGATGTAAAAATGGGCGACCAAGAGGGGATCACGACCAATACGCCGCCGCCAGTAGGCCCGAGGTTGGTGGCCGATTACCCGGAAATTGAACTGGCAGCCCGCACGTTCCACCTCGGCGATGTGGTGGTACGCCGCGACCAGACAGGGCACGCACCGCTGGTGTTTACGGAAAATACGGCGATGGCAGCAGATACCGCCTTTATAGAATTGTTCGGTTTCCCACTGGCGGAAGGGGATGTGGCAACGGCCTTGGACGCACCCGGGAGCTTGGTTTTAACAGAAAAAGCCGCTGAAAAATACTTTGGCAAAACGCCGGCAATGGGACAGGCAATTTCGCTGAACGACCGACTGTTTAAAGTGACGGGCATCGTCAAAAACCTGCCTTCCACCTCCACAGTGCAATTTGATTTTTTGGCGCCAATGGCCGATTTCAAGGTGGTGGAGAACTTTGCATGGAGTTGGATCTGGCTGCAGGTGGACACCTGGGTGAAGCTGCGCAAAACGCCGGACGCCGCCACCTTCGCAGCGCTGGAAGCTAAATTCCCGGCGATGGTGCGGGCTTACGCTCCTTCGGCCTACGAGCGCATCGGCCAGAATTTTGAAGAAAACCTCAAAAAAGGCGACCGGCTCGACGTTCGGTTGTTGCCTTTACCGGAGTTGCACCTTGATTCCGGCGACTTGATCTCGCGGCTTGGCACCTTGGGCGACCGGCAGCAGGTGCACATTTTCAGCATCGTGGGGGCTTTAATCCTGTTGCTGGCCTGCGTCAATTTTATGAACCTTTCCACGGCCCGTTCCATGCGCCGTGCGCGGGAAGTTGGGGTGCGTAAAGCGCTCGGTTCGCAGCGCAGCGCCCTGGCTGCTCAATTTCTCACCGAAGCGCTCCTGTACGGTGTGGCCGCGATGGTGTTGGCCGCCATATTTGCGAGTGTTTCGCTCCCCTGGTTTAACCAACTGACGGAATTGGATCTGGCGGTTTCCGACCTGTTTTCTCCACAAATTGCCGGGTTGACCATTGGCTTGCCCCTGCTTGCAGGATTAACCGGCGGCCTCTACCCTGCCCTGTACCTGTCCAAATTCAAAACCACTGAAATTTTCAAATCGGCTTCCGGCACGTCAAAAGGCGGTCACGCCGGCATCCGAAGCGGATTGGTGGTTTTCCAGTTTGCCGTTTCCATTGCGCTGATGTTTGGTTCGTTCGTCGTGTACCGGCAATTGGAGTTTGCCCGGAAGCAATCGCCGGGCTTGCAGCGCGAACACGTACTCATTTTGCCGGGTGCGCGGCATTTGGAATCACCGTTGGCACGGGAAACATTCCGGCAGCAATTGTTGCAAATGCCCGAGGCCATTGACGCGACCTGGTCTACTTACCTGCCTTCGCTGGGAAGTTTCGGCGACTATTATGAACCCGAGCAAGGCGCACAAAACGAGGCAGTAACGCCAAGTTTACTCCTCAGTTCCTTTTTAACGGACGCCAATTTTGCGCCCACGCTGGGCATTGAAATCATTGCCGGGCGAAATTTCCAGTCCAATTCGAAGCTGGATTCTACGTCTGTCATTCTGAATGAATCAGCAGTAAAGGCGATGGGCTGGAGCGACCCCGTGGGAAAATGGATGCGTTATCCGGGCAACGAAAACCAGCGGTTCCAGGTCGTTGGCGTCATGCGCGATTTCCACCAGGCTTCGGTCAAAAACCTCATCGAACCCACTGCTTTGTTCCACGAATCTTCAAAAACTTACCAGACCTGGGGTTCGTACATCGCTGTCCGGTTAAAAGCGGGCGCTGAAAAAGCGGCGATTGATAAAACGGCGGCGCTTTGGAAAGCAGCTGTTCCCGGCGCGCCATTTGAATACGATTTTTTGGATGCTGCTTTTGCGCGTTTGTATCGGGAGGAAGCTAAAACTGCCTCTGTTCTGGGCGTTTTCACGGGCCTGGCGCTTTTTATCGGCTGTCTGGGTTTGTTTGCGTTGGCCACGTTTACGGCGGAGCAGCGCACGAAAGAAATCGGTATCCGCAAAGTGCTGGGTGCTTCGGTAGCGGGCATTACGGGGCTTTTGGCCAAGGATTTTTTGAAGTTGGTAGGGGTTGCGATTGTCCTGGCGTTGCCGGTCGCGTGCTATTTCATGCAGCAATGGCTGGATGATTTTGTGTATCGCATTGAGTTGCAATGGTGGATGTTTGCATTGGCGGGTGGTGTGGCTGTTGCAATTGCGTTTTTTACGGTGAGTTTTCAGAGTGTGAAAGCGGCGTTGGCGAATCCGGTTAAGAGTTTACGGAGTGAGTAGGGTGCGACCCTCGCGGTCGCCCAATACAGGAGGCAGAGCCTCATAAATAGTAGACACGAGGCAGAACTTCGACTTGGCTTCGACTTGGCTCAGCCACCAGCTCAGTTACCGCCTCGCGCCAGCAAAGAAGAAACTTAACCCAATCAAAAAGATTCAAATTCATGCTTATCAACGATATCAAAATAGCGGTTCGCAACATGCGAGCGAATAAGTTTTTCACCGTATTGAACGTAGTCGGTCTTGCACTGGGGATGTCAGCATGCTTGTCTGTCATTCTCATCATCCGCGATCAATTGAGTTACGAGAAATTCCACCCGGCTACCGAGCGCACCTACCGCGTATTGAGCCAGGCTTACACCCTCGACGAGGGTGGGCGCGGCAAATTTGCCACTACGCCCTATCCCCTGGGTGAAACGCTGCGTCGCGATTTTTCCGGGGTGGAAAATGCCGTTCGTCTGGTACGAGGGCTGAACAATCAGGATGCAACAACGAGTACCAATCTGACATTTCAACTTGACGGCTATTTCACGGAACCTTCGTTTTTCCAAGTTTTTGGCTTTCAGTTGGAATCTGGCAACCCTGCTACCGCACTGTTAGAGCCAAATAGTATTGTACTGGATAAAAAAGCAGCGACTCGGCTTTTTGGCAACCAGGATCCAATGGGGCAGGTACTGACACTCAAAGGCTGGGGGGCGTTTCGTGTCACAGGGATTGCGCTGCCGCCGCCCGGCAAATCGCACATCGGCTTCGATTGCCTTGCATCGGTGAGTACACTCATCGCAAAG
Source organism: Saprospiraceae bacterium (assembly GCA_046153985.1). Classification (GTDB taxonomy): domain Bacteria; phylum Bacteroidota; class Bacteroidia; order Chitinophagales; family Saprospiraceae; genus JABWAJ01. The sequence goes on from JBJXFD010000370.1 coordinate 7,067, forward strand.
GAGCAAGCTTACTCGCCGGATGAGGCGGAGAACAAGGTTTTAGACAACTGGGGCAACCGGTATATGTCACTTAACTATGTTGTATTGCAGCCTGAAAAGACAAAAACCGACCTTGAAAATGCGTTAACGACTGCATCTGAAAAGTACACGCAACCCGATGCAAGGGGTGAAAAATTGCATCTTTTTGCTCAAAATTTAGATAACATCACCCCTATGCCGGAAATGCTGCACAACGAAATCGGCTTTGGAGCGCCATGGTTTTTCATCTGGGGACTTGGAGTATTTGTGGCCATACTTATCATTTTTCCTTGCCTTAATTACGCCAATCTGGCCATTGCGCGGGCATGGGCGCGGGCCAAAGAAGTAGGTGTCCGTAAAGTCATGGGCGCAGGCAACCGCGATGTAACCCGTCTTTTTTTGGTGGAGGCCGTGTTGACTGCACTTTTTGCACTGTCCTTCGCCTGGGTGCTTCACCTCGGCATCAACCATTTCATCGAGACCAGAATCCTCTCTGAATTCAATATGCGTGGTTCGGCCCCCATTTCTTTCCATGCCGATGCGTTTAGTTGGGCAGCATTTGTGTTTTTTGGTGTGTTAGTGGGGCTATTTGCCGGATGGTTGCCCGCCCGCAGGCTGGCGAAGACGCGCCCGGCGACAGCCATGCGGGGCGAATTGAGCGAGCAACGCGGTCTGACGGCTCGTTTCGGTTGGCGCAAGCTGATGACAGTGGGGCAATTTACGGTGTCGCTGATATTTATGATTGTGGTCGCTACGCTTTGGAGCCAGCTTCGGTTTATGGCTGTGGTTGATTATGGTTTTCAAAAGGAAAACTTAGTCACATTTGAACTCAAAGGCAACGAAGCCGCCACCCTTGCTGCCGAAATTGTTCAGGACCACCGGGTGAGCGGAGTATCGGCCGCATCCATCCTCATCGCGGGCAATAGCTTGCAAGGCGGTGAGATCCAACGGGAGCGCGGCGGTGAAAAAATACCCATCCACCAAATAGCCGCCGACCTGCAATACGTTCCAGTCATGGGCTTGCAATTAGTGGCGGGCAGAAATTTTCCGCCCGATGCCAATCCAAAGCGGGAGCAGTACATCCTACTGAACGAAAAAGCGGTGGAGCATTTTGGCTTCGGCGCTCCCAACCAGGCTCTGGGGCAAACGCTTTGGCTCAGCGATTCTCTACCTGTGACGGTGCAAGGTGTGCTTCGCGATTTTAATTACCGCCCCCTGAAAGACCAAATTAAGCCTTTCGCGCTGCGTTTTGTACCCCAACAATCTAACATCATGCACGTGCGCTTGTACCCTGGCGACCCCGGCCCGGCACTGGCAGCGCTCGAAAGTATTTGGCGAAAAGTGGACGCGGTGCATCCCTTCGAACCCAGTTTCATGGAGGAAAAGATGCGCAATGCCTACCGTGACATCGAACTCCTGAGTGGTCTACTTGCTTTTTTTGCAACGCTGGGGCTGTCGCTGGCTTGTTTGGGACTGCTGGGCATGGTTACGTACGCCACCAGCACAAAAGTGAAAGAAATCGGCATCCGAAAAGTGTTGGGTGCGAGCGTAGCAGAGGTACTGTTGTTCCTGTCTCGCCATTTTTTACTGCTGCTGGCCATAGCCATCATGATAGCTATGCCGATAGGGTATTTATTATCCAAACAGATTTTGAGCATGTTTGCTGCCCAAGTCGCTGTTGGTTGGCTGACTTTGGGAGGTTGCACTGCATTACTCCTGGCTTTGGGGCTGTTAACTATAGGCGTACAAGCGCTTAAGGCTGCGCTTGCCAACCCTGTGAAATCTTTGAAAAATGAATAAGCGATTAGTTTTTTATATAAACAAAGACAAATGAATATGCTTCAAAATTATTTCATCATCGCGTTCCGAAAGCTTGCCAGACAGCGAGATTATGCGCTGCTCAATGTGCTTGGCATGAGCCTGAGTATTGCTTGTTGTATCCTGATTTTCACCTTGATCCGGCACCACCTCAGTTTTGATACCCACCATCAAGACGTAGGGCGCATGGCGCGCATCGTGATGGACGTAAAAACTGAAAAGCTGATGCCTTTTTCCGGGGTGCCCGCGCCAATGGCAAAAACGCTGCGGGAAGAGTGTGCGTTTTTGGAAAAAGCAGCCATGCGAACGGATATTTATGAAGCCCTCATCACTGTGGTGAATGCTAATGGAGGCAAAGACAAGTACAAAGAGCAGGAAAAATTTGCCTGGGTCGAGCCGGAATACTTAGAATTGCTCAATCTGCCATTGCGAAGCGGCGATGTCCGCTCGCTGTCGGAACCGAATACGGTCATGCTTACAGCCAACCTGGCAAGCAAGTATTTCGGAAGTGCCGATCCGATTGACAAAATAGTGCGCCTCAACAACAGCATTGACCTTCGGATTGTGGGAATTCTACACGATTTGCCTGAAAACACGGACTACAAAGACGAAATTCTGGGCTCCTGGGAAAGCCTGAAAAGCAGGCCGGAAACCGCATCGGGGCTGGACTATTGGGGCGGAGCCCGAGGGGGTAACTACTGTTTTGTCCGCTTGCAGCAAGGATATAAACTGGCCGATTTGCAAGCATTTATGCCACAAATCAGTAAAAAACACCCACATCCTGATAATGCTGATTTTTTTCAATACAAAGCCAAAGCCCTCACTGCGTTGCACTTCGACACGGAATATGGGTTCAATGTCAACAAAAAACACCTTTGGGCGCTCGGATTCATCGGATTGTTTTTGCTCATCACCGCTTGCGTCAATTTTATCAATATGGCGACGGCGCAGGCGCTGACCCGCATCCGGGAAGTGGGCGTGCGCAAATCACTGGGGAGCACGCGGGGGCAGTTGTTTTGGCAATTTATCCTGGAAACCGGGCTAATTGTGCTGGCATCGCTTGTTATTGGCGCTTTGCTGGCGCAACTCGCTTTGCCTTACCTGAATTCCTGGCTGGAGGAAAACCTTCGCTTTAATGCCGGATTGCTGTCAACTTTGGGTTTGTTTTTAACCGCTTTGGGCATTGTGCTGACTTTTTTGGCCGGTTTTTATCCGGGCATGATGCAGTCGGGTTTTAGCCCGATAACCGCGCTCAAGGCTACGTTCAACGCGCCAAATGCCGGCGGTTTTTCGCTTCGCAGGGTGTTGGTCGCAACACAATTTGGCATTTCTCAAACGCTTATCATTGGAGCCGCAGTGATCACGGCTCAAATGCATTACGCGCAAAAGGCCGACTGGGGGTTCAAACCAGGAGCAATTCTGACGATGGAGATACCTGACCCCGGGAACAAAATCAAGCTGCAACAACAACTGCAACAAATAGCTGGTGTACAGCACGTATCGCTGTGCTATCAGCCTCCCGCTACGCATTCCAATAACCATACGGGCGTTCGTTTCGGCAATCGTACTGCTGTTGAACCCTGGTTGGTGAACAACAAACCCGCTGACGATCAATACCTTCAGACTTTTGGACTGCAATTGGCGGCTGGGCGCAACTTGCTCCCCGGAGATACCGTGCGGGAATTTGTGGTTAATGAAACCTTTGTAAAAAAACTCACCCTGGCTTCGCCGGAAGACGTGTTGAATAAAAACATCACCATAGATAAAGTCACCGCGCCGATTGTGGGTGTGGTTCGGGATTTCCATAACTGGTCGTTGCAGGAACCCATTGCCGCAATTACCTTTAGCACGTTTGCTGCCGGCTACGAAACCTGCGCGGTACAGCTCAGTCCTGGAAATCCGGCGCCGGTATTAGAGCAAATCCGCGAAGTATGGGAGAAGAATTATCCTGACCACGCTTATGCGCACCAGTTTATGGACGAACGCATGGAAGCGTTTTTGAAAACGGAAACCATGATTTTAAATCTGGTCAACGCTTTTGCAGGCATCGCCATATTTATCGGTTGCATCGGTTTGTATGGGCTAGCATCCTATATGGTCACCCGAAAGCGTAAAGAGGTGGGCATTCGCAAAACGCTTGGCGCCAGCGTATCGGCTATTCTCTGGCTGTTTTTCAAAGAGTATACCCGTTTGATTATCGTTGCATTTATCCTGGCGGCGCCTATCGCCCGATTGGTCATGAATGCCTGGCTGGAGGACTACGCCTATCGGATATCCGTGGGCGCCGGTATTTTTGGGGTGGCTTTGCTGGCGACGTTTTTGGTGGCGATCCTGACAGTTGGGGTGCAAAGTGCCCGGGCGGCGCTGGCGAATCCGGTGAAGAGCTTGCGAAGCCAGTAGGGGTGACCCTCGCGGTCGCCCTTGAACAGCAAAAGCCACCAGCAAAAGCACTAATTATTTTCAAGATCAGAAATTAGTTTGTTCATGTATACGCATACTTTAAAGCTTGCTTTTCGCAGCATTTTACGCAACCGCTTATATGCCGCGCTCAACCTGACTGGGCTGGCGGTAGGGATGGCCGCGACCATACTGGTTGCACTTTGGGTGCAAAACGAACTCCGTTTTGATGGCTATCATCGCCTCTCGGACCGCCTGTGGCGCATCAAAACCGATTTAAAAATCAGTGATACCGAAACCTGGCAATGGGGCAGCACGCCCCTGAAAATAACGGAATTGTGCGCTCAAACGCCTGGCATTGGCGCTTCTGTGCAGATTATGCTCCCTTATGGCCAAAAGACGGTGCTTCAACGCGGGGCCAATTTTTTTGAAGAGGAAAAATATGCCTACGTCGGGCCTGGCTGGTTTGAGGCGTTCGACTACGAATTTGCAGCGGGCAGCGCAGCTGGTTTTGGCGAACGCCCAAATGATGCCCTGCTCACAGAAAGCTTAGCCCGAAAAATATTCGGAGACCGCAGTGCGCTCGGTGAAATGCTGCGCATGGACTCGAACGAGTATGTGGTCCATGCTGTGTTGCGCGACCCGCGCCCGGAATCGAGTTTCCGTCAAAACCTGCTGCTGCCGATAGACGCCTGGCTCGATCTGGCCAACAACCGGAAAAACGACGAAAGCTGGAACAATTTCAATTACAATACCTTTATCGAGCTGCTTCCCGGGGTTGCTCCTGAAGCCGTTGGCAAGCAGCTAACCGCTCTGCTGACCACCGCCAAAAAAGACTCAAGCATCGTTCTCCACCTTGGCGCACTGACCGACCTGCACTTTGATCAAAGCATCAAAGGAGATAATTTTGAAAAAGGGAGCCGCCGCTCTGTAGCTACTTTTGCATTGGTGGGTATCCTGATTTTGTTGATGGCGGCGATCAATTACGTCAGCCTCACGACGGCCCGGGCCCAAATCCGCGCCCGCGAGGCAGGGGTTCGAAAATTGATCGGCGCAGGCCGGGGGCAATTATTCCGGCAGTTTTTGGGCGAGTCGGTCCTGCTGGTCACGATGGCCGGCGCGCTGGCCTTATTCCTGACATACACAGCGCTGCCCTGGTTTTCGGACCTTGCGGGTCGAACCTTTACCTTACCCTGGGAAAGTCCGCTGCCGTGGCTGCTGTTTGGCTGCACATTGGTTGGGACCATCCTTTTGGCGGGCGTTTATCCGGCGGTATTGATGGCTGGTTTCCAACCGATGCAAGCTTTGCGCGGATCGGGTTCCGGTAGTTCTAGTGGTTCCAAATCGGTTTTTCGGCAAAGTCTGGTGGTTGCCCAATTTGCCATTTCGGTCGCCTTATTGATTTGTACCATCGTCATTGGGCAACAGCGCGCTTTCATTCAAAACAAAGAAATGGGGTATGACCGGGAGCAGGTCTTTACCTTTACTGTTGGCTGGCGAAAGGCCAATGCGCTTGGCCCCGAACGCAGTCTGCTCCTTTTTGACGCCATTGAACAGACTTTGGGTCAATCGGCAGCAATTGCCGGGGTGAGCCGTGCCAGCGAATCGCCGGTTCATATCCAGAATACCCACAGCGGCTCTGTTAAGTTTGACGGGTTGCCGGAGGGTTCAATCCCAACCGTAGCCCAATTGAGTGTAGATGATAAATTTGCAGCCCTTTTTGATTTAAAAATTGCAGAAGGGCGCTGGTTTCAGCCAGGGAACAAGAGCGATGAAGACCATGTCATTCTCAATGAAACTGCAGCCCGAAAACTCGGCCTCCCACAACCCTGGATCGGACAACGGTTTGGTATAAACGGACGCGAAGGGCAGGTTGTCGGACTGGTGCGCGATTTTCATTTTTTGCCCATGCACGAGGCCATTCTGCCTTTAGTTATCGTAAATTCCCAGAATTGGCGGGGGTCTTTTTTTGTAAAAACACAGCCGGGCCAAAGCGCTCAGGCGCTTGCGGCAGCAGAGGCGGTTTGGCAGCAGTGGTTTCCTGAAAGCCCTTTCAAATATTCGTTTCTTGACGAAGACTTCAATCAACTATACCAGACCGAACAACGGGCAGGTTTGTTGTTCAATCTGTTTTCGGGCATCGCCATTTTTATCGCCTGTCTCGGTCTTTTTGGGCTGGCTACGTTTGTCGCGGCACAGCGCACCAAAGAAATTGGCATCCGCAAAGTGCTGGGCGCTTCAGTGTTGGGCATCACCGGCCTGCTGGCCAAAGACTACCTGAAATTGGTGGGGATCTCGATTGTAATTGCCACGCCATTGGCCTGGTACCTCATGCAACAATGGCTGGCCGATTTTGCCTACCGCATTGAATTGCAGTGGTGGATGTTTGTACTGGCTGGCGTGGTTGCCATTGCTATTGCGTTTTTGACCGTGAGTTTTCAAAGTGTGCGGGCAGCGCTGGCGAATCCGGTTAAGAGTTTGCGGAGTGAGTAGGGTCCCGGAACATGAGGCAGAGCCTCATAAATAGCAGACACGAGGCGGAACTTCGACTTCGCTCAGTTACCACTCGCGCCAGCAACGCCAGCAACACCAGCAACAAACTGTCCGTTCTTGTCACCCAATTGTCCGAAATCGAACAAAGTTTATTTTTTAAAAAATTGATTTACAGATAAATAAATCATGGCATGGCGATTGTGGGCTTTATATAAAAAGCCTGTGCTATGTTCAAAAACTATCTAAAACTCGCATTTCGCAACCTGCGTAAAAACAGCCTTTACGCTGCCCTGAACATTGGCGGGCTGGCAGTCGGGCTGGCCGGCAGCGTGCTCGTATTGACCTGGGCAAGCTGGGAATGGAGCTTCAACCGCTTTCACGAAAACCTGGACAGCATTCATGTGATGATGCAAAACCAGACGCAGGGAGGCGTAACTTATACCTTTTCGGCAATGCCCGGCCCGTTGGCAGCGGGACTGCGCAGCGATTTTCCTGAAATCGTGCATGCCGCCCGCGGTTCGTGGCAGGGGAAATTTTTGGTCAGTGCAGGCGAAAAAAGCATCCACGAGCCGGGGCTTTATGCAGAGCCGGATTTTTTCAAAATCTTCCATTTTCCGGTCAAATCGGGCGATCCTGTGGCTGCACTTGGCGAATCCGGATCGGTAGTGATCACGGAGCGAACAGCCCGGAAGTTTTTTGGAGAACAGGATCCCGTCGGCAAATCCATCCGGCTCAACAATGAACTCGACCTGAAAGTAGCCGCCGTGCTGGCCGACGTTCCGGAAAGCAGCACCTTGCGTTTCGACCTCGTGCTGCCGTTTAAAATCATAGAACAACTCAACCTCCACGACATCAACAGCTCCTGGGGCAACAATTCGTGGCAAACCTGGGTGACGCTGAATCCCAAGACCAACCTGACGACCCTCAACGCCAAGCTGGAAAATTATATCCAAACCCAGGACCCGGAAGCGGCAGCCCATGCTTTTGCTTATCCACTGGCTGATTTACACCTTTACGGCAAGTTCAAAGAAGGAAAACCCGATGGCGGACGCATTCAAATCCTGATGCTGCTGGGCATCATCGGGCTGTTTGTACTGGTCATTGCCTGCATCAATTTCATGAACCTCACCACCGCCCGGAGCAGCATCCGCGCCAGGGAAGTCGGCGTTCGAAAAGCCGTGGGGGCGCAACGCAGCTGGCTCATCGGGCAGTTTTTGACGGAAGCCATGCTGATGACCTTTATTGCCCTTGGCATCAGTATTTTGGCCGTAAAAATGATCTTGCCGGCGTTCAACCGGTTGACAGAAAAAGCAATCTCGCTAGATTTCAGCAACTGGCAAATTTGGTCGGCCATCCTCGCCTTAGGTTTGCTCACGGGTTTGGTTGCCGGCACTTATCCGGCATTTTTCCTGAGCCGGTTCGATCCGACACGCATTTTGCGCGGCAAGGCGATTTCCAATCAAAACTCAGGCGGTTTGCTTCGAAAAGGGCTGGTGACATTTCAGTTTTTTATTTCCATCTTCCTGATCATCACCACCATAGTCATTCACCGCCAGCTCGACCACATCAGTAAACGCCCGCTTGGGTATGATCCGGAAAACCTGATTTCAATTCCCATGCGGGGCGGGATGGGCGAAAAATACGACGCGTTTAAGCACGAACTTCAACAAGTACCCGGCGTAAAAATGGTTTCCACGGGCAGCGATAATTTAGTGAATTTTGGCAGCAAAACTTCGGGCATTGAGTGGCCGGGCAAAACTGCCGAACAGGATTTTCTGATCTCCGTTACGGATGCCGGCTATGATTATACCCGAACTGCGGGCATGGAAATTGTGGAAGGCCGCGATTTTTCTCCCGAATTTGGGTTGGATTCGATGAGTTGTTTGCTCAACGAAACGGCCGTGCGTATGATGGGGCTTAAGCCGCCAGTTGTGGGCACGGTGCTGCGGTATGATACGACCCGGACCGTCGTCGGGGTGGTGAAGGATTTTGTGTACAACGACGGATCAGCATCTGTAACGCCGTTGTTCATTGCCTGTGCGCCCAAAAACGGATTGAGTTTTTCTTTCGTTCGTTTCGATAACGATGGCCAATGGCAAAAGCACCTTTCTCAAATTGAAGGGGCGTCGCGAAAAGTTTTCCCCGACCAACCTTTCGAGTTCCGTTTTGTGCAGGAAGACTACCAGCGCGGCTTTCAGGGCATCCGCTCCACGGGCCAGATGGCCAATATTTTCAGCGGTTTGGCCATCTTTATTTCCTGCCTTGGCTTGTTCGGACTTTCGGCTTTTTTTGCTGAAAAGCGCGCCAAAGAAATCGGCATCCGCAAGGTATTGGGCGCCAGTGTGAGTGGTTTGTGGTTTTTCTTTTCCAAAGACTTTTTCAAACCTGTGTTACTGGCCTTTGCCTTGGCAACGGCGCCTGCGATTTGGGCGATGAATATGCTGTTGAAGAGTTTTGACTATCGGATTGAGTTGTCGTGGCATTTTTTTGCGCTGGCGGGCTTGTCGGCGGTTTTGGTG
>JBJXFD010000380.1:0-6085 GCA_046153985.1 Saprospiraceae bacterium
CACAATATTAACCCCAGCGCTTACCTGACCGATGTCTTGAGTCGTATCCCTGAGCATTCCATTAACCGCATTGCTGAATTACTCCCTGATCAGTGGGGAGCGTAGTGGACTTGGCCGGAGGGATACGTTGAATTGCGAATACCGCGCAAACGAGGACCTACCTGACTGCCCACCCCGAAGGTCAATGGCGTTCCTCCTATCCCAACTTCTAGAAAAAGCCCCGGAGCAACTAAATGTTTCAATTGGATGGTGGGGACGGTTTCCGCTGCATTGTCTTTGTCTGGATTGCTGAAGCGATAAGAAGCAACAGCGCCTAAGTCTATAATGGGTACGGAAAATCCTAAGCTCCATGGGCGCATTTTTTTTGACCAAATATTGCCCCAAGAAAAAGAAAACCCAACCGGAGCGGTAATCCCGAAATTGTTGGACAAAGAATTATTGTTTGCATTCCTTATGTATTCCCCGCCTCCAAATATACCCACATAACCATTCAGCGCCACACTGAACTTGGATTGGCGCTTTATGCTATAGCTACCTGGTGGCAGCGCTATAGCTTCTATGGCTTTTTTTGCTTCTTCGGAGCTTTCCGCCTCGACGATATTGGCCATAAAAGTCCCATATCTTAAGATTTTTCGTAAGGCCTCCTTATTTGAAACCGTTGAAGGAATTTCACTACTCTGCGCTAAAACGCCATCAATTTGTTGATCAATAGCTTTTAATTGTTTATTTAGAAGTTTTTTTTCTTTATGGTTCAAGGAGGTGGACGTGAGCAAAATTGACAATTCTGTCTTTTTATTATTTAATGTTTGGGTATCAGGTGTTTTCAGTCTTACTACAATAAGCGCTGCCTGCTTTTCCAGCGAAGCAATTTGACGCTTAATGCCTCGTATCTGTTTCTTTTTGCCCTTAAAACAGGGAAGCGGCTTAAGTTTGTCCCGTTCCATGATCAATAAATCTATCTGATCATACAAAGCGATTTTATTTTGTGCTTTGGTTTGGTCGCTAAAATCAATGAGATCAGTATGCAATCTCCTTTTTTTATCCTGATCTTTTTCAAGAAGAATATTTTCCAAGAATATGGCGAATTTGGAAATGGCGCCCCCATACTGCTTATGGTTTATATGGACGGCAATTGATCCCACTAATTCCAATTGACCGATGGCCTGTTTGAATTTATCCGAAACTACAATCTTAATATAGGGTAGTTTATCTATAGTCGTGCTTAGCTTGGCGAGGCTTATCATTTGCTGGAACACATCAAGGGAAAGGTCAAAGAGTTTCTGCTGCTTCGCTTTTCTCGTTAACTCCGTATTATTGATGATGTCTTCTTGAGCTGTTGTCAATACCTCGATAGCCTGCATGATGGATTGAGTCCTTTTTCCTACGTTAAGGATAAAATCTTGATAAAGCCGAACATTAGGCTGTACGCTGGTCCAGTTCGTCCCAATATAATCCAATAGGTCCTTTAATGAAAGTTGACTAGCACTGGGAGCAGCGCCTGTTAAAACAGGAAACTGTATATTGTCAAAAGGCGCTTGGCTGCACTGTTGATATAGTAAGCCTAAATAAATTTGGAATGTAAGATCGTTTCGCAATCGACTGAGTTGGTTGGCATCTACCCAGTAGCCCAAAGAACGGTCATTGCGCCGAAAGGACTCAGAGATAAAGGCAACCAGCCGGATGGAGTTTGCAGCATCCCTGTATATTGTTTGTCCAGAATTGGACAGATTTTTCAAGTGATCATTTATAGCTAATAGTGCCAGGATCTCCCCGGGATGTTTTTCTCCTTTCACCCATTGCGCGATATCCAATGCAAGATATAGAGAATGCTCCAACTCTGGTCGTCCAACGAAAAACGATTCGTTACGGTGATTATCAAGGACTGCCGGGAGATGGTCAAAGATAGAACGGAGGTCTTCTTCAAAAGCCTGCCTCAATGCATTTAAATAATGGTCAAACTGGTAGATGTCAGTTTCAATAACATTGAGAAGGCTGACGGTTGCCGGGAATAGGCTGGTTAAATCTTTGTATTTGTCACTATTCAATTCTTCCTTGAAACGCTTGAAAAATGCAGTGTTCAATTCTGTTTTGGTGCGCTCTACCAAAAATTTGGCCAAGCCATCAGCAATACCTGTAACAGGAAGATTTCCTATAAAACTGCTTGGTGTAGAGCCTGTTACTGCTAACAAAGGAGAGAATTGGCCTCCGCCAGTAGGCACATATATGAAAGGATTACTCACAAATGCCGTTCTTATCGATTCCTTCGAAGTGGTTAAGGGATTGGTTGTGTATTTTGCTAGAATTGTGTAATATTGGGGATCATCAGGTATTTGCAAGCGTCCTGAAGATTCCCTTATCATACTTGTATTCATGCCTATCAAGATGGCATCTTCAATGACCGATTGAGCAAAAGTGGATTGTGCTATGATCCAGAGAAGGAAGACAAACGACAGATTTTTCATAAAGATGGGTTGATTAGATTGAGTTTTTGAAAAGAATTGATGTCAGAGTAAGGTTTGCTCAAGGAAAGGAGGCGATCCTTAATTTCCTGCACGGTAAAACCGATGGAAGTATATTGCACCATCAACGAAATCAAGGCCGACACAATAGCGGCGGCCGCGCTGTCTTCGCCCGTGTCTTCAAAATAGCCGGATGCATTCCCGTAAGAAGGATACCTAAAATGAGGTAGAATAATGTCCAATTTTGGATCGAATACTGGATTGGCATTTTTCTTTCGGTAGTCAGAGCTAATAGTGCCTACTGCAATTACGCCTTCCTTGGAAGCAGGAATTTGTCGGATTGGGCTCAACTCTTCGTTCGTACCTGCTGAGGCAACCAGGATTACGGATCGATTATTGATCAAAGGACTCAATTCGAGGAAATCATCGTCCTCGAATGAATGGCTGACATTAATCACTAACCGAAGAAGCGGATCCTCCGCAGTAATTTTATCAATGTATTCGACTATCTCTTTTTTTAATTCAGGTGACCGATTAGCCCATTCGTCATAAATAGGCAACTCGATAATCTGCAAGAATTTTGCTATACCTTTGATATCTCCTGCACCCACGATTAAACCTGCTAAAGCAGTTCCATGTGGATTGCGTGGCTCCATTTTTACGCTTCTAATATGCATGATTTTTTGGGTCGTGGGCAGTACACTGCTGATAGGATGATCTATCAACCCGACCATGACCTTTTGTTTGACTTCCTCCGCGAATGGAGGTATTTGAAGGAAGTCAAAGTAATCAATTTGGCTATAAAGGGTTGATTCTTTATAGCAATTTTTAATAAAATGTTCGAATATTTCGCCTTGATATGCGATTTTGTGCAACTCTTTTTTGGGAGGCTGAATTAGGACTGGATTCTGTTCTACTACCCCGCCTTTCCAGTAATAGAACCCATGAATATCTTTAAGCCATACATTGGACTTGATTTTATTATACGTATACATAGCGCCATATTCTTCACCTACTACATCTATGGTAAACCCCTTTGGCAAACTTCCAATTATGTAGTTTTCGGACAGCATACTGACGCGTCGGATATGCATTTCTTCTGTTACTAAATATTTTTTCGTATTCATCATGCTATGGGAGAAATTTTTCGGTTACTTTCAGAGTCTTCTGGCTTTTTCCCGGCTGTTCGCACGTTTGCCAGTTTATTAATCATATCGAACCAAAAAGGGGCACCCAGCGTTAAGGCGAGCGCAGTCATTAATAAGCCGACGAATTTTTGAAAGAACAAACACAGATAATACGTAAGTTCACAATTTTGACGCTTGTCTATTCTATCTTCAAATTTAATTATTGCGTTTTTCCATCCCAGCGGCAGACCGGTGGTGGAAATAGCCTGATATGTGTCTTTGATAAATATTTGATTTTTTTTCAGATCGCTTATTGTTCCCTTTAAGTCTGCCGTTACGGAATCTGGGACGTTTTTATCTAGTTTTTGATCAATAATGGTCAATTTGTCAATCACTTTACGGTATATGACGCTGTCTTGCGTGGCCTGCTCCGCCGCTTCCACCAGTTTGGCGGTGACCGTCGGGTTTTCTTTTAAATATTTGCTTAAAGAAATTGTATCAGCATTGGTGACCAATGTTACAATCACAGCAGCCATCCAGGTAATTACTCTTGTCCTTTTCTTATAAGTGCCGATAATAGATTCCATTGCCTCATTATACCAATCTTCAAATTGCTTTTTCGCTACATTCAGGTTGTCTCCCAAAAACCTGCTTTCATCCACTGCTTTTAAAAAATACTGCTTCCAATCTTCTGGAATAGCCTCGCCTTCTCTATGAAGTTTATCAATGTTTTCGAACAGGGCAACAAAAAAAACGTCAGATGGAATATAATCGGCCTTGTAAGATTTCTGGGTTAATCCTTTAATGAGTCCGTGTTCCAGCACCTTGTCCCCCAGCACTTCGCCAAAATTGTCTGTGACCCACTTTTTGAGGTGCCTGCTCCTGAGCTCTCGCATTTGGGCAATGCCTTCTACAATGGCTGTACAAATGACGCTCAAAGTAAAATAGATAAAAAAAATGCCAATGACTAAGTCAAGAATCCCTAAATTGCTCATAATTATGTTATATTTAAAGTGAGGAAGATTTAAGTTGACAAGCATGCAAAAACTGTCCGGCCCTGAAATAATTTTATAGCATTGGGTTGGTATAAAGTCTTTTCGTGGCAAGACAGTTGTCAGACTACCACTCTAATCAATTCCATTTTACTGGATTTTATTATATGATCTTAATATTAATTTGCCGCTAACTATGGTTGATCGTCAACTCCCCCTATATAGGCCCTATTGCGTGAAAACCCGCTTTGTCATCAGTGATTGACCAAATCCCAGTTGCGTAAAAACAACCGTTTTGGTTGGTTTTACGCAACTGGTGAGCCGGTAAATGAGAGGAAAGAAGAGGCATGAGGTTCATATGGTGGTTGTTTAACTATGTAAATGTAAACCAAAGTTTTAAATCTCCAAATCATCCAAGGTACTTTTTATCTTGCCCCAATTTTTTTGTAATCCCGACTTCATAGGAACATCTACCACTCATCTTCATCTATTTGTTCGCAATCATCTAATGCTTTTGTCATTTCCGCAAGATCCTCCTTTCCGAATGCACCTGCAAACTTGAGCAGGCCTTACGGTTTTCCTTCTTTTTTAATCACAACTAAGGAATTAATAAAATCCAGAAGCTTCAATTGTTGAGGTAAGCTCAGTTGACTGATAGACCGGTTAATGAAATCTTGTAGCTCAATATTGCTCATTGCAGGATTGTTTTACAGGCAAGTTAATGCAATGCACTGCGTTTTCCAAAAAACGAGGAACGAAAAATTATAGTATACCTGAAAATGAAGATCACCTTGGGCTTTCTTCCCTGAAAATCCCAACAGCAAATCTCCTTCGTCTCATTCTCCCCAACTTTCCCTTTGCGCCATCCCGAACACTTCCTATCTTTGCCGCGTTTTAATCGGGTCGCCAGATATGCTGGGGACAACATTGAATCATCAGGGTCTGCCAGCTGAAGCTGGCGACCACAACTCAACACCATGGATTTTGATGTAATCGTTATCGGGGGCGGCCCCGGAGGATATGTGGCGGCCATTCGCGCGTCGCAATTGGGCATGAAAGTGGCGGTCGTGGAACGCGAATCGTTGGGCGGCATTTGCCTCAACTGGGGGTGCATTCCCACCAAAGCCCTGCTGAAAAGCGCCCAGGTTTTTGAATACATTCAGCACGCGGCGGATTACGGCATCACGGTGTCTGGCGCTAAAGCGGATTTTGGCGGCATGATCAAACGCAGCCGCGGCGTGGCCGATGGCATGAGCAAAGGCATCGCCTTCCTGTTCCGCAAGAACAAGATTACGGCCATCATGGGCACGGGCAAGCTCGTGGGCGGCAAAAAAGTGGAAGTGACGGACGCCGACGGCGCCAAAAAGGAATACAGCGCCGAACACATCATCGTGGCCACCGGCGGACGGGCGAAAGAATTGCCCAATATCCCGATTGACGGCAAAAAAATCATCGAATATCGCAAAGCCATGTCGCTGGAGCAGCAGCCGAAGCGGATGGTGGTGGT
>JBJXFD010000385.1:0-8278 GCA_046153985.1 Saprospiraceae bacterium
CATCAATGGCAGCAACCAATTGATCCAGCAAATAACCCGGCATGGAATTGTGAGCGGGATGGAAAAAAGTTATGGTTGCAATGCCTTCAAGAGCAGTTGTTTGTACGGAACCGGATGGTGACATGTAAATTTACTTGAGTTGTTGTTTTGAGAAGAACTTGTTCGGGTTTTCGAACAAGCTCTAAGGTGAACCGCAGCGCAAAGGTAAGAACTTTTGGTCAAAAGACCTTTTCCCCGGCAATCGCCTCGGTCATTTCCAGCAGGTTCAGCGCTTCATCGTACAAGGCGTCTAAGGCAAAAACTCTTCCTTGCACAATATATTGGTAAATCAGCAGGTCAGTAGGCGGCGTTGGAATACGCGCTAAATCGTCGAAAGCAATCCATTCCAGAATCCCCTCGTCGCAGAATGGAGGGGGCAGGTAGTCAATATCAGCGAGGTAAATATGGCATTGCCAATTGTAATCGCCAGGCGAAGTTTCCGTCAGGACGCCGCAATAGTGCAGGTTGTCTACCCGAATACCGGTTTCTTCCAGGGTTTCCCGGCGGGCAGCATCCACGGGGCGTTCAAACGGATCCAGCTTGCCGCCAACGGGCACATATTTGCCGATATGCGGGGGCTTTGCCCGACGCAGCAGCAGCAATTGGTCGCCGTTGCGCAGCACCACCATTGCGGCCGTTCTTTTTAATCCAGATGGAATGCTCATGTTTAAATTTGTAAAAAGCCGGAAGCGCTTTTAAACACTTCCGGCTTTTCCTGAAAAGAGATAAACCTTGTCGTAACAACAAATACTATCGCTGAATCATTACTTTCCTTGAATAAACGCCATTGGCAGTTTGGAGGGTCGCCACATAGACGCCATTGACTAAGTTCGAAACCTCCACCGTGGTATTCTGCGAAAATGCATCGTATTGACGATTCATCACCAATTGTCCCTGCGCGTTAAAAATATTCAGGGTCGCTTCGCCCGAAACGGCTTGCATCAGCGCCATGGTCAGGGTGCTGCTTGCCGGGTTGGGGTAGAGTAGGAGGCCATTTTGCTGAACCGGCTCTTCCGTGTCAACCGGCGCATCCGGATCTACTTTGATGATGAATCTTTGCGTCGGAATCCAGCCGCCTTCCGCGTTTTCCACCAAAAAGTTAAAGCTGTCAAATTCCGAGCCATCGCCATCGTGGATATACACCACATTGTAGGCATTGATAGACGATTGGCGGAAAATGCCGCCCATTAAAACGGGTTCGCCAATAAAATAGACCACGCCGTGCGAAGGCGGCGCCAAAATGGTGTACTGCAATTGGAAAGGATCGCTGATGCCGTCCTGTACTTCAAGCAGATCCTGCGTAATTGGGTTACCTTGTCCGGGGGGTACAAATAAGGTATCGTTGATAAGGAGCGTGGGCGAAGCTGGCGTTGTACTGGCGCAGAATTCCATATTCCATTGCTCCAGCGCGCCAACGGCGCCAAAACCGGCGGTCATCACTTTTACCCGCAATTTCCAGTTTCCGAAGCTTTCTTCGCCGTTGAATGCAGACAGGGGTTGTACCGGTTTGAAAACAATGCCGTCGTCCGGCGGGCAAATAATGTTCTGTGGCGCCTGATCATCGAACCCAACGCGGAGGTTAACCGTATTGCCGCAGTTTTGGTCAAACAGGTTCACCACAGTGCCTGCAGGACTGATCAGTGACACCCGAAGGCTTTTTACTGGCTGGTAATTGGCCTTGATCAACGGGAGGTTGATGTCGCTAACGGTTCCTTGTATCGGAATAAACAAATTCGATTCAATGGTTGGCAACGGCCCGGAGCCGGGGATGTTGATCGGCAAACCAGTTGCGACAAACGGCGAACAAATGGCATTTTCCGTCCGGAATGCAAAGGTCTCTAAGAAAGGTCCCGTTCCACATTCGTTAACGGGGCGGATGCGCCAAAAATAGAGTTTGTTTTCTTCAAACAGAAGAGTAGGCGTATAGCTCGTACCGGTGTAATTCAGCTTGCTGTCAATAATCGAACTGATTTCGAATGAAGCGCTGGTGGCCAACTGAAAATCGTAGGCAAAAGCATTCGGAACGCTGGTCCAGGAAAACTGCGTGGAAAGTATAATGCCCGATTCTCCGTCCACTGGCGTCAGCATTTGCAAATCGCTGAAATCGTTGGACGTAGTGGTTAGGTAAATGGAACGGTAAACGGTATCTGCTCCTTCGGCAATGGCCCGGATAACAATTTCCAGATCCCCGGTAATTTCCACTTCCGTCAGGTCTATGCTCAATACGCTGCCTTCGGAGGGCGTCATCGGATTAATGCTGAAGCTTGCAGTAGCACCCGCCGGCAAACCATCCACCACGTCTAACTGAACCGGGTTGCTGAAATTGAGCTGAGCCTGGGAAGTAATGGAAACTTCTACAACCTCGGGCAAACAAGCCCGCTGCCCGGAAGGAGTCGGCGTAATGCTGAAGCCAGGTTCTGTAGCGGGGAGTATTCTGAAATTGGCGTTCGAGATGTCGAAAAAGATATTGTCAGCAGCCTCTACCCGCACACGGGCCACGCTGGTGTTGAGGTTCGGCACGCTGATATTCTCAGCACCATCGTTGGGCGTATTGGCAAGCAAAGTAATCGGATATGTATTTCCACCGTCTGTAGACAGTTTTATGTTCACGTACCGGCATTTTACTAAATTGTTGGTCGTGTTGGCTACATCCCAGGTCACTTCGCGCGTTTCGCCGGATGTCCAGATCACAAAGTTGTCGTTGGGATAAGATACTAAGAAAGGTCCGGCGGTTGCAGTTGCTTCAAAGCTCACCGGTTTCCAGACCGTGCCGCCAGCGCCAGGGTGGTTGTCGCGCACCGTGCAACGAAAGGTGAGGTTGCGCGAATAAGTCGGCAACACTTCCGCTTCCGGAATTTGGTTGTTGATGATGGCCGACAGCCGCGGGAAAACCCGTTTTGGAGAGGCATTGGGCGGGAAGCTGCGGAAAGTCGGAGCTGTTCCTATTGGCTCGCCTAAATCGCTGATCGGTCCGAGGTTGAATTGTTCCCAGCAATAAGTAAGGTTGGTGTCTTCTTCGTCGGTTGCAGCCGCCACCAGTTCAAAAGGCGTGCTGATTGGAATATAGAACCCGCTCACATAATCATGCGTTACAACAGGTTCCGTATTGTCCGTTGGGACTACCGTAGCGCAGGTGCCGCCGTTGCCGTCACGGCTGTACACAATAAACTCCTCCAAAGATCCAACGCTGTAATACAAGTCGCTGTTGAATGTGACGTTTTGGTTTCCACAAGACCCGGCATAAGACATGATCGTAGTGCCGCTGCCAGGTTCATAAGCAGATTCGCTGGCCAACTGGCCCTCAGAACCCGGGCAATTGCTCCAACTGTGTGCGACCGAAAACTGGTGGGCAACTTCGTGTACCATGACGCGTCGAACGATAGCGCCTACATTGGAACTGGAGTGGCAGGTCACACCCCTGGCTTTGCCGGAAGTGCAGATGTTCCCGCTAACTACGCCCCCCACGTCTGAACAGCCACCGGTAAATACGTGGCCAATGTCGAATGCATTGAAAGGGATATTGCCCGCCTGAACAATGGCATCTGTATTTTGACCCAACAGCGCCCCGCCAACATCGGCATTTTCATAAGGGTCGGTAGCCGGATTCAGGAAAATGATGTCGTCGTTGTTTTCGATCAGGATCATGCGTACGGCCACTTCGCTTTCGAAGACTGCATTGGCAATACTCAGTCCTACATTCATGGAGGCTAATACCAATTCTTTGGTGCCGCCGTGGATTTGTGAATATTCACCGGTGCAGGCCAGCGCCATCCGGTAAGTGCGCAGCGAAAGTGGTCCGAGTGGCCCGCGGGCTTCAATAACGCCGCTGCCTTCTGAATCAAAATCCAGCCCTTCAAGCGAAGGATGCTCGTGGCCTGCGCCGGTATAGCCGCAACTCAGGGCAGGCATATCTTCCGGAAGTACCACTACGTTTTTTTCATAATAAGCCGTATGATAACGGACGCCTTCAAGCGCATAAGGTTCGATGAAAACATCTCCGTTGGGTGTTTTAAAGACCCCGGTGAATCCAAGCGGTGAATAGCTGATGCGGCCACTAAGTGCCGGGTTCTCTAAGCCGTTGGCTAAGTAAGACTTGATTGAAGGATAACGTGCAGCCAATCCAGGCGCCATCAAAGGGGATTCAACCACGCGGAAATGAATATTGCCGCCGTCGGGCAGCGGGATGGTCAACACCAGCGCCTGGCGAAGGGCCGCAGCGCTGTTTTCCATAGGTGCGCGGCGCAGGGCCTGCCGGAGTGATGGTTCGTCGAGTGATAAAAAACGCTGGGTGGTTGCGCCAGTCCGGGCCGGTAGCTGCTGTACCGTTGCCGCTACTGCTGCGGGCGCATCAACCCAAAAACTGGGGTATGTTTGTGCCTGACCGATTGCCCCGAGGCTGATTGTCAAAAGAAGCGTAAGGATAATTTTCATGATGAAAAGGCTGAGTTGTTATGATGTAGAAAGAACAGAGTCAGAAAAACGACACAAATTTATGCCTAAACCACTACATTTAGGCAGGAATAAATTTGTTTTGTCGGCATTTTGCCGATCAAATTAGGCAAGACTTGACGCTTCAGTTAAAAATGACCATCGCCGGGCATCAGATGACCGTATTGAAAGCAGGGACTTTGTGAAAACGGGCAATCATCCTTATGTACCTTTTGTATTATTTTTTTGTAAAAACAAAACCAAACACATTTGCTTTTCTTTGATTATTAAGACGTTACTATATGTTTTTTTTGAGAATTCGGTTTTTAGCCGGGGCAAATTGAGGAAAAGCTTGTTACCTTTTTGTATCTTTCCGGTCATAACGCGGACTTTTCAAAAAGTCAATTTATTGTTAACCTACTTAAATCACATCAACCTATGGCTCTTCAGGATAAATACAGAGCGGTTTTGGACCTCGGTCAGGAATTGAACATTCAAGACGGTTCTGTCGAAGAAAAAGATGGCAAACTCCACATCGGCGGCACGGCCAACACACAGTATGAAAAAAACCAGTTGTGGGCAAAAATTAAATCTATTGGCGGCAGCGACAATCCGGACGATATCAGCGCCGACATCAAAGTTGCGACTACGGATTTCTACCACAAGCACGTAGTTGCAGCTGGCGAATCGCTTTCAAAAATTGCAAAGCACTACTATGAGGATCCGATGAAATACAAAGACATCTTCGCGGCCAACACGGATGTACTGAAAGATCCGGACCTGATTCACCCAGGCCAGGAATTAGTCATTCCGTTCGCATAAGCGATTACTGGAAGGGGCAAAGGGCAAGGGGCCCTTTGCCTTTTCAAGCATCCAACACATCCTGATAGACTTTGTGCGTATGAATGGCGGGAAAATGCTCGATGTGCAACGCGTAGTATTCCAACAAGCGGTGTACCAGCAAGCGCCGTTGCTCGCGCGTGACAGGAATCAGGTGACAACTTTCCAGATCGGCGTGCAACAGGGCATGCAGCAATTCGCCCGACTTTTCATCTAAGTAGAACAAGTGGGCAGTCGGGGCGTTGGACACAAATATCCCTTCTTTAAGGTCAAAAAAAGGTTTTTCAGCACTGAATTGCCCGCCGGGCAGAAAGCCCAGAAACGTGCTCAACCCCAGCAGAAAATAAAGATGGATGTTGTTAACCGGCTTATCGGTAGCATCCAAATAGCAAAAAGTTTCAAATAAGAAATTGAAAAGCAGTTTGTTCTCTTCCGGCTCCCGGATGGTTTTCTGAGCAACTTCTACCATAAAAAGTCCTACGGCACTTCGCCGCAATTCAAAAGGCAGGGCGCTGTAGACATGCGCAGCCCGAATTTCCCGAATGTGGTGCAGCGATTTGTCTTCCCGCTCATAAGCAACCATGTCCACCAGCGACATCACTTGCAGCAAACTGGCCTTCACGCCGGCTTTGGCACTCCGCACGCCGTTTACGATGTATTTTCGCAAGCCCCGCTCCTCCGTATAGATGTCGGCGATCACGCTGGTCTCTCCATATTTGGTTACCCTAAAGACGATACCCTTCGTTTTAATCTGCATGTTTCCGCGTTTGGTGGACGAGCAATCTGGCTCTTCATCGGGAAAGATGTTAAAGTTATCGAAAAAAAACACCACCATACAACCTTAAGTGTTTAATTTTGTCCCTGTGAACAGAAAGATACCCGAATTAATAAAAATTAAGTCAAGCAGGTGCTTTTCCATATAAAAAATGGAAATCACTTGTAAGGCAATTGTTCACTCGACTGTAAAAACAAAGAAGGATGAAAGAATTAATCACCCTGCTGGCCTTATGGGGCTTCAGCATGAATGTGGCAATAAGCCATACACACCAAACCTTAACCATTACCCCCGATTCTGGTGAAGTGAGCGCACCTGTGCGCCGCGACCCGATGACGGAAAAAGCAGCTCAAATGCACGCTGCATTAGCTGGTAAATGGGAAAATACCATGTACCCGTTCGACGAAAACGCCTCTAAGATGGTGGAAGACGCTTTTTTGAGCTATCACTTCCGTTTAGATGGATCTTATGTGAAAACTTTGGGCGGCGCCAAAAAAAGCATCGAAGAACACGGCCGCTGGGAAGTAACCCCTGACGGCTGCCAGATTTTGCTCTTCAGCACAGATGACGTCTTCCCCCAAACACTCCGCATCAAATACATCCAGGCAGATGAGCTGGTACTTGAGCACGCACTGAAATGCAACGAGTTGAATTTTTGCACGCAGCATAAGAGCTTCTACTTCAATAAGGGGGCCTAAACAGGGTCTGTCTTTATAGTTTGATACCAGACATCCGGTATGCGCAGTGCTTGTGCATACCGGATTTGTTTTTCAAACAAGACCTCTTGTCGCCGGACAAGCGCTAAAAAACTATACTGGCAAGGGATTGTTTCCGTTAAAAAGAACTTATCTTTGAATAAAAATAGTAGGACATGATAGCGGAAATTGAAATGGGACATTTAGCTACCATCCATCACCAAAGAGCGATCAAAAATTTGATTTTTGGTTTGGAAAAGCTATTTCAATCCGGCGAAATCTCCCTTGAACCCTTGCCGGAAACAGACATTGACCCGGGCAGCCCGGAAAGCAAGTGTCCCGATCTTATTCTGCAAGACAACAAAAATGCAACTGTGCCTGTCATTATCGAAGTCGCTACAAACCGTGGCTGGAAAACGGATTATGCCAAAATGCGCCGCCTGATAGACGAAACCGAATATGGCATTCAGGAAGGGTTTGTCCTCAATTTTGAAAAAGGAGAATGGCACAAATATTCTAAAGAAAAAGGGGTCATAGAAGACACGCCTTCCTGGTCTGAAGTTTTGAAGGTTGATTTCAGGAACTTCCTCCACCTTTAATAACGGCACTTTCCAATAATATGCTCATCATTCAGGAAATTTTAGTCAGCGACGACGTCGTTTCGGAGCAATTTGTTTGCAACCTCAACGCCTGCAAAGGTGCTTGCTGCTGGGAAGGCGACCTCGGCGCGCCGCTGGAAGCCGACGAACTGGAAACGCTAAAACGAATCTACGAAGACATTAAACCCTTCCTGACGCCCGAAGGCATCGCTGTCATCGAGCGCGAAGGGCTTTATACCTGGTACGCCGCTGCCGGCGACTACGGCACCCCCCTCATTGATGGCGCCGCCTGCGTTTACCTGACCTACAACGAACTGGGTATTGCCCAATGCGGCATTGAAAAAGCTTTTTTGGCCGGGGCTACCGATTTTCGCAAACCCATCTCCTGCCACCTCTATCCTATTCGCGTCAAGCGCAATGAAGAACTGGGGTTTGAAGCCCTTAATTACGATCGTTGGGACATCTGTTCCGCCGCCTGCACCTTAGGAAAAAGCCTGAAAATGCCGGTTTATCAATTCCTGAAAGACGCCCTCATCCGCAAATACGGGGAAGATTTTTATGAGGAACTGGAAGCTGGAGCGGAGTATATGAACAACCGTAAGATCGGGAAGAAAGTATAGATTTTTGAATGAGGTAAAACACTTCCCTGGCATCCTTGTAAGCGATTTTTTCCCGCAAAGGGCGCAAAGGTTTCGCCAAGATCGCAAAGGCTGGCGTCTCGCTTAGCGGACTTTGCGTATCCTTTGCGACCTTTGCGGGAAATTTTAGACGTGAAAGCGCAAGGGGGCTGTCCATGTATTCAAAAACTTTCGTTTCAGTCAATGAATATCCGATATAACGATAAACAATAGATGAGTTGTGGCTCATAATCATAAAAGAAAACGTATGAAGAAATGCCTTGT
>JBJXFD010000386.1:0-9184 GCA_046153985.1 Saprospiraceae bacterium
TATAGCGGGTTTTATCAAAGCGGGAACCGAATTTTCGCCAGTACAAAATTAGCAACAATCCGGATAATGCGCCGCCCACATGCGCAAAGTGGGCGATGTTGTCCCATGAAAACTGGTTGACGCCGAGAAACAGTTCGATCAACATCAACACCGGGATGAAGTATTTGGCTTTTACCGGAACCGGAAAAAAGATCAGCATCAGCTCGGCGTTCGGGAAATTCATACCAAAAGCGAGCAGGAGGCCGTAGATGGCGCCGGAAGCGCCGACAATTTGGGTGTTCATCCGTTGACCTAAATACGACTGGAGCTCTTTAGTAATTTCGCTCACGGTGGCAGGGTCAGGTTGTGCCTGCATCAGCGCTTCGTGAACGCTGTTCACCGCATCCATTTTGAAGTGCGCCTGGGGTACCGTTTCAAAAAAAGCCCAATAGTTCCCTGGAGACGGGTTGGCCTGAAAAACGTCAATGGCCTGCTGTATAGTGGAAAATTCGTAGTAATTATAGCCCAGGTGCAAAATCGCCGCTCCAAACGCGCAAAAAAAGTAGTAGAATAAAAAGCGCTTGGGCCCCCATAGCGTCTCTAAAACGCTACCGAAAGTGATGAGGGAGAACATGTTAAAGAAAATATGCATCAGGCTGCCGTGCATGAAAAAGTGCGTGACGATCTGCACCGGCAAAAACTTATCCGAAGCCGGGTAATGCAAAGCCAAAAAGTCATAAGCTTGTTGCTCTCCGATGATGTACCTTGCCACAAACATGATTACATTCAGAATGAGCAGGTTTTTTACGACGGCGGTCATGTTGTTGAACATCTCTTCAATTTTAGTTGCTTCCTTCAAATCTTTTTGCCAAATCGTCCAATTCATACGTCACAAAGCAGAATCTGCCCGAAGGACTTTTATAAGGCGTTGCGCAGGCGAACAGCCGGTCTATCAGCGATTGCATTTCGGATACAGAGAGTGGCTGACCCCGGCGAATGGCTGCGCTGCGCGCCATGGCCCGCGCAATGTTTTCTGTGGCGCCAAGTTTCAGCTCTATATTCGATTTGTATTGATCCATCAGCGTTTCAATCAGCGCCACTTCGTCTTTTTTGCCGGCCAATTCTGCGGGTACGCCATTGATGACGAAGGTGTTGCCGCCAAAAGCCTGGATGTCGAAGCCCAGCAGGTTGACCTGATCCAGAATGGCGCCGAGTATCGTCGCGTCGGCAGGAGAGAGGGTAAGGGTGCGCGGGAAGAGTTGCTTTTGCGAAACGGCGCTTTGCTGTTCCAATACTTGCAGGTATTGCTCAAACAGGATTCGTTCGTGCGCTGCCTGCTGGTCTATGAGCAGGAAACCCGACTTGATGTGGCTGACAATATAGGTGGAGTGGATTTGATAAGGTTCTCGCTGCGGTTTGGCGGAGCCCAGCGCTAATTTTTCTTCGCCGGCATCGTCGGCCCAGGCGCTCCCGATGGTCAGCGTCTGGTCTTCGGCATCTGCTGGTGCTGCGCCCGGGGCCGGGATTTCCTCCTCTTCTTCTTCCTGGTTCAGGCCTTTGTAAAAATCTTCCCATTGGCGCAGCGCTTCTTTACGCGGAGGCATTCCAGGCGAACCGCCGCTATATGCATCGCGTCCGGGGATTGCAGCCGGTTTGCGGGCAGACAATTCGTCGAGCGTAGGCGAATTTTCTTCGCTGGAGCTTCCGATGCGCATGGAAAATCCCTGCTCCTGGTCAAAATCTAACGAAGGCATGACGCTGTGCCGGCCTAAGGCATGGCGCACAGCCACCCGCAAGTAATTGTACACCAGACGCTCGTCGTCAAATTTGATCTCCTGCTTGGTCGGATGCACATTGATGTCAATCCGGGCGGGGTCTATGTCAATGAAAAGCACGTAAAAAGGAAACGTTTCTTTGGGCAGCAGGTCTTCATAAGCCGTCATCACGGCGTGATGGAGGTAATTGCTGCGGATGTAGCGCTGGTTGGCAAAAAAGAACTGCTCGCCGCGTCCTTTTTTGGAAAATTCCGGTTTGCCCACGAATCCTTCCAACCGCATCGCGTCCGTTTCTTCCGTGACCGGAACGACCTTTTTGTTGTAATCTTTGCCGAACACAGCAATGAGGCGCTGGCGCAAATTGCCGGGCGGAAGGTGATAAAGTTCCTCGTTGTTGTGGTGCAGGGAAAAGAAAAGGTCGGGGTAGGAGAGGGCTAAGTGCAAAAATTCGTCAATGATGTGGCGCATCTCCACCGGGTTGGATTTAAGGAAGTTGCGGCGCGCGGGGACGTTGTAAAACAGGTTTTTTACCGAAATACTCGTGCCGGCGTTGCATTGGCACACTTCCTGGACTTTGACTTCGGATGCTTCCACCACGAGGCGAACGCCGAGGTCGTCCATCTGGCGGCGCGTGCGCATTTCCACATGAGCCACAGCCGCCATAGAAGCCAGCGCTTCGCCACGGAACCCCATCGTCCGGATGGCAAACAAGTCTTTGGCTTCCCTGATTTTTGAAGTCGCGTGGCGCTCAAAGGACATGCGTGCATCGGTTTCAGACATTCCACAACCATTGTCCACGACCTGAATCAGGCTGCGCCCCGCTTCTTTTACAATGAGCCGGATATTCGTTCCTCCGGCGTCTATGGCATTCTCCATCAATTCCTTAACTACCGAAGCCGGGCGCTGGATGACTTCTCCGGCGGCAATCTGGTTGGCAATGGCGTCAGGCAATAGTTGGATGACATCTGTCATGCGTGTGTCTTTTTCGGATCCCGGAGGTTCATTCCAGCCAGGATTAAACTGTTCTTCTTTTTAGTCGGTGTCTGTTCTTTAGAGTTCGAGAGCAAGGCATATTTTGCCCCAAAAACGGGAGTTTACTAACGTAAATGACCGGTTTTGGGGCAAAATATAACGCAGCTATCGGACTATAAAGACAGACAATAATAAAGAACAGGCCTTGGAATTAAATGGGAATGACAAATTGAAATACAATGACGGAGCAAGCAACAAAAAGGCCGATGAAGCCCAAAGATAAAATTCAGATATTAGCACTGACAGCGATCCTGGTCGTTTTTCCGGCGGTATCCTGGTATTGGCTGAGCCGGGGATTGGATTACCGCAAAACAGCAAAAGCCGAGCTGAAAGACCTTGGACCACTGCCCGACATGGCCTGGCGCAATTACACCGGGAAAACGCTGAGCAAAGCCGATCTGGAAGGGTCGTTTGTCATAGCCGGGGTTTATGACCTGGCGCAACCGGAGCTGAGCGGGCAATTTGGCCGGGAGTTTTCTAAGTTGCATGACCAGTTTGACGACCGAAAGGATGTTCTTTTTCTGTCGGTGGTGGGACAGGATTCTACGCTGATCCCTGCCTTTGTGAAGGAATACGGTCTTGCAGACACCACGCAGTGCTTTTTCTTTGCCACAACAGCAGAAGCAATGAAAAACCTCGCGCAGACCGGGTTCCGAATGCCGGAGCTGGATGGCGCCACTTCCCCGTACATTGCATTTGCAGATACGTCATCCGTCATCCGGAATTACTACGACGTGCGCGATAACGCTAAACTCAAGCGCATGGTGCAGCACATCAGCCTGCTGTTGCCTATGTCGAAAAGCCGGGACGAATTGCGCTTTAAACGGGAAGCAGAAAAATAAACTAAGGTACAAGGAGAAAAAACTAACGATATGATCGAAAACATCAGACTTGCAAAAAAACTAAATGTAGCGGCCTGGATCATCACAGCCGTAGTACTGGTTCTGGTTGGGTTGATGCGCAGTCCGGATAAAATTCCAATCCCCGAAAGCTGGGATTTGGGATTTCTTCCGCCTTTTCACGCCGGGGTGAACGCGCTGCTGGCCGTGGTGCTGATCTACGCATTTTACCAAATCAAACAAAAAAATATTGAAGCCCACCGCCGCGCCATTTATATGGCCATGGGGCTTTCTGTTCTGTTTCTGTTGTCGTATGTGGCTTATCATTTTACGACGCCGGAGACACTTTTTGGCGACGCCAACCATGATGGGGTAGTAGATGAAGCGGAAAAGGCCACATTGGGGGGCATTCGCACGGTTTATTTGTTGTTGCTCATCAGCCATATTTCGCTGGCGGGCTTGACTTTGCCTTTTATCTTGTTTACTTTTATCAGGGCATATACCAATCAGATTGCCCGGCATCGGAAAATGGCCAGATGGGTCTTTCCCCTTTGGCTCTACGTAGCAGTGACCGGCCCGATTTGTTACCTGATGTTGATGCCTTATTATCGTTAAATTTAATAAAATGAAAAAAAGGATTTTAAAAATTGCAGGATTGCTAGCCTTGGTGCTGGCCCTGAATCTTCCGGCTGACGAAGCGCAGGCGCAATGCCCCATGTGCCGGATGTCTGCTGAAAGTAACCTGAAAAACGGCGGTACAACTGGCCGCGGCCTGAATAACGGCATTTTGTACATGCTGATCACGCCTTACCTCTTAGTGGGATCCATCGGCTATATCTGGTGGCGCAACCGCAATAAACGCGTTGACGAGGAAGCGATATCCGAATAAATCCGGCAATAAAACAGCCGTGAATACGCTAAAAATAGGAACGGAACCTTTTTTTTCGGATATTTGTGTATTGTACAACTAATTCATAGCAATTGAAATTTTCAGAATTTGGTTTAAATGCCACTTTATTAGAGGGGCTGGACGCAATGGGAATCGAAACGGCAACCCCCATTCAGGAACAAGCAATCCCCGCCATCCTCAGTGGAAAAGACGTGCTGGCCTGTGCCCAAACCGGCACCGGGAAAACCGCTGCGTTTTTGCTGCCCATCTTACACCGCCTTACAGAACACCCCCACGATTACATTGATACGCTGATCCTGGAACCGACGCGTGAACTTGTTGTGCAGGTTGATCAGCAATTGGAAGGGTTTTCCTACTTCACCGGGGTAAGCGCAATACCCGTTTATGGCGGCCGCGACGGCCAGTCTATGGAGCAGGAAAGACGGGCGCTTAAACAAGGTGCAGCCATCATTGTGGCCTCCCCCGGGCGCCTGATTGCCCACCTCAATATGGGGTATGTGAACCTCAAACACCTGCGCCATTTGGTGCTCGACGAAGCCGACCGGATGCTGGACATGGGGTTTGCGCCCGATATCATGAGCATTGTTAACCAACTCCCGCGCGAACGCCAGACGCTGTTGTTTTCGGCAACCATGCCGCAACAGATCCGCCGCTTTGCCAAGGAATTGATGCGACAACCCGTGGAAATCAGCCTGCAGGTTTCGAAACCGGCAGAAAATATTCTCCAGGCGGTTTACGAGGTGGAAGATGATATGAAAGCCGCTTTGACTTCCCACCTGCTGGAAGGGAAACAACGCTTGGAGCGCATCATCATTTTTGCGAGTACAAAAATTAAAGTAAAAGACCTGGCAGGCCAGTTGGGCCGCATGGGTATGAATGTTGCCGATGTCCATTCGGATCTGGAGCAGGAAGTACGCGAAGAACGCATGCGCAATTTCCGTAGCGGCGCCCTGCGCATTGTGGTGGCAACCGACGTGCTTGCACGGGGCATTGACGTGAAAGGAATAGATTTGGTCATCAACTACGATGTGCCTTCTGATGGCGAAGACTACGTCCACCGCATAGGTCGTACGGCCCGCGCCGATGCTTCCGGCGTCGCGCTGACTTTCGTAAACAGGAAGGATCGCCGAAAATTCGACCGCATTGAACAAACGATTGGAATAAAGGTGCGCCGGATGCCAATGCCGGCTGACCTTGCCGCCCACATGAAATCTGCAAAATCGGCGGATCGCAGCAGCAGTGGCGGCGGTGGGAATAAACGCCCGCCACGCCGGAACCCAAGATCGGGAAGTGGAGGTGGCGGCGGAAATCGCAGATAACCTCCTAAGCTACTCATAAGCGGAAGGGCTTACGCCAAATTGTTTGCGAAACTGCTCGCGAAAGTGCTTCAGGTCAGTATAGCCCACTTTATACGTAATCTCGGCCACCGTGTATTGACCGGTGGCCAGCAATTCTGCCGCTTTCCGCAGGCGGCAGGTTCGAATCAGATCATGCGGCGTTTGGTCGGTAATGGCTTTGAGCTTTCGGTACAATTGCATCCGGCTCAGGAGCACCCCGGCGGCCAACTGATCTACCGAAAATTCCGAATCCTCCAGGTTGCTTTCTATCTTTTGAATAAGGTTGGCCAAAAAGGCATCGTCAATGGAGGCATCCGGCGCCTGATCCGGCATCTTGAGCTCCAATTGCCGGTTGTATTTTTCACGCAGCTTTTCGCGAATCTGGATGAGGTTGCGCATTCTCAAGCGCAGCAAGTGCAAGTTGAAAGGCTTGGTGATGTAATCGTCCGCGCCGGTTTCCAAACCATCTATTTTAAAAATCAGCGAAGTGCGGGCCGTCAGCAGGATGACCGGAACGTGCGAGGTTAATACATTGGTTTTTAAGTTTCTGCACAATTCTATTCCGTCCATTTCGGGCATGGCCACGTCGCTGATGATGAGGTCAGGGGGGCTCTCCAAAGCCAATTCCAGCCCGGATTTTCCATCCGCCGCTTCTGCAATTTCGTATTCACTTTCCAGGCTTTGCCGTAAAAAAAGGCGGATGTCTTCATTGTCTTCCACAACGAGCAACTGGTACTTCCTGGTAGTTGGTTCCACGCTGGGTTTGGCTTCCGAAAGTGCTGATGAAGGCTGGTTTTCAAAAGGCGCCAACGACAAATAGCCACTTGCAGATTCGTTGTTTGCCGGCAGTTTCTGGAGGTCAGTCGGGGCAAAATGTGCATTGCCCAAAGGCAAAAAAACGGAAAATGTACTCCCCTCACCGGGTTTGCTGGTTACTTCCACATGCCCATGGTGCCGTTCAATGAGTAGTTTCACTAAGGCCAACCCAATCCCCGTTCCGATGCCTTCCTGCCCACTCCGCACCGGCGCCTGATCGGCAACCTGGTAAAACCGTTCAAAAATTCGGGTTTGCTGGTCTTCCGGAATACCCGGCCCGGTATCATTGACCCGCAGGCAGACAAACCGGGCCGCACCTTCGCCCGTAACCAACACTTCTACGCGAACCCGTCCTTTGTCCGGCGTAAACTTGAACGCATTCGACAGCAGGTTGTACGCTACTTTTTCCATCTGCTCGCGGTCGAACCAAACTTTCAAAGCCGGACTTTCAGGCATAAAAACCAGGTCAATTTCCCGCTGAAGGGCCCAACTTTTGAAGGAAAGCACAATTTCTTCAATAAAGGGAATAAAATCTTCTTCGGCTACGTGCAGCTTGGTCATGCCCTCTTCTCCTTTCCGGATGTCGAGCAATTGATTGATCATGGTCAACAGGCGGGACGCATTGTGGTGCATCAGGGTGAAGGTCTGATAGAAGGTGCGGTTGGTACGTGCCTCGCGGATGAGCTGTTCCAAAGGAGAAATAATGAGGGTCAGCGGCGTGCGCAACTCGTGCGAGATATTGGTAAAAAACTGGGTTTTCATCTGGCTCAGTTCTTCTACCTTTTCGCGCTCTACCCGTTCAATGGCCAATTTTTTTCGCAGGTCAAAGCGCGTGAGTTCCACCCGGCGGATTCCGTAAATTACACCCAAAGTAAAAAGGGCATAGGAGAGATAAGCCCACCAGGTTTGCCACCACGGAGGGAGGATGCGCAATTTTACGCTGACCGGGGTTTCGTTCCAGACCCCGTCGCTGTTGGTCGCTTTTACATAAAACGTATAACCGCCGTGTGGCAGATTGGTATATTGGGCCAACCGCTGATCGGCATCCACATACGTCCAGTCTTTGTTGAAACCGTCTAACATGTAGGCAAAGCGGTTTTTCTCAGGGTAATCGTATTGCAGGGCTGCAAACTCAAACGCCAGTACATTTTGGGCATATTCCAGCGTGATCTGTGGCGATTCGCCGATGCTTTTGTCTAAGATGAGCCGGCCAGATTCGCTGTATTGTCCGGGTAATACAGGTTTGTTAAAAAGCCGGAACCCGGTGATGGCAACTGCGGGCACCGTTCGGTTTTTTTGAATTTTGGAAGGATCAAAAATCGTCAAACCGTTGACACCCCCGAAAATCATCATGCCGGCAACGGGAAGCGAACAATTGGCCGGTTCGTAAAAATAATTGCCCTGCAAGTCGCCGGAACTGGTGAACGTGACCGTTTCGTCATCAGGTGTCAGGCAGGAAATGCCTCCGGTTTGGGTGCTGTACCAGATATTGCCTTCCTTGTCTTCCAGAATGCCCCTGACGATGTCGTTGACCTTGGAGTAATGCCGAAAGGTTTTTGCGCCAGGCTCCAGCTTGTCTAATCCGCCTTCTGTCCCGACCCAAAGATTCTTCTTACTGTCCAAAAAAAGATAGTTGATCACATCGTGACAAATGCTGCCGGGGTCTGCATCTTTGTGGGTGTAATACGCCAGCACTTCCAGGGTTTTCTTTTGGGCGTTGTAAAAGAGTTTGAGCAAGCCGCCGCCCCGCGTGGCAACCCAAAGAATCGAACGCTGCCCCTCCTTCGTTTCTAACATATTTACATTCGGAAAGGCTTTGAAATTGAAGGCGCTTGCGTCGTCCGATTGGGTAAATTGCTGAAAGCGCTGCTCCGCTTCGTCATAACGGCAAAGCCCTGCGTCCCACATCCCCAACCAGACGCCATCTTTTTCTGATTCAAAAACCGTCATCACATAGTCGTCGGGCAAAGCCGGGCTGCTGCCTTTGAAAAAATGGGTCACCGGGCCTTCGGGTGGAGGCCGGGTTTCGGAAAAGCGCCAGATACCTGCGCCGTGCGTGGACATCCAGATATTGCCTTTGCGGTCGAGGATCAGATAAGAAGCCATCGTTGCCGCCGTAGACGCGTTGCGGTTTTGCAGCTGGATCTGCCTGATTTTATTTTGTTGCAATTTCCCGTTTTCAATCGGCAGAAATAGCAAGCCGCCGCCGCGCGTGCCAATCCAAAGCCCTTCATTTGCGCGACTCCGTACCAAAGATGCGGTGATGTTGCGGTTGGAATTTTTTACCGGATCTGGCGAAAGGTGATAAAAAGGTTTGGCTTTGAAGTTGATCCGGTTGACGCCCTTTTCCGTGCCGATCCAAAAGATACCCCCCCGATCTTCGTACAAAGAGCGCAAGGTATTGTTGGTGATGCTGTACCGATCGTCATCCCCGGAATAGAATCGCTGGAATTTTTTATCGCGTAACGTCATCCGGTTTAGTCCGTGAAAGGTCGC
>JBJXFD010000396.1:0-10462 GCA_046153985.1 Saprospiraceae bacterium
CCGTAATGGTAGCGCTGGGGTTTAATGTTACGGACGCGTCGTCCATACATCCCGTAGCCGTTTGCGTCACAGTAACGGAATAAGTACCTGGCGGTAAATTAGTTGGATTTGAACCGCTGACTGAAGCCGGACTCCAGACGTATGTATAACCTGCGCCGGAGGGCGACACACTGATCGAGCCATTATTTTGAGAACAGGTCGGCTGGGTGGGTGTCAAAGTCGCTTTGATTGCAGTACTGGGATTCAGGGTTACCGAGGCGACACCTGTACAACCATTGGACGTTTGTGTAACCGTTACTGAATAAGTACCGGGGCCAAGATTGGTTGGGTTGGAGCCACTGACCGAAGCCGGGTTCCAGACGTAGGTATAACCGGCGCCCGAAGGCGACACGCTGATCGAGCCGTTATTCAATCCGCACGATGGCTGTACAGGCGTGGCAGTTACGGTCAGGGCTGTACTCGGATTTAACGTAACAGAAGCGCTTCCAATACAACCCGTAGCCGTTGCTGTAACGGTCACCGAATAAGTACCGGGCGCCAGGTTGGTTGGATTGGAACCGCTCAATGAAGCCGGGCTCCAGACATAGGTGTAGCCGGCGCCTGAAGGCGATACGCTGATGGAGCCGTTGTTCAGGTTGCACGAAGGCTGGGTTGGGGTCGCAGTTGCTGTAAGAGAACACCCCATACAACTGCCGTCGTCCACATTAGCTGCTGGATTGTAGTTGGACGCATTGGGATCGGTGCAACCACAAATAATAGGAGAAGGAAAAGTCAGCGAGATGTTTTGAGCGACCCCGGAATCTTCCAAAGCATGATCGCCAATACAAATTTGCGTGGAGATAATTCCAGGCGGACACCCCGCCCACAAGGCAGCAAACGTGGTGATGCCCGGAGTCCCTACACCACAGGCATCATCGGTTGTGATTCCATAACTGCCGCCACCTACTGCGATGCCATTTTCAGGATCAGGGCCGGCGCCGTCAGAAAAAGAAACGTTGACGGGCGAGCCTGGCGAACCAATGTCCCCTGAATTGCCAACCGGAGATCCCACAGTACAGTTACCTACCGCACCGGGGCGCTGCATGACGTTCAGGGTATTGCCACAGGCAATTACAAAAAGATCCAGGTCTCCCTGCCAGGTGTGCTGAAGCAGCATGGATAACCCTGTGGGATAGCCCGTTGTGGCCGGATCAAACATAATTGTCACACAGTAGGCCGTGGCCGGATTGCCATCAACAGGCGTAGATATATCAGGCAAGGAGACGCTTGGGTTGACGCATTGCCCTATGAGGGATTCGTTTACCACAAGCAATAGTACCAAAATCCGGGAGAGGTGTAGTAGTTTGTTCATATCCCAACTTCAAGTGTAAAATTTCTCATTGCCCTGGCAGCTTTGCCAAAGGCATAAAAATAAAAATCAATACCGAGATTTCGGGGAATAGCCGCTTATATGACTGAAATATCTTTCAAGTCAGTCATTAATGATTGTCACCATAGGGGATATGCAGAACAATATTAAGACAAAAGAGTCCGGAAAAATAATTATTGCTGCCCAACAGGAATAATAGTTTGCTGAAAGAGCAAAACCAGTTGCTTGAAGAAATTGGCTGTCAGGAGTGCGGGAATCAAAAGAAAAAGCGCCGGAATCTTAACACCGAGAGGTGAGCCCTTTTGCGCTGATAAACGTTATAGGATTCAAGAATATAATTACTTGATTAACAGGATGTTTTGGGATGCCCCTACAGCCCTATCTAATCGCTCGGCTCCATTGCCTCCAATGATGACGTACCTCGCTTTCATCGCATCCAAAGCCGCCCGGTATTTTTCAAACAAGGCTTCTCGCTCGGTTGGGTGTTCACGCAGGGGGTCGTCTTCCCAGGGCATATCAATATCGCACAGCAGGTAAAGGTCGTAATGGCGAAGGCTTAATTGGGTGTTTATCCAGGGATCACAATAACCATATTTGTGCTCCATCCAGACTTTGGGAACCAAAAGATCTGTATCGCAAAAAAGCAAGTTTTGTGCATATTTTTCCCAGACTGTTTCCCATTGCATTTGGCCTTGCGCGATGTGCAGCACATCTTCGGGCAGATAAGGTCGGGGTAAGTGGTTTAAGTAAAACCGGGCGTATTCCGGCACCCAAAGCGTGCCGAAATGCGCCGCAAGCGCTTGTGAAAGCGTTGACTTTCCGGTAGACTCCGGGCCGGTGAGGACGATCTTGGTCACTTAGCGGAGCAGGGTAATATCGCCTTTTTTCTGAAACTGCATCTCGCTTTCTTTGATCTTGTATACCAATACAAACACATACACATCCGATGCCTGAGCCTTCCCATCTAAAGTGCCATCCCATCCGTCAGCCGGGTTTTGGGTTCTAAAAACCTCTTTGCCCCAACGGTTGAAAATCTGAAGTTCAAATTCGCGAAAAACGCAATCGTTGAGTACTTTAAAAGCGTCGTTACGCTCGTCCCCATTGGGGGTAAATGCTTTGGGTGTCATTGGGTCGCAAGGGCAGTTTTCTTCCCTTATTACCTCGTAAGTGTAAGTGACTTTTTGGCCACAATCATTGACTTCAGCCACGTACGTGCCTCTTTCCGATGCCTCAAAAACAGGATCGGTAGAGTTATCCTGCCAGCGATAAGTCGCTGACAACCTGCCTTCCAGGGTCACATCCAGCAATACTTTTTTGCCTAAGCAAAGCCCCTCGGTGCGATCTTCTGTACGGTCTTCATTATCCGGATCCGTGCAATAAGCGCTGAGTTCGGTATCAGCCAATGCCCGATTATAAAAACGAAGGTTGTCGAGGCGGCCATTTAGCGACTGATAGTCCACGAAGCATCCGCCGAGGCAGTCCTGATCCTGGCCGACAACCAAAGCATTGGCAGTAACCTGCAAGGGGCTGTTCTCGGTTGCGCCGGGACCGGTTTTAACGCCGTTGATGTAAAGGTCCACGACATTATTCTGCCTGATTACCTCAATGCAATACGGTTGCTGTGTGGTCAAGGACACTCCAGGTACGCTGTAAGTATTTCCATTGATGGTAATCAGAAAAATATTTTCTGAGACATCATAAGCCAGTACGAGGGCTCTTAATTGCGTAGCATTGGCGCCGCTAAGGATGGTATTAAGCGGGGTTTGCGGCGAACCGGTTGTATTGAAAGCGGTAAACGTCACCTGAAAAGCAATGCTGAAATCGGATAGCCCATTGAGAAAAGCGCCATTTAGCAACAAGGCGGAGCTATCGTCCCTTGGAATTTGCAAAGCATCGCTTGCGGTGGCGTTACCCGTTAAAATCCCGTCGTTTGCACTTGCGGTTAAGTCGTTGGTGCAACCATCAAATGAATAAACGGCGAGCAGGCCCTGGTTGAGGTTGTTTTGAGCTGTAAGCACCGAGGTGGCCAATACCAGCAGGAGCGCAATTTTGATCTTTGAAGACATCATGGGAAAAACTTTGAGTTGTGGAAATTTGGCATTGAAACCATTCGAGGGCAATATTAGCGGAAATTAGCGGTTTGGACAAACCCTAAAGAATAAGGAGTGCATAAAAAAAGCCCTGACTTTTTAGGTCAGAGCTTTTGCTGTAGGGGAAGGATTCGAACCTTCACGAGGCAGTTAGCCATAACACAAACCTGAGTGGTCAACCCTGGTCGGTCCCGCGTGAACGAGACCGGCTCTATGCTACGTTTATCCTGTTGTTCCTCACCCCCGAGACAAGAGGGTATGGCTGCCTGTTTCATCACCCCACAATTTTAATGTGATGTTTGTCGCTTTCGACATTGCAAATGTACAGCAACCTGGCTCTTCTTTGCAAATTTTTTTACAAAAAGATTTAAAAAATACATTTCATTCAAATAATGAATAAAATCTTTGAATGATTATCAAAAACACAAGTTCCTATCCTCATATAGCTGCGAAATTTTCAACCGGGCCCCGCTCCAATCGCCCAGCGCATCAATCCGGCACAAATAATAGCGCCGTACGTACCCAACGCGTAACCCAAAACCGCCAGAAGTACGCCCACCGATGCCAGCGACGGACTAAAAGCCGATGCCACCACCGGCGCAGAAGCTGCCCCGCCAATATTGGCCTGACTGCCTACTGCAAAAAAGAAGAACGGCGCACGAATGAGCCGCGCAACCACGACCATCACCGTGGCATGAATGAGCATCCAGATGCCGCCGACGGCAAAAAGCCCCGGCTTGTTGAACACATCGCCCAGGTTCATCTGCATGCCGATGGTGGCGACGAGCAGGTAAATGAAAATGCTGCCCCACCGCGAAGCGCCAACGCCTTCCAACTCCCGAAACTGAGGAACGAACGACAAGAGCAGTCCAAAAGTCGTGGCAAGCACTACGACCCAGAAAAAATTGGAAAGGATCGTGCTGAGGCCATTATCCACCAGCGCACCTTTTTTGTAGCCTTCTTTTAGCACTGTTTTGGAGACAAAACTGGCGCCGCCACCAGCCACAGCAATCATGCCGCCGCTTTGGCGCTGTATGGGCGCCAGCGTATCGTAGCGCCCTTCTGTGATGATTTGCGAGGTCGTATCCTGGCCTGCAATTACATATTCCTGGTATTCAAAAACACCTTTGGTGCTTTCATTGTAGGCTTTCAAGGGTTTGATGAAACTTTCAGCGCCCCAATGCGACAGCCCCACCCCGCCAAACGCAACGGCGAGCATCACAAAAAGCGATTTGGTGTCGGGAATGCGGGAAACGCTTGCCTGATAGCTTGCGACCTTTTCTTTGACGGCCTCGATCGCAGAACTGTCGGCCCTGAAAAAGCGGTCCATGCGATCTGAAATACTGGCTCCGTACAACAGAAACGCCATCCAGATATTGGCGACTATAATGTCTACCACCACCATGGAGGCAAACAGGTTGTTGTCTACTTCATAAATAATTTTCATAGCCGCCTGATTGGCGCCGCCGCCGATCCAGCTGCCAGCAATGGTTGAAAATCCCCGCCACATTTCATCTGGGCTCACCGATGACAGGGCGCCCGGCATCACATTGGTCACAAACAACAGCGCCACCGGCCCTCCAAGGATAACGCCTAAGGTGCCTGCCAGAAACATGATCAATGCTTTCGGGCCTAAGCGAACAATCATTTTCAGGTCGGTGCTGACGCAAAGCAGGATCAAGCTGGCTGGCAGAAAATATTGCGAAGCCACCGTATAAAGCTTGGAACTTTCCCCGGAAATCAAGCCCAGCGGCCAGTGCAGCAAGGCGGGAATGGCATAACAGAGGAAAAGCGCGGGAACGTATTTGTAGAAGGTTTGCCACCCGCGCGATTTGCTGGCAGAAGTGACAAAAACAAATGCAAGCACCGTGACGAGCAAGCCGAAAACAATGGCATCGTTGGTAAAAAATGGCTTCATGTTCGAGTGGTTAGACGTATAGGAATGTCGCAAGGATAGACAAAACTTTGCCTTCTGCCAAATCCGGCTTGCTTTTTCAAGAGAAATAAGCCGTCCCTTGATCGGTGATAAAACAATCGCTAATTTCGCGGCGTTACACTGTCCAAAGCAAATTTCATGCACGATATTGAGCCATACCATCAATGGCGCGACCGCTACATATCCTCCGAAGATGACCGTTCCCCGTTTCACGGAAGGGCTTACGACGAATTTTACTATACGCAAAAAGTATATAACTATTTCATTCATCCTCAGTGGGATGACTTCGGATCCCAGACATTATATCTTAAGGTTTTGTTTGTGGACTACGACGAGGGTTTCGCGATTATCGAGCTGATCGGCGAATGGAACGACTGCATTTACAACGACATCATGTACCTCAAACGCGAGGTCATTGACCACATGGCAGCGGAAGGTATTTCAAAGTTTATCCTGATCTGTGAAAATGTTTTTAACTTTCACGGCTCTGACGACAGCTATTACGAAGAATGGTACGAGGAGGTCTCTGAATCCGACGGCTGGATTTGTTGTGTGAATACGTTCCGGCACGTTGCCGACGAAATGCAAACGACGCATCTTCAGTATTATGTCAATTTCGGAGAAGCCTTCAACGACCTCAACTGGCGCCCCTGGAAACCCAAACAGTTCTTTAAAACCATTGAAAAAATCATCAACAAAGAAACCAGGATGATCGGGCAGGGAGTTGGGGATTGGGAGTGAGAGGGTGAGAGGGTGAGAGGGTGAGAGGGTGAGAGGGTGAGAGGGTGAGAGGGTGAGAGGGAGTGAGGGAGTGAGAGGGAGAGAGGGGGTTGGATCACAGTTAAAGGAAAATCAAGGTTAAAGGTTAAAGTATAAAGGTTAAAGTGAAACTCCGAAAATGATGGCAATCCCTACTTTCTACTTTATCCTTTCTCCTTTAACCTTAAAAAACCAATAATTACCTATAAATCAATAACATGACAACTCACCGTTCGGGATTTGTAAACATCATCGGCAGGCCCAATGTGGGCAAGTCCACCCTGCTGAATGCAATGGTGGGTGAGCGCATGTCCATCATCTCCAACAAGCCGCAAACCACCCGCCACCGCATCATCGGGCTGTTGAGCGACGAAGATTTCCAGGTCGTTTTTTCAGATACGCCGGGCATCATCAGCAAACCATCCTACAAAATGCACGAGGCGATGAACCGCTTTGCGCATTCCACTTTTGAAGATGCCGATTTGATGCTGTTCATGACGGAGCCCGGTGAAAAATACGAAGCCACCGACCCCGTGTTGGTCAGATTGGCCAATGTGGAAGCGCCTAAATTTTTGGTACTGAACAAAATTGATACCCTGACGCCTGCAAAAATTGAGGCCTGGATCGCTCAATGGGCAGCGTTATTCACTTTCGACCACGTGATCCCGATTTCTGCGCTGGAAAAAATCAATACCGATCTGCTGTTGAAGCACATCATCGAAACCTTGCCGGAAGGCCCTGCTTATTATCCGAAAGATCAAATTACCGACCGGCCGGAGCGTTTTTTTGTCAGCGAAATCATCCGCGAAAAGATATTCCTGCAATACGAACAGGAGATCCCGTATTCCTGCGAAGTGGTGGTGACGGATTTTAAAGACACAGAAACAAAGGAAGGTCTGCCGCTGGCGCGCATCAGTACGGTGATTTTTGTCTCCCGGGAATCCCAAAAACCCATTCTGCTGGGAAAAAACGGAGCTGCGATGAAAAAATTAGCCACCGCCGCCCGCCAGGACATTGAAATATTTCTCGACCGCAAGGTGTTTCTCGAAGTCCACATCAAAGTCCGCGACAATTGGCGGGATGATGAGCGTGTGCTAAAACATTTTGGTTACACCGGCAGTTAAATTCTGATCATAAAACGAATACCATGCCCAATACCTACGTCAGCACCCGCAACATCAAATTCCTGCTCCACGAAGTTTTGCAAGCCGGCAAATTGAATCGCTTCGGTTATTTTGCCGACTACGATGCCGAAGCCATCAACATGGCTATTGAAGCTGCGCTGCAAATCGGGGATACCCACCTCTACCCTATTTATCGGGAGATGGACAAAAACAAAGCCTACTACAAAGACGGCGAAGTACACGTGCATCCGGGGCTGCGGCCTGCCATCAAAGCCATTGCGGACGGCGGTTGGATCACGGCGCCTTTCGACTACGATTCCGGCGGGCAACAAATGCCTTATACCCTGTTGAATGCTGCGTTAATCATTTTTTATGCGGCCAACGCCAATGCGGCCTCCCATGCATTTTTAACCCAGGGCGCTGCCCGACTCATTAGGAATTTTGCTACGGAAGACCTGAAAACGCGCTACCTGCCTGGTATGTACAGCGGCGACTGGCAAGGCACGATGGCCATGACCGAACCCCAGGCGGGCAGTTCGCTGACCGACCTGACGACCACTGCTGAACCGACCGAAAACGGCGCTTATAAAATCAAAGGTCAGAAAATATACATCTCCGGTGGCGACCACACCGCGGTGGACAATGTAGTACACCTGCTGCTCGCACGCATCAAAGGCGCGCCGCTGGGCGTCAAAGGCATTTCCCTTTTTGTGGTACCCAAACTACGCGACGAAGGCGGAAAATTGGTTTCAAACGACGTCACCACCGCGGGCATTTACGGCAAAATGGGTCAAAAAGGTTACGTAGCTGCCCACCTGATGCTGGGAGAAAAAGAAGACTGCCTGGGGTATCTCGTTGGCGAGCCAAACCACGGACTTTCCTACATGTTCCAAATGATGAACGAAGCGCGCGTCGCCACCGGCATTTTGGCAACGGGCACGGCTTCTGCGGCCTATTACGCCTCCCTGAAATACACCAACGAGCGGGCGCAGGGCCGCCATCCTTCCCAGAAAGACCCCGCGTTGCCGCAAGAACTCATCATTGAGCACGCCGACGTTCGCCGGATGCTGCTGTTCCAGAAAGCCATCACCGAAGGCAGCGCCGCCCTGCTTTTCCAATGCAGTTATTACGGAGACATCGCCGAGGTGGCTGAAGGCGAGGAAAAAGAACAGGCGCATTTGTTGTTTGAACTGCTGACGCCCATCGCCAAGTCCTACCCTGCTGAAATGGGCATCCAATCCGTCAGCGCTGGCATGCAATGCCTTGGCGGCGCCGGCTATTGCGATGATTTTCCGCTGGAGCAACATTATCGCGATATCCGCGTAAATGCCATCTACGAAGGCACAACGGGCATCCACGGGATGGATCTGCTGGGCCGGAAAGTGATGATGGCCGGAGGAGCAGCTTTGACCCTGTTTATGAAAGAAATCGTAAGTGAAATTACGAAAGCCAATGAAATTGATGCTTTAAAGCAATACGCCGGGCAAATGACCGATTCTGCTTCAGGCTTGCACGAACTGACACTTTTTCTCCTGAAATTGGCAATGAAAGACAAACCTGAAGTATTTTTGGCCGACGCGACGCTGTACTTAGAAAGTTTTGGCACGGTGACCATTGCCTGGATTTGGCTCAAGCAGGCCATCGTTGCCGAAAAGGCACTGCAACAAGGCGGCCTGTCGGACGAAGAAACGAATTTTTACCGCGGGAAAATTGCGGCTTTTCAATATTTCTTTGAATACGAATTGCCCAAAACCAAAGCGCTGAACGAACGCCTGCGTAGTGAGAATCGGATTACGCTGGAGATGGAATCGGGTTGGTTGGTGTAGCGTACCTTTGAAGTATTTATTTACCACAACTTGTCCCGCATAAAGCGGTATAGACCACATAGTTGTGAAACCCCCTATGTGAACTATGTTGTAAAAAAAATAGAACCTTTGTGGTAAATAATTACCCTTTGAATAAAAGATTTCAATACCTAAAACAAAACAAATGCCATACTACACGCCCATCAAAGGCATCCCAGACCTGATCACCCAAAAAAGGATTGTCTCCAAACTCCTGGAATTGCGCAAAAAAATCAGCGCTGAAGTCCCCGCACGCACGGCTAAAGAAACGTTGTTGCTCGCCACCTGGAACATCCGCGAGTTTGGCGACAACCGCTCGCAGGAAAGCTTGTACTACATGGCAGAAATCATTGAAGCATTCGACCTCGTGGCCATCCAGGAAGTGCTCAGTAACCTGAAAGGGTTGGAAAACCTCATTTCCCTGCTGGGAGATAACTGGGACTATATCGTGACGGATGCCACGGAAGGTTCGGCGGGCGGCGGCGAACGCATGGCTTTTTTATTTGATACCAATAAGGTTAAATTTCGGAACATTGCCGGGGAGATTGTTTTGCCCGACAACCTCAGATTAGACGGCGACCTTCAATTTGCCCGAACGCCTTTCACAGCCGCTTTTCAGGCTGGGTGGTTCAAGTTCAGCCTTTGTACCGTACATATTTTTTATGGCGAAGACAGCCCCACCAGCGCCGGAATGAAACGCCGGGTGGCCGAAATTGACGCCATTGCAAAGTGGTTCCAGAAAAAGGCTAAAAATGAAAACGCCAGCTATATCCTGCTCGGCGATTTCAACATCATTGACCCCACGCATACCACCATGAAAGCGCTGGAACAGAATAAATTTTACATTCCCGATCAGTTAAAAACCAAACCCACCGACCTTGGGCAAACCAAACACTACGACCAGATTGCCTTCAAAATAAAAGAGGACGAAGACATGCTCATTTTTGACCGGGTAAATGGCAAAGCCGGCTCCTTTGCGTTCCAGGATGTCGTTTACAAAAAAGACGAAATGGCGGTCTACCGGGATAAATTTGAAGAGAAGAACACGCTGGGAAAAACGGAAGCTGCCATCAATTCGTACTACCTGAGCAAATGGCGCACGTTCCAAATGTCAGACCACATCCCGCTGTGGGTGGAATTGCATATTGATTTTAGCAATGAGTATTTGGAAAAAATCGAAGCCGGTGAGTAATGTCTGTTTTTATACATTATAACAGTAGAGTAGAGAGAAGCGGCAGTGCCGCTTCTCCCCCTCGTCAATCCGTACGTGCGGTTTTCCCGCATACGGCTTTCCTATGAACTTCTTCATTGGCTTTCACAGGCGAACTCCTCCAGAACTG
>JBJXFD010000399.1:0-15125 GCA_046153985.1 Saprospiraceae bacterium
TCAACTTCTCCCCCTTCACCTCCACCAGCGAGTCCATTTCAAACCGCGCTTCATAAATCATTTCCCCTTCCGGCGACCACTTGCGCAGGTAGCCGTGTCGTTTGCCGGCTTTGTAATCCATCACAAACTGCGGCTGCCGGTTTTCGTACCAAAGCGTATCCCCGCCCTCTTTGAAGCCATCCACGTAGTATTGCACTTCTTTGACCTGGCCGCTCGGGAAAAAAAGCGTGGTTTTGCCAACCTGCCTGTCGTTCTCAAACCAGCGCTCGCCTCTGATTTTGCCATCCGGGTAGAAGTCGGTCATTTTGCCCTCTTTTTTGCCGCCAATGTGCATAAAGCGGCGCTGTACCTCTCCGGTGCCGTAGTAATCAACCTGTTCTTCTGGTTGTGCAGGCTTCGGATCGTTGTTGCAACCTGTCGTCAAAATCAAGCCCAGATAGGCTAAACAGAAAAAAGTGCGGTGAAATTTGAGTTGGAATGTCATGTGTGTTGTTTTTGCCGGGCTAAAAATCTGAATTTTTTCTGACATATAAAGACAGACACTATTCAGGTTTTTTTTGATGGTTTTCCGCCATTTCTATAGCGCTTTTCAGCAAACCGATCAGACCGATACCAAAAATGATGGTTCCAAAGGAAAGCTCCTGAACATTGGGGTTTTGGCTTGCAAAAAGACCGTACATGCCAAAGGAAATAATAAACACGATGAGCAGCGCGATGTAAATCAGGAAAGCTCTGGCGTATTTAGGATTTTCCCAGATCCGTTTGGAGAGTTTATTCTGCGTTTTTTTGGTGTCCTGCAACGTTGAAAAACTAATCGCTAATCCGATAAATACCAGCGCTTTGTTGTAGTCTGCCCAGATGGAATCCGCATTAAAAAGCAGGGGTTTGTAGCAATAGTAAATCCCGACCAACATCAGGGGGTATTGCAGGTAACTGATGTAATGAAAGAGTTGGGCAGCGTTTTTCATAGAATCTGTGATTGGTATTGAGGTCGGCAAAGTTAGAGATAAGTGTGAGATTTGAAAGCGTGTCGGGATACCTTGAAATATTCCTTGTATTTTAGCAGCAAATTCAATCCACGCGCTATGAAATATCCTGTGCTTTTGCTGTTCCTGTCTGCTGCGTTTATGACGCATGCGCAGCCCGTCATTTACAAAAACGGTCAAACCCTCATCACCGGCGTCTGGTCGGCTGCCGGTACAGGCGGAACGGCTACGCTCGCCGAAGTGAGCGGCCAAATGCCGCACGAAGGCAATCAACACTACCGCTTCGAATATGCGTTTACAGGATCGTGGGCAGGCCTTGGGTTGAATA
The DNA here is from genome assembly GCA_046153985.1 of Saprospiraceae bacterium. Classification (GTDB taxonomy): domain Bacteria; phylum Bacteroidota; class Bacteroidia; order Chitinophagales; family Saprospiraceae; genus JABWAJ01. The sequence goes on from JBJXFD010000399.1 coordinate 1,315, forward strand.
TGGACAACTGGGGCTCCAGTGCCGCACGGGACTTTTCGGGCTTTAGCCACCTTCGCATCGCCTATCGGGGACTTTCCGGCGCGCAAACCATGGCGCTCTCCCTGCGCAACGGCGGCAACTATGGCAACACGCTGGAGGTTGGTCTGGCTACAAGCAACTATACTGTGGTGGACGTTCCGCTGTTTGCCCTGACCGTAGGCTCTGCGGTAAGCCCGTCGGCGGTGCGCGAAATAGACCTCAGCGTTTCATCAAATTCGGCAGTGGGCAGCGGAACCGTTTTTATTGACGCCATTGAATTGGTGAATGTTTCGGTCGGCGGTGGCGGCACGACGCCTGCTACGATGGCACGCGCCAATACTTTGGGCCGGGGCATCAACACCGCAAACTGGCTGGAAGCTTACTGGCTCATGCCGTTCAACGCCTACCCGGAAGTCAATCGCTACACGCGTGCCAAGGTGCAGGCGCTGCGCAATGCTGGATTCGAGACCTTCCGCCTGCCCGTTACGTTTGAACGATTGGCCGGCACGACCCAGCCTTATGCGCTCGATTTCAACCACATCGCGTTTTCGCTGGTTGACAGCATGATTGTTTGGGCTACTGACTATGATTTTAAATTGATCATAGACAACCACCACGGCTATCCGCTGACGAATGCCAATTATACCACGGAAACTGGGCGCCTGAGCGCCATTTGGAGGCAATTGACGTTGCGGTACGACCATTTGGACCCCGATCGTTTTTTGTTTGAAATTTACAACGAACCCACCAACGAAATTTCAAACGCCAACTGGCGCTCAGTGGCGCAAAACCTGCTGGCCACCATCCGGATGAACGAAACACAAACCCACTCTGTGCTGGTGGGCGCCAGCAGCTGGAATTCCGGCGGCAATCTGATTGCGTTTACGCCGTTGTCTGATCACGACGTCATCTACACGTTTCACAACTACGACCCGTATTTATTCACGCACCAGGGCATGAGCTGGACTTCGCCGGCCTTTTTCCCGCAAAGGGCTTTTCCGCAAACGGACGAGATTGCCGCCATCAACCAGCTTTTTTCTGCTGTGAAAGCCTGGGGCGAAAACTATGAGGTTCCGGTGAATCTGGGCGAGTTTGGCTGCTCCACGGAAGCGGATGCCGACAGCCGCTGCAACTGGATCACCGCGCTGATGAACGCCATCAACACCAACGACTTTTCCTATTTCTACTGGGATGCCATTTCACCTTCTGAAGCCTTTGGTTTTTTTAACGACGGCATTATTGATGAGGCGCATGCCATCCCGTGTTTTGCGGAAGCGATGGGTTTGTTTGCTGAGCCAAGTCCTTCAAATTCTATTGTTGTGGAAGACCATATCCGCGTTTTTCCGAATCCGGCTTCGGGTCTGGTTACGGTGGAATCGGACGAAAATGGCGCTGCATTTCAGGCGGTGCAGCTTTACAATTTGAGCGGGCAGTTGATGTATCGCCAAATTTATGCGCCGGAAGATGGGGTAAAAAATCTGGCGTTTTCGATGGCGGAGTATCCGGCAGGGGCGTATTTTTTGGCGATTCGGATGGGAGATGGAGGAATGTGGGTGAAGGAGGTGGTGCGGCAGTGAGGCCCCGCAGTAATAAACCTATTATAGTTTTTGGAGATTTAGAAAGAAAGAATTAAATTTGGAGAATGAATATTGAAACAAATTTCGATATCAGGGGAAATTTAATGCCTTACGAAAAAATTGAAATGAGTTATCTCGCATTCAAGGATTTTTTTGTGAATTCGTTTGAAATGGACTCAACGAGGCATCAAATATTTGAGAATTATGAAAAATATACTCTAGATTTTGAAAAGAATGTAACGAGTGAGTTTAAACAATGGATCAATGGAAGTTTTGTGTCGAATAAGAAGAACCCTAAAGACATTGACATTGTAAATCTAATTGATTATCAGCTATTAGCAGAAAAAGAATCTATAATAAGAAGTAAATTCATAAGAGATGCTGTTCCTAAAAACTATGGGATTGATGCTAATCTTTTGATTATTTATCTGGAAAACCATAAGCTACATAATTGGACTAAGTCAGATCTTCTGTATTGGAGTGATTGGTTTTCAAGAAGCCGGATGGATAAACGACAGAAAAGATACCCCAAAGGGTACATTGAAATAAGCTTTGAAAAATAAAATTATCAAAGATGAACGATCTGGAAATCTTGGATGAAAGGATAATCAGGGTAGCTGACTTGTTAGAACAGATTAAGTCAGTAGATGGAATGATCTATCTTCATCAGCAAAAAGGCGATGAAGAAGACCTGATGCTATTACAATATCAATATCGGAGAGAAAAGCAGGTCAAAGAATTGGGGGAATTGTTGGGAGAGTTAAACATTAAGCTAAGTGATTTAGCTGCTTAGAGCTTATCAAAAAAGACGAAAACCTATAAACGTAGTATCAAAGAAATAGTATGACTTGGATTGAATACACCAATCACATAAAAGAAAAAATTGCAAAAAACGACTTGTCAGGCGCGCTCCAACAACTGCGCGCTTTGCTTGACAACGCCAGCCATTTGGACGAAGTCATCCTTCAATCCGCCCGATTTCACGACATCCGCAGGCAAATCCGCTTGGGCACAGTCAGCCACGCTGAGGCAAATCTGACCCAAAATCAAATCCGCGCCGGGCTAATGAACTTGTTGCAAGAAATTGAAACACAATCCGCTCAGCCAGCCATCCAAAAAGAACTGGAACACGCCATTTCCATTGTCAACAGCAAAAATGTGGTGACGGGCGCCATCACGGCAGGTGGGAATGTCACCATCGGCGACACGACGACCGTCACCGAAAGCCAAACCAGCCGGCGGCTTCGAATGTTTCTCTACCTTTTTGTCCCAATGCTGGCGATTGGCGGAACCTATTTGTGGCAACGCAACCAGGAATTACAGCGCACCCTCAACTTAAAAATCCGCGTAGAAAACCAAAACCCCAACCCCGAACTACCCGAACCCCTCGCCCGGCTCGTGCTGACCTATGGCGTCAAATCCGAACCGAAAGAAGACGTCGTTGCAGAGGCGCTGTTTGAGGGTATCTCCGCCAAATTTTTGAAAAAAAAACTGCGCCTCCAATTTTCAGCAAAAGGCTTCGTGCCTGTGGACACCACATTTCTGTTTGAAAATGAATCCTTTGTGCTGCCGGTGCGCCGCAACGACGACCTGGCCAAAATCACAGGCATCATCAAAGACGAATCCGGACAACCCCTCGAAGGCGTGAAAATATCCATCCCCTGTTGCTCTGCACTGACCGATGCTTCCGGGGCCTTCACGTTGTTCATTCCGCCTGCGCACCAACGCACCGCTCAACGACTCGACCTTTTTAAAGCGGGCTACGCACCCAAAAGCACTTCGACGCCCGTTTTTCCCGGCGAAGTTTTCCGGGAAAGATTGTCCAAAAATTAAACCACCTGACTGCCATGAAAAACCTCCTCCCTATGCTCGCCCTCTGCGCCCTTGCCGCGCCCTTATTTGCACAAACCATCCAAAAAGGCATGGTGCGCGAGCAAAACTCCAAACGCCGACCCCTTTCCGGCGTCATCGTAAAATTTGAAAACGCCGTGCCGACCGACTCCGACGACCGGGGCTGGTTTCGCCTCGTTTTCGCCGAAAAAGCAGCAGGAGATTTGATTTTTTTCGCCGAAATCAAAAAAAGCGGCTACGAACTCGTCAATGGCAAAGAACTCGAAATCCTCAAAATCAGCCGCAACGACACCCTCGGCAGGGACATCATCCTCGCCAAAGCGGGCACAGTGGATGCTGCAAAAAAAGAATACTACGGCGTGTCGGACAAGGCGCTGCTGGCGGGTTTTGAAAAAGAGAAACGCACCCTGCGCGTAAAACTGCAAAAAGCCCAACTCGACCAACAAGGCTACCAAACCCAATTAGCAGCATTGCAGGAGCAATACGACCACCAAAAACAAAACCTCGACGCGCTGGCCGAACAATTTGCACGGGTCAATTTCGACGACGTTACCCCCGTGTACCAGGAAGCCCTCGAATGGTTCAAGGCCGGAAAAATAAAGGAGGCGATTGCCAAACTCGAAAGCATCAACCCTGCCGGGCGAACGGAAGAAATCCTGAAAGAAGAAAAGCGCATTGTTGGCGCCCAGGCTGAGTTAGACGCCCAACGCGCCGCTCTGGCGAAAGAAAAACAGCAACAAATCGCTACTGTCCGCTTGTTGGCCGATATGTACAGTGTACAGTTCGACCCCGCCAAAGCCGAAAACCAGTACGACCAGCTGCTGCGCTTGGACAGCACCGACCTTGAAATATTGCTGGATGCCGCCGATTTTTACGGCCAAAACCACCGCTACAACAAGGCCTTAACCATCTACCCACTCATCATCGCCCACCCCCAAGTCGAGGACTGGCAGGTTGCCAATGCGTACGGCAATATGGGCGATATGCACACCGCTATCGGGCAACTCGAACCCGCATTAAAAAGCTATTGGGCTTGTCAAAAAGCATACGCAGCAATGCTGCAAACTAATCCCTATTACTCATTTTATAAACAAGGCTTAGCCCTTTCGTACGAAAAACTCGGCTCAACCTACACCGAACTGGGCGATTTGAAGCAGACTTTGACTTTTTTTAAACAATACAATCGCTTGAAAAAAGAACTCTACGACGCTTTTCCTCAAAATATGGAATTCAAAAACAACTTGGCCATTTCGTACTCCAAACTCGGAGAAATCCACTCCGTACTAGGTAATTTCGAGCAGGCTTTGACTTTTTTTGAACAATTCAATCACCTAGAAAAAGAACTCTACGACGCCTTTCCACAAAATGTTTCCTTTAAAAACGTCTTGGCAATTTCGTACCAATTCTTGGGAAATTCACATACATCACTTGGCAATTTGGAACATGCTTTGACTTTTTTTGAACAATACAATCATCTAGAAAAAGAACTCTACGACGCCTTTTTACAAAATGTTTCCTTTAAAAATGGCTTGGCCATTTCGTGCCAGAACTTGGGTGTTACCCACTCCGCGCTGGGCGATTTAGAGCAGGCTTTGGCTTTTTTTGAACAATACAATCGCTTGGAAAAAGAACTCCACAATGCCTTCCCACAAAATGTTTCCTTTAAAAACGGCTTGGCTATTTCGTACGAAAAACTCGGCGAAACCCACTCCGCGCTAGGCAATTTACAGCAGGCTTTGACTTTTTTCGAGCAATCCAATCACTTAGAAAAAGATCTCTACGACACCTTCCCACAAAATGTTTCCTTTAAAAACGGCTTGGCCATTTCGGATGCAAAACTCGGCGAAACCCACTCCACGCTGGGCAATTTGGGCCAGGCTTTGACTTTTTTTAAACAATTCAATCACTTAGAAAAAGAACTTTACGACGCCTTTCCTCAAAATGTGGAATTCAAAAATAACTTAGCCATTTCGTGCCAGAACTTGGGTAATACCCACACCGCGTTGGGCAATTTGGATCAGGCTTTGACTTTTTTTAAACAATTCAATCACTTAGAAAAAGAACTTCACGACGCCTTTCCTCAAAATGTGGACTTCAAAAACAGCTTGGCCATTTCGTACTCCACACTCGGCGAAACCCACTCCGCGTTGGGCAATTTACACCTGGCTTTGACTTTTTTTGAACAATACAATCACTTAGAAAAAGAACTTCATGATGCCTTTCCTCAAAATGTTTCCTTCAAAAACAGTTTAGCTATTTCGTACTCCACACTCGGCTCAACCCACTCCGCACTGGGTAATTTGGAGCAGGCTTTGACATTTTTTGAACAATACAATCACTTAGAAAAAGAACTCCACGGTGCCTTTCCTCAAAATGTGGAATTCAAATACGGCTTGGCCGTTTCTTACGAAAAACTCGGCTCAACCCACTCCGCGATGGGCAATTTGGACCAGGCTTTGACTTTTTTTGAACAATACAATCACTTAGAAAAAGAACTCTACGACTCCTTTCCTCAAAATATGGAATTCAAAGACGGCTTGGCTATTTCGTACGCAAAACTGGGCGGCCTCCAGGTTCAAAAAAATGCCTTCGAAAAAGCGCAAACATACTATCTTATATACCAGCGGCTGGAAAGTGAATTATTGGAGAAAGATCCTTGTAACGCTTACTTTATCAATGGAAAGGCAATAGCAAATACTAAACTGGCTTTGGCCAGTCTCGGATTGGATCAATTGGAAGCAGCCAAAGACTATATTGGCCATAGCAAAGACTCTTTTAAGGTTCTTTACCAAAAATCACCCTCAAATGTAAATTACAGAGCAAATTACTTTCAATCCCTGGCAGTTCAGGCGGCAATTAATTCCATTGGCAAACCTGAAAAAGACTCGAAGACAATTCTGGAAGCGATGCAGGTATTTGATGAAATACTTGTAAAACATCCTGGCACAGATTATCGAAAACGAGGCAAAATCCTGGAGAAGATGTTGCTTCCCAGAGCGGATTTAAAGTCGCTTGTTATCGAAATTTCAAGCTTTACGCTCTGATTTTATCTAAACAGACCACCTTTTCAGAAGCTACTATGCAAAAAATGTTGCAGTAAACTTCTGATTAGTTATAAACTCCATGTTAGAAAAATTGTGTAAACACCTGAAAATAAACGTCTTATATGATAGTCTACGCTGTTGTTAAACTTGAAGATAAAATATATAGATTTTTATAAAAAAAACGATATATTTATCTCGAAAAAACAAACTATCAACAAGTTATTCTTAACCTTAGATCCGACATAATATTTGCCGAAATCTTCGCTCGACCTGTTATTCTACTAAGTGGAGAAGAAGATGATCTCGACGGGAATGCGCTCGAGCATTTACTCCTTTGTCTTGACCATAATAGGCAACGTTGCGTTCAGCATCTATACTTTTTTAATCCTAATATCTCTATTCGGAACTTCCTTTCCGAGGCGACAAATAGAAAAGAACTCCAGGAAGGTAAAGACTACGACTTCGTATCTGATCCTAAAAAATTGCACGAAGAGTTAAAATCGCGGTTGAAAACACAATATAATATTATTGCTTCTGGATTCACTGCTGAGCAAGGTGGTCTACTTACCTCAATCATTCCGGGAAACTCCTTATCAAAATATTATTTCTTTCAGCAGCCATTGACCGCGCCAAATAGAGCCGCTTGGGAAAAAGATGGTGGTTGGGTAGAACCCTATTCGATGGGACTGGGTCGGTACATTCGCCAATCGGGGTATAATGATGTGCCATTTGATGATCCAGAAAAATTTGATGGTGTCCCTAATTTACGTCCTGATTCTTCAAGACAAGCATTTGATTTCCTTGAATCTACTACAAAGCGCATATGTGTAGTTTCTGGGTTAAAAGGAATTGGAAAGAGTTCGTTTCTCAAGGAATTAGAATCAACAGGAAAACTAACTAATGTACTGCGATTTGATCTTAATCATAATCGTGAATTTTGGTTCAGTGAAATATGCGACCTGTTACAAATCAACACTACAAACCAAGATCTACTACATTTAGATAATAATCAAACTAATGAACTGATTGGAAAAATAATAGACAGGTTGCAAAGAGTACCAGTGGTAAATTTGGTTTTTAAAAATTTACATCTGTTAATGGAAGAAGGGGGAGAGATTCAGGCAACTTCTCGTTTTGCAGGATTCATCCGTAGAACTTTATTGCTTTCGCGCAAGCATGTAAATATTCGATTTTGGCTGCTTACCCAACAGCAAATTGATTTCACGAACATAGAACTGGAAGATTTTGCCATGGAAGTGCAATTAAGACCGCTTTCAGAGGAACAAACTACTAAACTAGTGTCATACAAATATGCCATTGCTTTACCTAAAATGGTATTAACAGACCAAAAATATAGTGACTCAATATTGTCGTACACAGAAAAAATACAAAACCTAACCGGCGGCCATCCGGGTATAATAAAGTTGTTTGCAAAATTTGAATACCTTCCCTTGGAAGATATAGTATCCGACCCGCTTTTAGTTATGCAATTCCGTGAAGAAAAAGCCCGCTATTTTCAAAAATGGCTCTTGTTTACAAACGAGGAAGAAATAGTCCTGAGATTTCTGTCATTGATACCAGAGCAAGAAGCAGTAGAGTTAGATGCCTTAAGAGAGTTTCAACCTGATCCTAATCGGATCATAGCGAGTCTTAAAAGAAAATTTTTTTTGGAAGTAGTGCGGTCAGAGAAAACTCCTACTAGGACTTATCAAATACCTAGTCTGTTGCGTGAATATTTATTAGAAAATATGTCAAGTGATTTGCAGGCTATCCTAAAAAATAGAGTACAGCGATATTTACAAAATCGGTTAGATCCTTAAACAACCTTAATATCTGTATTCATAATTTGACCAAACATGCGTTCATTTCCACCAATTCAAAGTGTATTAGAAAAAGCTCGTCGTTTTCGGCAAGCAAGCATTTATTTGACTGGTAAGGAGCGGGAACGATTTACAGCTACATATTTACCTTATTATTTAGATTGGGCTAGACACCTTTTCGAATTAGGGCTTTGGAGGGAAAGCCGTTGTTTGTTTCAGGAAATTCAATTGGTTAAGCCTTTTAATTTGCCATTTTCAATTATATGGGAAATATTAGAAGAAGAAAGAAAAGGCCCGCTAACTTGCCACCGATACGTTGAACTAACTAAAAAAAAATCAAATACTAAGATTGAAACATTAGAGTTTCCTAAAATAATCCTGAATGAGGGAAATACAGAGAATGCTAAGGCGGAGTTTAGCAACCTTAATGATTCTCTGAAGAAGTCAGTAATGGGCCAATTAATCGAATTACGACTGCAAAACAAGTGGGAAGACTTGGCGATAATTCAATCAATGCTTGATTCAGAATTAAAAAACAATAATGATGGCCAACAGTCAATTTTTATTTTATTACATCGGTATTTAGAAGTTCGTGAAGTTATTGGTCATATAAAATCAGAATCAAGACTATTGAAAGATAACTTAATTAGAGGCTATGCGAGTTTAAAAATCTTAGAAGATTTAATTAACCTGCCATTATCCAATTTTTCTTTCAAAAAGATAGAATATTTAATGCAGCGTGCAGGTACAATAGCACAATATATCGGTACGGTAAAGGATCAACAAGAATTCAGTACATTGATCATCGAACTTGAACGAGGACAAAAGGGGTTACCTATTGCAAATCAAAAGGTTAAATTAAATAATAAAAAAGATCGTTTCCATGAAACCTTACACTATAATTTTTTTGCCGATTATGAGCATATCGATTATTCCATTGACAACAATTCAATTCAAAAAGAAATAAAAAATACAAGAAACTTATCTACAAGATTCAATACAAAGAAGAGTTTATATTTGCCTTTGGTTTATTGGGAGATAAAATTTGAGATAGAATGTTTAAAATATCTACATTTAAACCGATTAGAATCCCTTTTAAATAATGAGAATTTTAAAAAATGGTGCCGACGCCAGGAGGAATTTAAAACCTTGTCAAAGATAGAAATATTTGTATCATATAGCATGCAAGACCATGTGATAATGAAAAAAATCATCAAAGATTTAGAGTCTTATGGCATTACTACAATTTTAGATATTTACGAATTAAAATCTCAAATCTCAATACAAAGTCAAATATACGACCTAATACGAAATGCCGACCACACGTTACTCTTTGTTTCACAAAACAGCCTTTCTTCAGAATGGGTAGCCGAAGAATCTGCATTTAATTTAATGATTGAACAGGTAAAAGCAAAAACAGATGAAGGAAGAAGATTAATTCCAATTGTAGTGGATAAACTAGCGAGAGTAAATTTTCAATTTTTTGGGGATCAGGTTACCCAGAGCATACAAAAAAAACAGCAAGAAATAAGTTTATCCGAAAAATACCGACAAGAAATAGGTCAAGAAATAAGTCCTGATATTATTTCAGCAAAAAAGAGGATTAAAACACTAAAGGATAATTATCCTGTCATTTTAGACATGATTAAAAGCGATTTTACTTTAGATTTTTATGATGACATAACTATAGCACAAAATATTCCAAAGTTAATTCAAAGAATTCTTGACTTTAATCGTTCATCTTCTCCAAAATCTGGAAAGGCTTCCACATCTCCTTAACCTCGAGTGCATTAATAGAAAATGGAGCATATTCAGGATCTGAATTATCCGATTTTAAAATCAATAGATGATCTTGTTCATAGGTTGGCGACTTGAATACACGCTTGAAAAGTATACCGTCAGGATGAATGATAATATAACGATTCCCTTCTTCAAATCTCAAGGTGTCCTCTAATAGTTCGCCAACAATTATGGTACCTGGGGTAATCGGCGGCATGGAGTAACCATCAATTTCAAAGGCTCGGAAAGTAGAGAGCTTATAGGGTTCAAAAATCCGCCTTGGTAAGCTAAAAGTAGGGAAGTCGTTCTCTGGGTTTACTAGATATTGGCTGGCTGCGGCGATTGTGATAAACTTAATAACCACAGTTTCGGCAGGTAGCTTCAATGTCTTACGGCGGTACCCATCCAATAATTGTTTTAAATCTATATTCGTGTAGCCATATAAGTCATGCCTGATCAGTAAATCAAGTGAGATGTCGAAATGATCGGCAATTTTCAGGAGTAACTCAAATGTAGCTTCAGAGTCTTTGGCAATCGTTTCAATCTGAATGTTTTCACCATCAAGCAGTACAAATGGATCAAGATGTCCTATTTTCAACTTATTGAGTAACAATAAATTGCTTTGAATTCGACGTAGAAGTTGTCTTTGCATAAGCTCAAATGTTTGGAACAAAGACAAATATAAAACAAAAAATAAGATAAAAAAACTTTTTGTTTTATTTCATTACAGTATATCAGCCGAGAGCCAGCCAATATACTGTAGCAGTTAGGATGGCTCGTGAGTAGTAGTCAATACGCAGGTGGTTTATAACTTGAATTAGGACTTTATAAAACTTTTCAAGAACAATTTTTTATAAACACAGCGCCCGGCCCCGAAAACATCGGAACCGGGCGCTGAAATATGGAAAGCTAAATTGATAGTTTGCCGGACTAAGTGAGGGTGTCGCTCAAAGCGACGCCCTCACTACCCGCCTACTCTTTCACAAACTTCGCCGTCTGCACCACCCCGCCATTCGCAGCCTGCAACCAATACAAGCCCGGCGCCAGGTCGTTCACGCCGATGGAATAGCGGTTCGCGCCTTCCACAGCCGGTTCGTTCCGTTGCAGCACCATTTGACCGGTAGCACTGAAAATGCGGATCGTCGTCACCGGACGCTCGATGCTGCTCATGTTCAGGTCGGCAACGAGGTTGTCTTTGGCCGGGTTGGGCGAAAGCCGGATGCTGGATACAGCCGCAGGTGTTTGTACTTCGAAGCGCTCCGCAGCGTCGCCATCCGGGCTGCCAAACGTCAGCGGTTCGCTGTTTACTTCCACAAAGTTGCTGCTCAAATCAAAGCAGTCGTCGGAAAGGTCTGCCGTTGCGGCATTGTCGCCGACATTCGCGATCAGTGAGCCGGTATAAGCTAAGCCCCAGATGCGGTATACCCCGGCGGCAAGCGATTCAAAATCGTAGGAATTACCATCCGGAATGACCACAATGATGTTGTTTTCATCCGTGATCAGGTAAGTATACAGCGTTGGAGAAGCGCCGGTCGTCAGTACGCCGATGACATCCAATTCGCCATCGCCGTTGATGACTGTCACACTCGTTTCCCCTTCGGTTGTCGCAACGGTTCCGCCTTCCGGCGCCGAAACGATGATCGTAATGAAATTGGACGAAGTGATGTAGCAATTGTCTGACAAAGGCTCCGTGTTCACATTCGTTCCAAAGCCATACAATGGATCTCCGTTGTAGGAGATGCCGTAAATCCGGTAAGTACCTGGCGCCGCAGGATCGAAGTCAATGACGTCGCCAATAATTTCAGGAATAATGATTTTGCCGGCGTCATCGGTGATCACGAACACATAATTTGTATCGAGACTGGTGGTTTGTAAAATCACAAAATCCCCGTTATCATCGCCCGGACAAGTGTAGAACACCGTATTGGTTCCGGCGCTGTTGAGGCCCGACACTTCGCCGCCGTCCACCGGTTCTGCGCGATCCACGCGCACAAAGTTTTTGGAAAGCTCAAAACAACTGGTTGCCAAGTTGGTTTCAGGCGTTATTTCCTGGCCCACAAAAGCAGTCAGCACCCCCGTGTAGGAAAGTCCCCAAACACGGTAGACGCCCGGAACGAGCGTATTGAAATCAATATCTTCCGAATCGGAAATGCGGATAATTTCATTGTCTTCCGAAGTCACGATGAACGCATACGCGGAAATCGAAGTGCTGGTGGTTTCAAAATTCAGCACACCGTTTTCTGCGCCGATACACAACAAAATATCCGTTTCGCCGCCCGAAGAAACCGCTCCGCCTTCCGGCAAATCGCGAATGACGTCAATGTAATTATCGGAAAGGTCGTAGCAGCCATTCGACATCACCGCCGTCGTAATGTTTTGTCCGAAAGGCACTGGATTGGGCGTGCCGGTGAAGGCAAGACCCCAAACGCGCAAACGGGCAAATCCGGCAGTCGCTTCGTAATTTTGCTGATTGCCGGGCAGGTAAGCCAGAATGATGTTGTTTTCATTCGTGACGACAAACCGGTAGCCGGCTACTGCCCCCAGCGTTCCCGTGAAGAACGAAACCGTGTCTGCTACGCCGTCGCCTGCACAGATATACAGGGTTTCGGTGCCGTTAATATCAGAGAAGATCACGCTGCCGTCCACAATAGTCAGGTTGACGGCAATGAAGTTCTCAGAAAGGTCGTAACAATCATTCGATGCCGGCGTAAGCAAAACTGCGTCGCCGGGAAGCAAAACCAGGTCGCCGGTGTAGGCTACGCCATAAACTCTGACCGGGCCGTCGAGGCTTACGTTTTCAAAATTAAAATTGTCGTCCGTGACCACGCCAATGAGGAACCCATTCTCATCCGTGATGAGGTAATCATAGTTCCCAGCGGTACTGCCGGTCACGTTAAAATTGATCACATCGGCATTGCCATCGCCGGGGCAAATGTCAAATGTAGTGTCGCCGCCCTGTCCGGCGATCGTTCCGCCATTGGGCGTTTCGTTCACGATCGTCACAAAATTGCTGCTGAGGTCGAAACATCCGTCAGACAGCGCTGCTACTCCGGCGTCGTCGCCAATTTCGGCAGTCAGGGCGCCAGTATAGGCAACGCCCCATGCGCGGTAACTGCCTGCGGGCAAGCCGTCAAGGTTGATGGAATTGCCGTCTAATATCGCAACAATGACGTTGTGGTTATCGGTAATGATAAAAACAAAACCGGGGCCTGTTGCGCCGCTGTTTTCAAAAAACAGCAAGCTGGAACCTGCGCCATCCGGACAGAGGTAAACCGTTGTTCCGCCCCCATCTAAAGCAACTTCGCCACCTGTTGGCGATTCATGCGTCACCCGCACGAAGTTATCGCTGAGGTCAAAACACTCGTCCGACAAGTCAACTGCGTTCACTTCATCTCCAGCAACAACCGTAAGCGCGCCGGTGTAAGCCACGCCGTAAACGCGGTAAATGCCGGCAGTCAAAGTGCCGAAATCAAATTCTGTTCCATCTTCTATGGCAACAACCACGTCGTTTTCGTCAGTCACCACCAAAGCATACCCCACACCGGAAGCGCCCGCATTGTCAAAAGTCAGCACGTCCGGTTCGTTGTCGTCGGGGCAGCTACGGTCATTCACCGACGTCACACATTCCGAAATATCGCATCGGTCTTGTGTAAACTGCCAGCAGAACCGGAGGAACAAAATCGACGGTCGGCATTTATCCGATTTAAACAGATCCGGTTCGA
>JBJXFD010000408.1:0-6430 GCA_046153985.1 Saprospiraceae bacterium
ATATTCAAATCAGCTCTTTTGATCCATGGAATGCGCCTGCTATAGATTCTGTTTTTAAAACCCATGAAAATATTTTAAAATCCATTCCAAATTTAATCCTGGATTTAAGAGGAAACGCTGGTGGCGCCGATTTCGCCTATGCGCCGATTTCGCCTTATCTCTACACAAACCCTGTCCACAATATTGGCGTAGATGTCATTGCTTCTGCCGACAATATTCAAGCCTGGACGGCGGTGTTGGATGAACCCGACCTGCCGGAATCAACAAAAAATGCCATCGCGGAAATGACCGAAAAGATGAAGTTATATCCGGGGCAACTCGTTAATATTGTTCCTGATGATACGACAATTCTTGAAAAAATTGAACCTTTCCCGAAAAGGATTGCCATTTTAATAGATGGTCATTGTGCGAGTTCCACGGAACAGTTTTTATTAAGGGTCAGACAAAGTAAAAAAGCCATCTTGATGGGCCAAAATTCCAAAGGTGTCCTCGATTATGCAAATATGAGAAGCGTTTCCTTCCCGGATTGCCCGCTGATTTTAGCGTATGCGACCACGAGAAGTCGTCGGGTTGATTTAGGGCAGGGCATTGATAATAAGGGCATTAAACCAGACCGATATTTACCGGTAGATAAGGATTGGATCACAGAAGCCATAAAATACCTGGAAGAATAAATAAAGCTATGAAAACTCTGTTTTTTTCAACTTGAACGATATGATACATTTCTTGGCAATTGAAAAAAATAATATGCACCGGATTTTTGTAATTCCATTGCTTATGTTGCTTTTTTTCAACAAAATGGCTGCACAGGCAATTCCGATTCCTCAAATCAATTACGCCCCCCTGGAAATGTTCCGTCAGGGCGAAAAGCCCCAATTGATGATCCTTGGCACTTTCCATTTCAAAGATTCTGGATTAGATGGATACAAGCCTAAATTTACAGTGAATATCCTGTCTGAAAAACGACAGCAGGAGGTAGAGGAATTGGTGAACCGCCTCGCAGCATTCAAGCCTACCAAAATTGCCATCGAATGGAAAAAAGAAAAAGACCAGCCTTTTGTGGACTCCCTTTACGGGGAATATTTAGCCGGACGTTACAAACTCGGGCAGAACGAAATCTTCCAGGTTTGTTTTCGTTTAGGTAAAAAACTGGGGCATAAAAAATTGTATTGCGTGGACACAAACGCGCGGTGGTTTGAGGGAGTGCCGGATGAAGACGCTTTCGCCCAAAAGCATGGACTTCAAAAATATGCAGACACGACCTATCCAGCGCTTTATAAAAAGTTGTACGAAATGGATGATTCGCTGAAAACGGTGCAAACCCTGCGCGAACACCTGTTGTACGCCAATTCTCCTGAACGCCTGCAAATCGGTCACGGCCATTACCTGATCGGTTCTTTTAAATACGCTACCGGAGGAGAATACCCCGGCGCAGACAACACGACCGGCTGGTACAACCGCAACCTGCGCATTTTGGCGAATGTATTGCAATTGGCGGAAAGCAAGGAGGAGCGGATTTTCCTGCTCATCGGAGCGGGACATGTGCCCATCATCAAGCAAGCTGCGGGTGCTACGCCCGAACTTAAATACGTAGAGGTAAGCGAATATTTGAAATAAAAATAATCCTGGGATGATGGCATCGTTATGCTATTATATCCTGATCATTATTTTCCAGGCTCTTTTTGCAAGGACCTAAAATCGAATTGCCGATGCTACGTAAGTGCTTGCTTTTGGCCGCCTTTTGCGATTTTTTCCTTTTGGCTTTTGCCCAGCAACCGTTGAATTTCGATTTTGAAAAACTAAGCGTAGAAGGGCTGGTTCGTCCCTGGGGCTGGACGTGTTATCCGGTAAATTCCGATATAAAAATCGGCATGGACAGCACTGTGAAACGCGATGGAAAATACAGCCTCCAAATTAGGGGCAAGAGCGGGAGCGCGGCACAAACCATCAGCTATCAGATAGAACCGTATCCATTAGCCGGGAAAGCCATCCTGCTTGAAGCCTGGATCAAAACGGAGAACCTCAACGGGGCCGCTTTTTTCACCATAACTTATGCGAAAGGAGAAGGTTGGGTTTCGGATACTTCCGGAATGAAATTTTCGGGAACAACAGATTGGAGTCTGACAAAATTAGAGATAACGTTGCCCGCCAATTGCAACTGGTTGTCTGTTTCCCTTTGTCATTTAGGGACTGGCGCCGCCTGGTTCGACGCGCTGACGCTTCAGTTAGACGGCAAAGTAGTTCGGGAAGTAGAAATTGCTCCGGCTTTTTCCAAAAAACAAATGAAATGGCTGAATAAATCGGCCTCGCCGTTAAAAACAGTGGACGCCCTTCCGCCTGGAGCACCTGCTGCTTTTGAAGATTTAAGCGCATTTGGCGCCATTGCCGCCAATGCAAAAGTCATCGCTTTAGGAGAAGCCACCCACGGCACGAGCGAGTTTTTTAGGCTCAAACACCGCTTGCTCACTTATGCGGTTGAAAAGCTCGGCGTGCGCGTCTTTGCCATCGAAGACAACCAGCTCGTGGTGGAGCGCGTCAACAACTACGTGTTGCACGGCACAGGAACTGCGCGGGGCAGCATGTATGGCATGTTCGGGGTATGGCAAAACCAGGAGGTGCTGGACCTGATTAAATGGATCCGGGCGTACAACGTGCAGCACCCTGGCGACAAAGTGGCTTTCCGGGGATTTGATATGCAGAACCTGGAATTGCCATTGGACAGCCTTTCCCGGTTTTTAAAAAAACACGACCCTGCGCTGCTGGACACTGTCAGCAAACTGCTGGCCGATCTAAAAAAGGACGGCGCAAACAGTTGGTCGGCAAGCGACAGCACCAAATCCGCATGGTTCATCAATGCCCGGCAGGCGCAGACATTGGTCAGCACCAAAAAACAATTCTGGCTCGCCAACGCCCGAACCCGGCAGGACAGCTTGTACATCGAATGCGGCATCCAATACGCCAACTTGGTGCGACAGTACGCTGAAAATGCGCTGAAAGGCCACGAATCCCTGTACCGCGATGTTGCCATGGCAGAAAACATTACCTGGCTCTTTAGCATACATCCGCCAGGAACCCGCATGGTGGTTTGGGCGCACGATTTTCACATCAGTCGCGGCGAACACCCGGTGGCCGAAAACAACTACTACAACGGCATTTCCATGGGCGCTCATCTGTCCAAAAAATACGGGATTGATTACTGCGCGTTCGGTATTTTTACTTACGAGGGCAACTACCGCGCCCAGCCAAACTACATGGATTTTTCACAGATCGCCTGCCCTTTGCTGCCTGGTCCGCGAGGCACATTAGACGAAGCCTTTCACCGCGTCGCTTTGCGAAAAAAATCGCCGGGCTTATTAGTGGACTTGCGCAATGCCCGGAAACAGGACTGGCTCACGCCCCCCCTGCCCATTCGTTTTGCCAACCACGTCAGCGTGGAGTATTCCTACTGGACGCGGTATTCCATTCCCTTTCAGTTTGACGGCCTGTTGTTTGTGAACCAGACTACGAGCGCGAGGGAGGCTTCGAATGAATGAGGAGGACAAGTACTAATCAATGGATGTGGATTACTGCCGCTTCTTGCTCCGCCACCTTGGCTGATTCCATTCCTCCCGCTGGGCGAAATCCACAATGTTGCGCATAAACGTGACGATGCTCAGAAAAACGAGGTAACCCACCGTCACCACCACATAAATCCAGCGGTAAGAACCGGCCTCCCCGATGGAAAGGGAAGAAAACAGCCAGGCGACCAGGCCCGAAGCCGCCGCCAAACCCATGAAGCAATACACCGAGCGGCCCCAATAGCGCATCATGCTTTTGGTAGAAAGCGAAAAAACGCTGTTCAGCATGGCATAAAAAAGCAGGAAAGCGGTCGCTGCCATCCAGGGAAAGCGGTCGGAAACGTGGAGAAGGCCGGTCAGTTTCACCAATTTGGCGCCGAGGTTCACCACCAGTACGGCTGCGAAAATGACTAAGGCCTGAGACAGCGGATCGTAGGCCCGTTCAAAAACGCTGGTTTGCCGGTCCGGCTGAGATGGATTGTTATTGCTCATGCAGCATAGAATAGCAGATATGGGAAAAGGTTCAAAATCCGTGTTTTTACCACATAGTTCACAGTAGTTGTATTCACAACTTGTCCCGACTTGGCGGGATAGTTCACATAGGAACTGTGTACACTCGTGGTGTAATAGATATCAAAAAACGCTTAAAGTTAGCGCTTTCTGGCGTCAATTCCTGCTTTGCAAAAAGGATTGTACCGAATTGGTTGGAAACCGCCAACGCTTTAGTCTTCATACCCCGTCTTTCATAGCAAATTCAATACTCACTCACCAAAACGCACGGCTATGAAACTCGCCCACTTTCTGTTTCTTTCTGTCAGCCTGTTCGCTACCGGCCTTTCCGCACAAGTAAGACTCGGCGTGAATGTTTTCTATAACCAAGCCTGGCAGCAATACGATGAAAGCCTCCTTATCCTGCGTGAAAATGTCTATATTCATACGCCGGGCGCTTCGGCAACGGTGGAATATGCCATTGATCAGCACCTCAGCTTAGTGGTGGAACCTGGGTTTGTCCAGCGGGGCGCGGCGTGCTTTCCAGGTTTCCAACTGCCTATTGGCGGAAACGAAGTCACTTTTGTAGGCAATTATATTGAAATGCCCGTCATGGTTCAGGGGCAACTGTATGCCTGGCAAAACAGGCTCCAGTTCTTTGTCCAGGCGGGTGCTGGCTATTCTTATATGATCAGCGGCTACCGTGAATTTTCTTTTGAGAATCCCGAAGCCCCTGCACAGCGCAACCGCCTTATTTTTGACGAGGAACCCAATGTGAACCGTTTCGACTTCGGCTATTACGGCGGCGGCGGTGTAGGCGTCAAAGCTGGCCCGGGTTATCTCACTGCAACATGCCGCTATTACCATGGCATGCCTGATGTAGATGACTTTCAGGTGTCGAAGAATCGGGCGCTGAGTTATGCGCTGGGGTATCGGGTTTCGCTGTAATCAGCTTATTTCAGCCATTCCTTCCAATACAACCGCAGCGCAGCAACGGCATTGGGGTGGTCGAAAGCCAACTCAAAAAACTCCAAAAAACCTGCCACTGCCGATCGCTGCGCGTCATCAAAAAGCGAAAACCGTTCCTCAAAATACGCCTCAAGCCCAACGCGCTTTTCCGCTGCAAAAAGCGTGCTCTCAAAGAGATTGCCGGGATCATTGTCCTGAAAATGCCGCAGACAATAGCACATACAGGCCGGATAGTAATAGCGCATACCGTCGGGCTTAAGAAAAGATATGGCACTGGCAGGCCGTAGTTCTGTTTCCGGCATGTCTTTCCAGGGACCTTTCCACGCATTCGCGTAAGCGGCTTCCCACTGGGGGCCGTGGTCAATATAATCGTCGCGCAAATCAGCCTGCGCCCAGGTTTCGCGCGGGAAAGGCACGCCTGCAAAAGCGGTTTCGATTTGCTGAATCAGGCGCGCTGCCTCTTTGGCCGGAAACAGAGCGGTTTCGTACAAGGCATAATTCTCCTCGTCGAAGCACACAAATTGCACCTCGGCTAATCCGGGAACGTATTCTACAAAATCGCGCACGGTTCGCACCGCAATTTTGCAGGCTTCCCTTTTCGGGAAACCGTAAATGCCCGTGCTGATGTTTGGGAAAGCAATGGTTTTTAAGCCTTTTTCGACCGCCAGTGCCAACGCATTGGCGTAGCAATCGGTGAGCAGGTCTGCTTCCCGTTTTGTTCCGCCATTCCAAACTGGCCCGACGGTATGGATGACATAGCTGGCGGGCAAGTTACCCCCGGTGGTGATGACCGCTTGCCCGGTTTTACAGCCCCCGATTTTCCGGCACTCTTCGAGGATGCGCGGCCCACCGGCGCGATGGATGGCGCCGTCCACGCCGCTGCCACCAAGGAGTGAGGTATTGGCGGCGTTCACAATAGCGTCGAATGTCACTTTAGTGATGTCGCCGCGGTGTAAGGTGATCTTGGTTTTCATGTTGCGATAATTTTTGGTTTTACCACATAGGTTTTTATTTTTTACCACATAGGCCACATAGTTATTTTCACAATAGATCACATAGTGGGGTGCATCAAAACTATTGGTCACGTAATAGATCACATAGGAACTGCTCCCGGGGTGCATCAGAACTATGTGTCCTATCCCGCCGAGTCGGGACAAGTTGTGAAAACCTCTATTGTGAACTATGTGGTAAAAAAGAACTATGTCGTAAAAATCAGCAAATCAAAAAATCCTTTCCCTCCTCAAACCCCAGCCCCGAAAAATGCTGCGCCACCGCCTCCCCAACCCCACGTTTTGAGATAAAGCAAAGCAGTAACCACGCTTCGGGTACCATTAGTTTCGGCAAAGGGATAAAATGAATGCCGTCTGGCTGACGTGCTTTCACATCGGTGAATCCATAAATTTCAATGCCCTGTG
>JBJXFD010000411.1:0-9753 GCA_046153985.1 Saprospiraceae bacterium
GCTCGAGAAAACCGCAATCTTCGGCTTAACAGGCGCCGTTATTTTGATGAGTATCGCCTGGATCTGTTATATCTGGAAAGAATGCACCTCCTTGAAAAAGCCACAAAAAAATAGCGCCATGTTCCTGATTCTGGTTGCCGGCCTGAGTTTTTTTGGCAGCAGTTGTTCTGTGGAACAACGAGCAATGTCGGCGCGCTATCGCACAGCAGAAGCGGCAGAAAGAAGCGCCTGCCCTTCGCAACATCACCACGGAAACACCCCTTTTAACAACCGCTTCCCCCCATCATATAGCTATTCCGACGGGCATAGCCCTTCCTTTTGCAAGTATTGCGGGCAAAGGGTTTCTAACCGCCATTGAAGCAGACCTCAATTGACCGTGAATTAATTTTTAATCCTTCCACAGTTTTAAAATCACATAAAATGAAAAAATCACTCTTTTCCATCATCCTTATCCTGAGCTTCAGTTTTTCACTTTCCGCCCAAACCGCTGCTACCTGGAAGGGCGGCAAGCCGGGCCGCGCCACCGACTGGAATTGCCCCGATAATTGGACCCAAGGCCGTGTGCCTGATGAGTTCACGCAAGTCATTATTCCTTTCGGCGCCAATTACTACCCCGTCATCCAATCTGCCCCGACGCCCATTGATGCCTTGCTGGTGGAAGGCGGCGCCTCGCTCACCATCAAGGCTGGCGCGAAGCTCACCATCTTCTGTGAAACGGGGATTTTCGATGGCGTCACTGTCCTCGGTCAAATCTGGAACGACGGAATGCTCCACATTGGTGAGCCTGTGCAGCATACAGTTTTTCTGAATAAAGTTAGCGGCAACGGTATCGTCATCAGTTTATCGACAGGTGTATATTCATTAGCGAGGCGGCGCTGAAGACTATTTACGCACACGTCCACCGCATTTTCTTTTTCAATGCAGATTTGGGAAAAGTGCAACGGCGGGTGGCAGGTCATCCGGGAGATTAAAAACCATAGTTCGAAGGCGAGATAGGCATTCAGTCCTCAAAGACTTCCGTCACATTCACCTCCAGGTTGGGCACGATGGGCGTGGTGAGAAGGTCTCCTTCAAATACAGCAGGTGAGCCGACATAATGGCCTTGTTCATCAAGGCGAAACACTTGAATCATTTTTTCGCTTGGGTTAGCAATCCAGTATTCGAGCACACCGGCCTCTTGATAAAGTTCAAATTTGTCGCGCATTTCGGTGCGGCTATTGCCCGGCGAAAGAATTTCAATGATGAGGTCAGGCGCACCGTTGCAGCCACGGTCGTCCAATTTGGTCGGGTTGCAAATGACGCAGAGGTCAGGTTGGACGACCGTTTTCACTTCTTTATCGTTGCGCATTCTGGTGAGGCGGACATCAAAGGGGGCAACATAGACTTTGCACGGGTTTTTCCACAAAGCATTGCCAAGTAAGACGGATAAGTTTTGACTAACATCCTGGTGCTTGCGCGAAGGCACAGTCATCCGGCGGATTTTTCCGCGCAGTAATTCTACGCGCTCTTCAAACTGCCACAGCAGGTAATCCGCGTAAGTGTAGGTGCCGTTTGGATCAAGTTGATCGAGCGAAGTGATGACCATAAGCAACGAAATGGATGTTTCGAACACAAAGATACAGGATTTCAGGTGCAACTTTTTCAAACCACACATCATATAAAAATCTAACATTCAATGAAAAAACTCATTTTTTTGTTTGCCGTGGCACTGTTTGCTACCACTGCCTTTGCGCAACTCCGGTATCCTCCCACCAAAACGGTGGATGCAAAAGACACCTACTGGGGCGTCACCTACACCGACCCCTACCGCTGGCTCGAAGACATGAAAGACCCGGAGGTCAATGCCTGGTTCAAAGCCCAGGCCGATTTGACCAATGCTACCATGAATACCATCGCCGGCAGGGATGAATTGATTGCCGAATGGCGAAAATTGGACAAATTGCAACCCCCTCAAATTTATTATCCAATCAAAGAAGGCGGTAGAATTTTTTATCAAAAACGAATGCCCGGCGAGAAGGTCAGTAAGGTCTATTTCCGGGAGAACATGGACGCTCCGGAGCAATTACTTTTCGACCCTTTGACTTTTCAGGAAGGCAAAATCCTCTCCGTTCAGCAAATTGCACCGAGTTACGACGGCAAAAAATTGCTCATCGGTTATGCTGAAAATGGCGCAGAAGTGCAGACCATTCGAGTCATTAATGTGGATACCAAACTGTTTTTATCCGATGAGATACCCGCTACTGCCGGTATTGGCGGGTGGACATTCGACAATAAGGCGTTTATGTATATGTGGATTAAATCGGCGGATAATACGGATCCTACGGCACGTTTAAACCCTAAAACCAAACTGCATACATTGGGTACCGACCCGAAAATGGATCTTGATTTTTTTAGCAATGAAGCCTATCCCGATTTAAAAATTGATGCGATGGTTTATCCTTATACTTTCGTCAATAAGGACTCCAAAGATTATGTTTTTGCAGGCGAGGGAACAGTGCAAAACGAAATGAAAATGTATTATGCCCCTATTTCGCAATTCAATACGGGGAAAATACAATGGAAAACCTTGTGTACCCCTGGCGATAAATTGGTACGCAGTTTTGACATCGTGGGCGACAAAGTATTTGCCATCACGCATAACGGGGCTAAAAAACACAAGCTCATTTCAACCGATTTGAAACCCCCCGATTGGGCAAATGCCAAAGTCATTGCGCCTGAAAAATCAATGGTGCTGGAGAGCTTTACCCGTTGCAAAGATTACCTGCTCATCAGTTACAGCGATGGTATCAATAATCATTTCTTCAAGTATAATTTGACAACTGAAGCAATGATTGAAGTCAAATTGCCCTTTACAGGTTCGGCATTTGCTATGTGCATGGATACCAAAACCAATGGGTTTTACGTGGCTATTACCTCCTGGAACAAACCTTTTACCGAGTTTCTATACAATGCCGAAACGGACAAGTTTTCGCCCAGCTCATTCAATCCGGCGCCTGTTTACCCCGACGAATACAAAGACCTTGTGGTGGAAGAAGTGGAAGTAAAGGGGCATGACGGCGTGATGGTACCGCTTTCGATCATTTATAAAAAAGGCATTAAAAAAGACGGTTCCAATGTCTGCTTGATGGAAAGTTATGGCGCTTATGGCTACGGGATTTCGCCTTATTTCAATGTGGAATTAAATTCCTTAGCAGTAAAAGGTACAGTGATTGCCATACCGCATGTGCGTGGCGGCGGCGAAAAAGGCGAAGATTGGTACAAAGCAGGTTATAAAACCACCAAACCCAATACCTGGAAGGACTTTATCAGTTGTGCCGAATACCTCATTAAAAATGGTTATACCTCGGCTTCAAAATTAGGCGGCACCGGCACCAGCGCAGGCGGCATTTTAATTACAAGAGCCATTACCGAGCGTCCCGATTTATTTGCTGCTGCCATAAACAACGTAGGTTGTTCCAATGCCATGCGTTTGGAATTTTCAACAAATGGTCCCGTCAATATTCCCGAATTTGGTACCGTCACAGACAGCATGGAGTGCAAAGCTTTGTACGAAATGGACGGCATGCAGCACGTGAAGAAAGGCGTAAAATACCCTGCAGTGATGAGCGTAGGTGGCTGGACCGACCCACGGGTGGTGGTGTGGCAGCCGGGCAAATTTGCCGCCGCCGCCCAACAGGCCTCCGCTTCCGGCAAACCCGTTTTGATGAAGGTGAATTACGACAACGGGCATTTTACGGAAGACCGGGAAGTTACTTTTGCCAATTTCGCCGATCAATATGCTTTTTTGATGTGGCAATGCGGGCATCCGGATTTTCAGGTGAAAAAGGATGCTTTAAAGCACAAGCCCTAAATGGACTTATACGGCGATGAAAGCCGGGTAACAGATTGTTGAATGTCGGCGTGGCATGCAGTCACGCCGACGCTCGAACCTCAATTACCATGAATCAATTCTCAATCATTTCTTCAACATTAATTTATTTCAAATGAAAAAATTCAAGTTTTTCCTCCCCCTCCTCGCATTTATGGCGATGGTGTTTGGCGCTTTTGCGCAAAACGATGAACCCAATTTTTATATCATAGAAACCATGAAATCCAAGCCCGGCATGACAGACGATTATGTGGATGCCGAAATGAAAGTCTGGAAAAAGCTACACCAGGAAAGGAAAAAACAAGGCAAAATCACAGAATGGTATTTTTACAATGTGCGTTACCCCAGCGGCACTTCAACAGCTTATGATTTTGTAACGGTCACTGGCGTGAAGGGCTGGGCGGGTCTCGGCGCATTTTATGAAGGTTGGGACTTTGCGGCCCTCACCAAATCGCTGACGAAGGAAGAAGTGGCCATCGTCAACAAGACCGAGATGCTGCGCGACCTCACGACCCATCAGGTCTTTTATGCAGGAGACTTCGCTTCGACGCCGAACTTCGACCCGCTCAAAGCGAAATTTCTTTCGGTCAATTATTTCAAAGTGCCAGAAAATCGCTGGTCGGAATATCTCGACATGGAGACCAAACTCGTGAAGCCCATGCACGTGGAGATGATGAATACTGGCAAGGGCAGGTCGGTCTGGGCCTTGTATAGCCGGGTAGCCCCTTACGACCCCGCTGTTTATCCATATAATGCCTTCACCCTTGATGGTTACAACAAATGGGAAGACATGAATGCCAACGGTGATTTTGAGGCAACTTTGAAAAAAATTCATCCCGGCATGAGCGAGGAATATTACAACCGCCAAATCGAAGAAGCCCGCACCATGCTGAAGCAGGAACTGTGGGTGCTGTTGGATGGGATTTAATAAAGACTTTTCAAGGAGCGAAGATTTCGGAAATCTGTTCTGCACGGACAGGCTCTAAGAAGCGGAAGGAATAAAGTTTAATGAAACTGGCTGCCTCAAAAGGGCAGCCAGTTGGATTAAGCGGTTTTGCGGTAGCACTCCCCCTCCCTATTTTCTCTACTTTTTAACGTTAGATCGGGCATTAATTGACAGAAAACGAACGCTTCTGAATGAATGGATATCCTCTTTGTGCCCTCGCGTCTAAAATTTCCCGCAAAGGGCGCAAAGGATACGCCAAGGTCGCAAAGCGTCATGCCATCTGGCTTTGCGTCCTTTGCGAGACCTTTGCGTCCTTTGCGGGAAACAATCGCTGGCAAGGACGTCAGAGAAGTCGCTGGCAAGGACGTCAGAGAAGTGTTTTACATCATTCAAAAATCTATGTTTGATTCCCGATCTCACGTTTTTTTAACAATAAAACAAATTTTCAAAATGAAAAAAATATTCTTATTCCTCGCTTTTTGCTTTTTGGTAAACCTTGTGTTTGCACAAGGTAAAGAAGATAATCAAAACATCGAAATATCCAACAGCACCTTATAAAGTATTAATCGGACATTCTCTCGGTGGTTTGACGGTGATGCAAACTTTTACCCATCATAACAGGCTGTTCAATGCCTACATCAGCATTGACCCGAGTATGTGGTGGGACAATCAAAAACTATTGAAAGAAACCAAAACGTTTTTAAAAAACACGAAATTGGAAGGAAAATCTTTGTATTTGGGCATTGCCAATACAATGGAAGAGGGCATGGACCTAAAAAAAGTGACAAAAGATACCTCGATGGAAACAGACCATATTCGCTCCATTTTAGCATTGCAAACTGCATTAGAAAGCAACAAACAGAACGGCTTAAAGTATCGGGGTAAATACTATGCGGATGATACGCATGGTTCCGTACCCCTCATTACGACGTATGATGCTTTACGCTATTTCTTCGATTTTTATCCGATGAAGATTTCCCTTAAAGATTTTATAGACAGCACTGCTATGGTTGCTGATAAATATCAAAACCATTTTGCCAGTCTAACCCCAAAAAATGGGGTATCAAATAAAGCCTGATCAATGGGAAATCAATTATTTTGGATATGAAGCATTGAAGGCCAAACACTATAAAAAAGCGGAAAGTCTTTTCAAACTCAATGTGGAGAATTACCCTGAAAGTTTCAATGCCTATGACGCTTATGGCGATTATTTTATAGCCATTGGCGATCAGGCAAATGCGGCTATCCAATTGAAAAAAGCTTTGGCAATTAAGGAAAATGAGGGTTCAAGGAAAAAATTGGAAGAAATTGAGGGTGCTAATAATGGTGCAGGAAGGAAAGTTAAAAACCGATGATGCCGCCCAAAACCACGACCGAACCAACGGGGGGCTCTCCCCGCGTTCGGCTGCAATGTCCGCCAATGCCTCACAGCGTTTCATAAAATGCTTATCCGTTTCAGTTGTCATGCGGGCGTTGATTTTGTCTGCGCCAACTCCGCTTTTAAAGCGTGGTTTTCCGCTTCGAGTTTTGCCAAATAAGCTTTTTGCGGCGCAAAGGCCACCTCGATATCCTCCACCGTGTAGCGGGGCGTGATGTGTTGCGGGCAATTCCAATCAAAGACCTGCACATCCAGCACCAGCATCCTTTCGGGGCGGTGGGGGTAGTCGGCGGGGTCAATCCTGTCAAAAAGCGAAGGGTCATCGGTCAGCGCCACTATCCGAGCCTTGGCATAGACTTTCAACCGGGCACGCTGTGGGTACGACACCATGATGAGCGCCACGTTTGGGTTGGTTTGCAGGTTGCCCATGCTGATGTACTGCTTGTTGCCCGTGAAATCAACGAAAGCGAGCGTCTTCGCATCAAGCACTTTCAGAAAGCCCGCCGGGCCGCCCCGGTGCTGGATATAGGGGTAGCCGTTTTCGCCAAAAGAGGCCATGAAAAAATGGTCCTGGTCTTCTATAAAAGCGATTTCGTTACCGCTCAGACCCTCCGTCACATGCTGTTTTTCCATGCGGTCGTAGCTGCGGCGGCTGCCGTTTTCTTCCTGCAAGGCTTTTACAGCGTCTGTAAATGCGAGTTTTGCGTAGTTCATGTCATTTGAGTTTTCGGTCTTTCTCTTCGATGGCAAGGTCATTGATGCTGGCGAAGCGCTTTGCCATCAGGCCGTTTTCATCAAACTCCCAGTTTTCGTTGCCGTAGGCCCGCCACCACTGGCCGTTTTCGTCGTGGTACTCGTACTCAAAGCGCACGGCAATGCGGTTGCCCGTGTGCGCCCAGTATTCTTTCTTGAGCTTGTACTGTTGCTCTTTTTGCCATTTTGCCGTGAGAAACTGCACGATTTCCGCCCTGCCGTTGATGAACAAATGGCGGTTTCGCCACTCGCTGTCAATGGTGTAAGCTTTCGAGACCCGCTCCGGGTCTTTGCTGTTCCAGGCATCTTCGGCCATTTGGATTTTTTGTTTTGCGGTCTCCTCCGTGAACGGGGGCAAGGGTGGTCGTTGATTTTCCATGTTAGTTAATAAAATGATGGTGAATTTAATTATTGGAGTAAGCTGTACCGTAGTTCTTATTGGCTTTTTGGATAAGCTCAGCCTGTTTTTCTTTCCACATTTTTTGTACATCCAAATTGTAATTCAGGTATAATTTACCATCAACAATGGCCCAAGCTTGAGGCTCGGTTGGGGCTGCATGGCCCTCCCCATCTGACCAACCATAAGCGCAATAACCACCAAATTGCGGTGCATAATTTTCCGGATTTTTTGAGAACAAGTCAAGGTTTTCTTTCGTCGCAAAATGCCAAGTAGCGTTTTGCCAATCAAAAGTTATATCGGCCTGCCCTTTAACGGGCTTGCTTTCCGTGAAATATGCCACGGGGTCAATGCCATTTATGGCACCTTCCGCATTGGTAAAAATGGCTTCATTGCTGGCGTTATCCACCGAATTGCAAGCCGAAAAAAGCATTAACAAAACTGGAATTAGAAGACTTTTCATTTTTATAAAATGGATTTAGTTTCGATAAAACTCGGTGCTATAATAGCCGTCTGACAAGTTCGACACTCGCCAGCACGGTTAATTCTGGTTAATCAATTGGTTGAGGGTGGCGGTCATGGCCGTTTTGCTTTGCAGCCCAACTTGTTTGCCCGCAAGTTCGCCTTTTTTGAAATACAGCAGGGCAGGAATGCTGCGGATGCCAAATTCAGCCGAAATCTTGGATTCAGCGTCCACGTTCACTTTGGAGATGACAGCCTTGCCTTCAAAATCGGCGGCCAAACCCTCCAACGACGGTTGCAACGCCCGGCACGGGCCACACCAATCGGCGTAAAAATCCACCAGCACAACATCGTTTTCTTTCAGGGTGGATTCAAAATCCGCTTTGCTCAAATTTTTTAACATGGCTTGAATATTTTATGGGTAAAAAAACGAAAACTGGCGGTGACTGCATGAGGGAAAAGCCACCGCCGGGGTTCCGATAATTTAGGCAGCAACTGCTTCCAGTTCAAGTGCCACGGGAAAATCAATCGCAAACTGGCCCACGCCGTGCAGGTAGTTGCTGATGATTTTGTCGCCAATGACGATGAGGATGTCCACGACATTGCCTTTATTGTAGCCTGCGGCAAACAGGTTTTCCACTGCCTCGGCAGAAGGCTTGCCCCGGTTGATGGTGGTTTCCTGAACGAACTTCACCAGCGCATCCAGTTTAGGGTCGAAGCTGGCTTCCCCACTGCGGATTTCCAGGATTTGCTCATCGCTGAAGCCGTTCATTTTGCCCAAAACCGTGTGGGCGCTTTGGCAGTAGCGGCAGTCGTTCACTTGGCTCACCACGAGGTTAATGGCCTCCCGCTCTTTAGCCCGAAGGCTGCTTTTGCGGTTTTGGAGAGCGAGGTAGTCGCCGAGGGCAGTCTCGCTGTGGGCAAAACTGGCGTAGAGGTTTGGCACAAAGCCGAGGCCTTTTTGGAGGTTGTCGAAGATAGCCTGGTTGTCGGCGCTCACTTCGTCACGGGTTGGAACATTAAACTGTGTCATCTTTCTGAATTTTTTTAGTAGGAAAATCAATGTTAAAATTGATGACACAAAGATGGGGACAGGCACAGGGGCAAGGTTAGGCAGGTATTCCCGAAGGCTTGGCAATTCTTCCCGAAATCAAATTTGTTCCCGAAAAGCGCTTGGCGACACGCCCTCCTGAGTCTTGAAAAAGCGGGAAAAGGTCTGCACGTCCTCGTAACCGATGGTGTAGGCAATCTCGCTGACGGCTTGGTCGGTGTAGCGCAGCAACCTGCGAGCTTCGAGCATTTTCCGTTCGTTGATGATTTGCAGCGGCGTCTTGGGGCTGACCTGAGCGAAGAGGTTGGAAAGGGTCTTGGGCGAACGGTGCAGCAGTTCTGCGTAGTCGGCGACCGTGTGCTTGGTCTTAAAATGGGACTCCACCAAAAAATTGAACTCCCGTACCAATTCGAGGTTATTTTTTGCCAAAGGCGCAAGTTGGCGCTGCTCCTTGTAGAGCCGGGTGCAAAGTATCAGCAGCCGCTTGAGCATCATTTGCAGCATCTCGATTTGTAGGTCGTCCTTCGATTGCATTTCTATCGAAAACATCTTCCAAAGTATATCGAACTTCTCCAGTTCCGCCTCCGGGATGCGAAAAACGGGCAGTTGCGAAGCACCAAAAAACAGGATGCCCCGGCACCCCACTTCCGAGTCGTGGTCTATGATGCAGAAAAATGGGCGGTTGAAACGCACCATGCGCATGGATGTGACCTCTTGCACTTCCGTGTGGTGAAATTCGGTCAGGCAGATGACTTCGTTGGTTTGAAAAACACAGTCCTTGCCGTCAATCTTGAGGCGATTGCCATCGGCAGTCATCCAGAGCAGGGTCAAGCTGCTCTCGATTTTTTCTTTTACGATGGAACAATTCTCGGAAGTGATTTGCCCCAAACGAAGATAT
>JBJXFD010000062.1:0-5926 GCA_046153985.1 Saprospiraceae bacterium
CGCTTTCGCAATTGGACGAAGCCCAGCGCGTCTGTTTGAATTTGTTCTTTTTTAAAAAAATGAGCTACCAGCAGGTGAGCGGCCAAACCGGTTTTCCGCTGAATGAAGTGAAATCGTACCTGCAAAACGGCAAACGCCAACTCAAAAAACAACTCCTGAACCTGATCGCAGCAAAATGAAAGAAATCACCGCACATACCGCCTGTCTGAGTCTGGACGAGATTCAAAACTACGCGAAAGACCGCTTGGACGAGGCAGCCCGTTTTCGGGTGGAAAACCACCTGCTCGACTGCGCCCTATGCCGCGCCGCTTTGGACAGCTACCTGGCCAACCCCGATGAAACCCTTGGGGCGGATTTGGCGTTGTTGCAGCAGCAAATTGGACAATACAAAAACCCGAAGTTGGCCGCTATGCCCAAAAAAAGACTCAACTATGTTGCAGCCGCAGTGGTGCTGCTCGTCCTCACAGGGGCCGCAGCAGTTTATTGGCAACAT
Source organism: Saprospiraceae bacterium (assembly GCA_046153985.1). Classification (GTDB taxonomy): domain Bacteria; phylum Bacteroidota; class Bacteroidia; order Chitinophagales; family Saprospiraceae; genus JABWAJ01. The sequence goes on from JBJXFD010000062.1 coordinate 494, forward strand.
ACGCGCTACGACCGCCTGTATGCATCTGTTTTTTCTGCTCCAAAAGCCAGCGAGGTCATTGCCATGCGAGGTGAAAATGGCGTCCAGGAAGCTGATCCTGACCTCCTCCAAGCCCTGGATTGGTACGAAGCAGGGGATTTCGCTGCGGCCAGCCAGTCTTTCGAACGCTACCTGCAACGCCAACCGGATGATTTTCAGGCGGGTTTATACGCTGGCGTCGCTTCCCTCAATGGCGGTTATCCTGAAAAAGCAGTGGAGCAACTCACTGCGGTGAGCATCAATGACCCGAAATTGTTCGATGAAGCCAATTGGTACCTCGCGCTGGCGTTTTTGAAACAAAAAAATCTGACAGAAGCCAAAGCGATTCTTGAAAATTTGTCGCAACAAGCGGAACCGGTTTTTGCCAGCAAGGCGAAGGAGTTGTTGGAAAGACTGGAGTAATGGGGTACACAACGAGGGAGTCGCGGCGTTGTGTCCGTTGTGCCGTTGTGTGAAACCTTTTCAAAGCGCGCACTACGATTTCTATTTCACACAACGGCACAACGATCACAACGGGAAATACAAAAAAATCTTAATTATCTCGATATGAACGTAGTAAGCGTAAAACTCGAAATCATCAAATGGCTGACCGACTTGGAGGATCAGGCCATTTTACAAAAATTAATAGACCTGAAGCAAACCACCGAGGAAGAAGTGATGAAGGAAAATTGGGACGCATGAGGGCGCCGTTGATTGTAACCATGCTGCTCTTCCTGCTAACTTCCTGCACGCAACCAGAAACACAAATATTCCCTGCTTTCTATCACTGGCGCACCCGCCTGACCCTCACCGAAACCGAACGCACTTACCTTCAGGAACTGCGCGTAAAAAAACTTTACGCCAAATTTTTTGACGTAGATTGGTCTGAAAGTTCGCAGCAAGCCCTGCCCCAGGCACTCATCGAGCTCGCCCCGGAAACCCTGCCCGACAGTGTAGCCCTCATCCCCACAATTTTCATCACCAACCGCACTTTTTTGAACCTGCCGGCATCGGAAATTCCACAATTGGCAACCAACATCTGCGATAAAATAAAGGCCTTAGCCAAAGCGCCGTTTGAAGAAGTGCAATTGGATTGCGACTGGTCGGAAACAACCCGCGCGCCTTATTTTCAACTGCTCGAAGCCATGCGGCAAAACCTCGGACCGGCAGTCAGCTTATCGGCCACCATTCGCCTGCATCAGGTGAAATACCCAAAACAAACCGGTGTGCCGCCCGTAGATCGCGGCATGCTGATGTTCTACAACATGGGAGACGTGGAGGCAGGGGAGGAGCGCAACTCGATCCTGAACCTCGAAACCGCGCAGCAGTACCTCGACAAAAACACTGCCCGATACCCGCTTCCGCTTGACGTGGCGCTCCCGCTTTTTTCCTGGGGCGTCCTGTTCCGCGAAGGGAAAATGATCCGCCTGATCAACAACCTCACCACAGCTGCATTAGCCGGAGATGACCGCTTGCGCGCAATTGAACCCAACCGATTTGAAGTGGTGCGCAGCGGATATTTAGACGGTTATTACCTTTACACGGAAGATGAAATTCGCATTGAAGCGGTGCAGCCAATAGAGCTTAATGCTACAGCTGATCTGCTGAAGGAATACTTGCCTGAAGCAACTGAACGAAACCTGGCATTTTACCACCTGGACCCGGTACTTATCCGTCGCTATACACTGGAGGAACTGACCATCATCCTTCAGGCTTTTAAATAATGCAGTTCATTAAGCGGGCGATTGCTTTTATATTAATTTCGTACACGAATATTGAATAACCAAAATTAACCAAAAGTCATGATCAGTTCAAAATATTTCGAAACAGGTTTTAAAAACTACCTCACCTCACTGGCATTTATATTATCGTTACCAACACTTGCACCTGCGCTTTTTGCACAAAATAATTTTTTGATTCCGCTTCAGAAAGCAGGCAAATGGGGCTATTGCTCAGAAGACAAAGTTTTCAAGATTTTACCTGTTTATGAAGATGCTTTCCCGTTTTCCAATACACCCGCATATAGCTATCAGGAAGCAGACTCCTATGGTGAAGAACCCGTCATAATTCACCTGGATACCGTGGAATTTACTACCCCACTGGCGCTGGTGAAGGCAGCTGCGGGTTATGGATATATTGATAGGAACGGGGAAATAGTTGTTCCGTTGGAATCGCCTGAACCTCCGCAGTTTATCCGGATCAGTGATCGCTTTTTGGCGGCGGTCAGATGGCCTATGGCTTATTCGAAAGAATCAGGGAGCCAACTTACCCAAATTGCCATTCTTAAGGTGAATGGGCAACCCGTGAGTAAAGGATTTGACACTGATTTTGAAATGCCTGAGACGGAAGAAGGCTATATGGAGAATACGGGCATGAATATGTTTATGTCCTCCTCGTCTACTGTTTACTACTCCAGAAGACCCATTGAATGTGAAGGTAAAATCAGGGTTCATAAAAACCGCCTTACCTGGTACATCGCTGAAAATGGAGAGGAGATTATTCCGCCTGTTTACCGATACATCAGTCGTTTTTACAAGGGCCGAGCCATCGCTTGTTTAGCAAATGAAATAGGCGTCTGTCAATATTTTATTATTAATGAAAAAAATGAACGGCTACTGCCACTGAAAGATGTGTATTATGTGGAGGCATTTACAGAAGGGCTGTTTCGGGTAAACACAAAATCAGGCGCCGGGTTTCTGCGTCTGGCTGACGGAAAATATGTGGTTACTCCAAAATACCAGGGCATATACGGGTTTGCAAAGGGCATTGCCGTTGGCACGCTCGGTAATGACATCTGGGAAATAATAGATAGCAGCGGGCAGGTGCTGTTTACCTATAAAGACTATATGGGGTTTTGGGGATCTAAAGAAGTAGTGTTTGCTAAAAATGCCGCCGGACAGTGGTTTTGGTGGCCGTATTCCGGCGCATTCAAACCACTGAAAGTCAATCCGGATCAAATAACCAATGAAATTCGCATAGGCGGAAAGGTGTATTTCAGTTTTGAAAAAAGCAATAAAAAAGGCCTGCTGGATGGGGCCGGAAAAATCTGTCTTCCTGCCGAATACGACCTGGTATCCACCAACGAGTATGCCACTTATACCAACGGGCATTGGGAAACCGAATTGGTGGGTGTTAAAAAGAATGGGAAACTAGGACTTTTGGATGATCGCCTTCAGGTGATATTGCCCTGTGCATACGGGCAAATCAATAATTACGATAAAGGGCTGCTTCGCATCTCGCAAGTAGATAAATATGGTATAGTTGATGTGCTTCAGCGGCGGATATTGCTTAAACCTGAGTACGATGAAATTAGCCGCAACAACAACATCAATGAAGCATTCCCCACAGCCCGGTTTAAGGTGCGCCTTAGAAATAAATGGGGTTATATAGATGCGCTTGGTAAAATTGTTATCCCCATTCTTTTTGATGTACCGCCATCTATCGGCCAATTCTATGAACAAGAAATAATTTTATCGGAGATAAATAATCGCCCCGCAATTATTGACCGTGAGGGGAAGGTTTATACCCCCCGCCTCCAATCGCTGAATTATTCGAACGAAGGGTGTTTTCGCGTTTATACCACAAATAATAACTGGAATGTTCCTTTGAAAAATGATGGAACTGCAATTTGGCCGGTTGAACTTAGATCTTCCGGGGTACAAGGGCGTTGTGAGTGGATTATAGCGCAAAATACCCTTGGGAAATTTGGCATCTTCGATTACATAAAAAGAGATACGGTGCTGTCTTTTCAATACGATGAAATTACGTACCGGGAGGAGGATAAAGTCTTTTTTCTAAACCGAAAGCCTGATGTCAAAGAAGTCCTATTTTTGGAAAGCGGAAAAATTTATCCCAACAAGCAACGCTGGAAGCGTGCATCCGGAGGCGTGATCCAGTTTTCTACACCAGAGCGCTATGACCTGCTCCGATGTGAAAATCTTTCGCCCTTTAGCGATGGGATGGCGGGTTTTTGTACTGCCTGCCTTTTCGGCTTCGTAGACAACCAGATGCAGGAGGTTATTCCACCGGTTTACACCGCCGCACTGCCTTTTGGTAGCGGTCTGGCTGGTGTTCGAAACGATACCGCCTGGGGATTTATTGACAGAAAAGGGGAAATAATAATCCCTTTTGAATATCAGGACGCTTACAAATTTGTGAATGGACGTGCGGCGGTTAAAAAAGCTGGAAAATGGGGTATGATCAATACTTCAGGTGAAGTCATTTTGCCTTTCCAGTTTGAGAAGATAAGATTTGATGAAAGATATTTTGTCTGGGAAATCAAGGATGCTACTTATACGGTTATGGACACTACGGGCAACTGGATATTGAAAGACTGCGATAGTTATTGGTTCCGGGATGAGGGGATTTTTTATTGCAATGTAAATGGCGTTTATACAGAAAGCCCACCTTCAAAAGATGGCCGATATCAGTTGTATAAGCACGATGTTTATCCTGACAATAAAATCGTCGGCGAACTTTACAAGATAGAGAAACATGGTCGTAATGGCGTAATAGACAGCACCGGTTTGCCGATTATCCCGGTCATGTTTGATGAGGTTCGATACAGACCCGCAGCAGGAAAGGTATTTACGGTAAAACGAGGTGATTTTTATGGCATTTACAGCTTAGATGGTAGGGAGATCGCGCCGTTGATTTTCGATGAAATCAAAATACGGTATGGCGATTTTACAGAGGTGACCTACAAAGGACGAAAGGCTTACCTCGATAAGACCGGGGTGTTGTACCATGCTGAAAACTAATGCTCAAATTTTCAAATTTTCAAATCTTCAAATCAACATGCTTTCTTCCATCCAAAAATTAGCATCCCTCCTCGACGCCACCGTTCATTACCTGAATGCGACGCCTGCTGCCGAACTCGAACACAAACCCGCTCCGGGAAAATGGTCGAAAAAAGAAATCCTGGGCCATTTGATAGATTCGGCCATCAATAATTTGCAGCGGTTCACCGAGATTCAATTTCAATCCAAACCTTACAACATCAGGCGATACAGCCAGGACGAACTCGTGATCGCCAACGATTACCAGCACGCCGACCTGCAGGAGTTGATCCAGTGCTGGCTGGGCCTCAACCGGCGGATATTACACCTCATGCGCCTGCAAACCCCCGAAACCCTGGCATTTGAAATCTTACTCGGCGGCGATGTCATTGACCTGGCGTTTTTGATGACGGATTATGTGGCGCACATGGAGCACCATTTGAAACAATTTGGTGATTTGAAAATCCCGCTGAGGCGGGACAAGTTTTGAAGATTCCCGCTCGCGCGATGGCTCCGCCTCGCGTGTATTATTCTTCGGGCTCTGCCCTTTGCTGTCTAAAACGCTGTGGAACACAGCATTTTCTTCCGCGTTGTCCGCGTTCGCAGCGTCGTCCGCGTTCCAATTGAGGCTTTTTAG
>JBJXFD010000441.1:0-12249 GCA_046153985.1 Saprospiraceae bacterium
ACAATTGAAACTGAAAAGCTTTTGAATGCACTGAATTTGAATAAATTAGAAAAAGCCAACTGGGTAGAAGGAATGATAAAAGGCAACAGAGGCTATGTTTTTGTCCGTCCGCCAATAGAAGGTTGGATCCTGATTTCTGGTGAGGGGATTCCTGTTCCCGATTCGGAGGATGGAATAAACGCGTCGCAGAAGCTGTTAAATCAATTGAGCAAGCGCTTCGGCGAAGCCCAGGCGTTTGGTAACTACATGCATGGAAGCCTCGCGTTTTGGATGAAATCCGTCAACGGAACCGTGGAAAGACTGTATTGCATTGCTCGCCAGACCACCTTTATCGAAGGTAAACCAACCCAGGTGGAGGAGCCGTGGACCCTTTTTGACAGCAACTCGCCAGAAGCAGAGACAGACGAATACTGGGAAAGTACGCTTTCTCCCGGCGCGGAAACTGTGCTGGAAGTAGCAGAAAGCTGGAGCATCAATCCGATGAACCTGGAAAAGTACAAAGGCATCGGCGAATTTGGACACACTGGAATGCTAAGAAAAGAATAGTCTTGTACCTTCCGCCCTCCGCAAAAAGATAAAAACCGGCCATTTCATCCTTAAAAGCTTTCTTTTGGCCGATAAATTTGGTTTATTTTTTAAACTACTCTATATTTGTAGTAATATTTAAAATCTAAACCACCCAACAATGAGTAATCAGGAAGAAAAAATCCTTAACCCGGAGGAGAGTCTGCGGATCATTCGAGAAACCATAGACCTCGCCAAAAACAGCGTTCGGGAGAATGGATTTCATTTTTTGTTATGGGGCTGGCTGGTTGTACTGGCCTGTCTGACGGAATACTACCTACTGAGCCAGGGATACGGCGATAAGGCTCAAATTGCCTGGGCTGCCCTGCCTTTGTTCGGGGTGCCAGCTGTGTTTTTGTACGAATGGCGGCGAAAAAAAATGCCGTACGAGCAGAACATCGTCCGCAAGTGGTACGGGCAGGTATGGATGGCGTTTGGCATCTCCCTTTTCGCAGGCCTTGTCTTGTCGGTGTTCATGAAATTTCCGCCGGTTCCAATCGTCTTGATTCTGGCCGCTTTTGCCACGTTTTTATCGGGCATCCTGCTGCGGTTCACGCCATTAGTTTTTGGCGCAATTGTATTCTGGGGCGGAGCGCTCGTTTGTATGGCCCTGCCGATGGAATTTCACGGACTTATACAGGCTGGCGCCACCGTGCTGGGCTATTTGGTTCCCGGCTATTTGTTGAATGCGCAAGCCCGGAAGCACCATGTATAAAGAGTTGGATCCATTGCTGCTTTCGCAACTGCGCTTAGCCATCATGTCTTACCTGATGGTCGCAAGGGAGGCTGAGTTCACTGCGCTGAAAGAGCAAACCGGCGCTACGGCGGGCAATCTGAGCGCCCAAATCGCCAAATTGCAGGAGGCCGGCTATCTGGAAGTGGAAAAAACGTACAAAAACAATTACCCGCTGACGATCTGCAAACTCACCCCGGTGGGCATCGCGGCTTTCGAAGCCTTTTATGCGGATTTGAGGACGTATTTTGGTCAGAACGACTGATTTTTTAATTTCTAAAAACAACAACATCATGTACATCAAAACCTTAGCCACGATCATTGGCATCGTTGGCCTGAATGCTTTATGCGCCCAACCGGGGCTTTCGCCAGATGCAAAAGTGCTGACTGCGATGGAAAAAGTTAGCGCCTTAGCCGGCGAATGGCATGGCGACGGCTGGATTCAAATGGGACCCCAACGCCACACGTTTCTTCAAAAAGAATCCGTGGTTGTCAAGGCAAACGGCGCGGTGGTGGTGATTGACGGTCTGGGAAGAAACGCTGAGGATGCCACCCAAATCATCCACCAGGCTTACGCGGTCATTTCCTACGATTTGAAAACGGGTAAATACCTGATGCGCGCCTATCGGGGCGACGGCAACCATGTGGACGCCGATTTTATCGTGCAGGAAGACGGCGCAATTGTGTGGGGTTTTACGCACCCGATGGCCGGGCAAATCCGTTACACCATCCGCGTCCAGGACGGCCAATGGGTAGAAACGGGCGAGATGAACCGCGACGGGCAAACGTGGATGCCGTTTTTTGAGATGAAGCTGGAAAAATAAGGGCGCCTTAGCCCATCGAAGCGCGCTCCTCTGCCTGTCCTACGCCATAATCCGTTTTTAATCCATCCAAACTCTCTACATTTTTTTCCAGGATGTAATCGTGGAGGCCGGCTTCTCCTTTTTTGTCGGCCCATTCAGCCAAAATGGTGCGTTCGCCCGTATAGTCGTACAGCGGCACACCGAACCCGCACGAGGTTTGGACCAATTCAATGTCCGCCACAAAAATCTGGCGCGTATTGACCGGCAGGGTAAAATGCGGGGCATAATGCGCCCAGGTTTCCGATCCCGGCAAAATGGCACGGCCTTTCCCGTAGAGGCGCAGGATCAGCGGCGGACCTTCAAAAGCGCAAAACATAAACGTGATGCGCCCATTTTCGAGCGTGTGGGCCGAAGTTTCGTTGCCGCTGCCGACCAAATCCAGGTACGCCACCTGGTTTGGCGACAAGACCCGGAAAGCATCGAGCCCTTTGGGCGACAGGTTGATGTGCCCGTCAGCCTTGAGCGGCGCCGTGCTGACAAAAAACAGGTGCTGTTTTTCAATAAAGGCCTGTTGTGCCGGTTGAATGGAATCAAAAAATTTGCCCATGATTTTGGTGATTGGTTATGTTGTATGCTTCCTTTTTAAGAGTTGGCAGTTTTCAGTTAGCAGTTGGCAGGATGTAGTTGGCAGTTTGTACTGAAAACTATCATTCGATGACGCAACCTGATCAGGGGTACACTCAAGACTGCCAACTGCTAACTGAAAAACTGTCAACTATTCATTCCCAAAAATAATTCGGTTCCCGTCCACCCTCACTTCAACGTCTCCTCAAACAACTTATAAATCCGTTTGTATTCATCCGCCCAACTGCTGGGTTCCACAAAACCGTGGTCTTCCATTGGGTAGACGGCAAATTCCCAACCGTCTTTTTCCAGCTCAATCAGGCGTTGCGACAAGCGTACCACGTCCTGAAACTGCACATTTGTGTCCACCATACCGTGCAAAATGAGCAGGCGGTCTTTCAGGCCCTTTGCGTGGTAAATGGGCGAACTGCGGGCGTAAGCGATGCTGTCCAAAGCCGGCGTATTCAGGATATTGGCGGTATAGGGGTGGTTGTAGTGCGCCCAGTCGGTCACCGAACGCAGTGCCGCCCCACTTTTGAAGGTGCCGGGCGAAGTAAACAGCCCCATCAGCGTGATGAAGCCGCCGTAAGAGCCGCCGTAAATGCCGATGCGTTTGGCGTCCACGCCCAGTTCTTTGGACAGGTAGCGCGCGCCGTCTATATGATCGTCTAAATCTTTTCCACCCATGAACCGGTAGATGGCCGTGCGCCAGTCGCGCCCGTAGCCGCTGCTGGCCCGGTAGTCAATGTCGAGCACCGTATAACCGTTGTCGGCCAAATAATTGTGGAACATAAACTCCCGGGAGTAGTTGCTCCACCATTTGTGGACGTTCTGGAGGTAACCGGCGCCGTGTACAAAAATCACTGCCGGGCCGCCTTTTTTGGCTTTCGCCGGACGGTAGAGGCGGGCGGGCACTTTTTCGCCGTCGCGGGCGGTAAACCAGACTATTTCAGGGTCGCGCCATTTGTAACCGTCGAATTTGGCGGTCGTGGATTTTGTCAGGCGGCGCATGGTCGCGCCGGGTTTGTTTTCCATGATGTAGAGTTCCCAGGGCTGGTTGCTGTAAGAATGGCGCACCGCCAGCTGTTTTTCATCCGGGGAAAGTTCTACCTCGTGGGCGCCGGTTTGCGCCGTGATTTTTTCCAATTTACCGCCATTCAGGGGCAGGCGGTAAAAATGCTGTTCGTGTGGACCCTCGGCGTTTGCCGTGATGTAAAACCATTGATTGTCTTTCGACAAACCAGCGTTTAAAATTTCAAATTTGCCGCTCGTCAACGCTTTTTTCTCCAGCGTTTCAACCTCCAAAACATAAAGGTGGGAAAAGCCGGTAGCTTCCGATTGAAACCAGATGCGTTTGTTGTCGGGCATCCATCCGATATTGCCCATCGAAAAATTCGAGCCGATGCCGGGACCGCCCACCCAGGCATCGTCGTGCTGCCGGTCGAGCAGTTTGAGCTTGCCGGTCGCCAGGTCCAGCAGCATGATCCAGCGGTCCTTGTTGTCCAACGCGCGCACCACGATCACCGCTTTGCCGTCTTCCGAAAAAACGGGGCCGCTGATGAGGACTTCGCGCGGGTTTTTGTACTTCGGGTTGTACGCCGTAGTGTCTTTGTGGTATTCGGCCAAATACGCCGGTTTTTCATAAATGCCTTCTATTTGTTTGATGTCCAGCACGTAATTCGTGTCGCGTCCGATATCATAAATGCTGGTTTCGTAGGTGTCGCCGGCAGTTCCCACCTTCTGGCGGGCGTTCAGGTCTTCAATATAGCCCGATTCGGTGACGAAATCGGGCACTTTGGTGCTTTTGCCGCGCGAAGGCGTGCTGATGCGGTAGGTCACGTATTTCAAATCCGGGCTGATTTGCACGTTCGACAGTTGTTGACGTTCGCCGTAATAAATCTCGCGGGGGCGTTTCGGGTCGAGGGCTTTGCCCCGGCGCTCGCGGGTTTCGCGGGTGGCTTTGCGCTCGGCCAGCACCTCAAACCATTCAAGCTGGTCATCTTTCAGCCATTGTTCCTGCTCCGGGAGCGGCGAATCTGATTTAGCCGGGCCGCGTCGAAAATCGGTCAGTTGCTGCAAGGCGCCGCCATTAATTTCCCAGGCATAGAGGTTGTTGCCCTGCTGGAAAATGACGTGTTTTTCATCGCCCGAAAAACGGGCATTGCTTTCGCGGTCTACCGTATTGGTGATTTGCCGTTTTTGGGCATTGGTCAGATTCAACAGGAAAAGGTCGCCGTTTTTACCATAGAGTTTTTGGGAAAAGGCTTTGTTGTAAACGCCGCCTTCCGGCAAATCGCGCAACACTTCCGGCGTCAGTTTTTGCGGTTGACCGCCATCAATGCCCACCGAATAGCGGCTGCGCAGGGTATCTAAGTCCGGATTCCAGGAAAAGTAGATCGTTTTGCTGTCTTCCGACCAGGAGATGTCCTGCGGGGCAAAGCCGGTGAAGCGGTCGCCCTCCATGAATTGCTCGATTTTCAGCGCCGAACGATTGGTTGTTTTTTGTGCAATAAGCGGCAGCATCGCCGCGAGGAAAAGGGTGGTTAAGGTAAAAACCCGCATGATCGGATGATTTGGTGTGGGACGAAGATAGAAGGGAATTTGAAGATTTAGTTAAGAAAGCGTTTTCCGAAATTCCGTAGGCGTGGCCTTGAATTCCTCCGCAAAGACCTTGCTGAAGAATTTAGGGTCGTTGAAACCGGTTTCATAGGCGATTTCCGACACGGTGAGGCTGGCGTCGGACAACAATTCGCGGGCTTTTTGCAGGCGGATCAACCGGATGTACACCCCAAGCGAGCGGCCCGTCAGCGCCGAAAGCTTCCGATACACGACCGGGTAGCTCATGCCGAGTTTCCGGCAAACGTCTTCCCCCGACAAAGCGGAATCACTCAAGCGTTCTTCAACAGCTTCGCGGATGCGGCTCAGAAAGGCATCCTCCATTTCTATGCCCGCATCAGGAGCAGGAGGCAGGGCAGCCTGCGCCGAAGCATAGCGCTGCTGCAATTTTTTGCGCAATTCGATCAGCCCGCTCAGGGTAGCCAGTAGTTCTTTTCGGTGGAAAGGTTTGGCGATATAGGCATCGGCGCCGCGCCGCAACCCGGCAATCCGATCGTCCACCGTTGCTTTTGCCGTCAGCAGGATGATTGGGATATGGCTCGTGCGCTCGTCGAATTTCAAGGCTTCACAAACCTCGAACCCGTCTTTTTCGGGCATCATCACATCGCTGATGATGATGTCCGGGATCATTTCGAAGGCCTTTTCGATGCCGGCGCGCCCATTGTAAGCATACTCCAACTGGTAAGCCGATTCAAGACAGGCGCCGAGGTATTCCACGACGTCCGGATTGTCCTCGATAATAAGCAAAGAAGGCAAATCCGAATCCGGGCCGTGTTTCCCCGGCAAGGTACGCTGCAAGCCGGATGCCGCGGCAGACAACTGGCTTTCATCAACACCGGCATCCTGCCATTGCCCGAGCGGCGCGTTTTGGCGTACCGGCAACAACACGATGAACGTGGCGCCGGCGCCCTCTTCGCTTTCCACAGCAATGCTTCCGCCCATCGCTTTCACCAATTCTTTGGTGAGGGAAAGCCCGATGCCGGAGCCGCCGGATTTGGCGAATTCCTGGTTCCTGGCCTGAAAAAAGCGATCGAACAGGTAGGGTTTGTCTTCCTCCGGAATGCCCGCGCCCGTGTCGGAGACCGTTATCCTAAGGGCAGGTTTATTTTGCTCCAATCCATCCGGCGCCAGGTCAATCTTCAGCACGACTTTGCCGCCCGACGGCGTAAATTTGATGGCATTCGACAGCAAGTTGTAGACAATTTGGAGCAGGCGTTCCGGGTCGTAGTCCATGACAACCTCCGGGGTTTTGTTTTCCACCTGCAACAGCACGTTTCGGGCGTTGGCGAGTGAGTGCAGGCTTTCTGCCACATAACTCAGATAAGTAGGCACATTGCCTTGTATGTAATTTATTTTCAGGGTATTGCTTTCTAATTTGGCTAAGTCAAGTATTTGATTGACTAAGCGCAGCAGGTTTTCTCCGCTGCGTTGAATCAACCCCAGATTGTTTTTTGAGTCGCGTTCCGTCACCCCTCCTCCGTCCACCGTCTCCCGTCCACCGTCCACCGCCCACCCGTCATCCATCATCCGTTCTGTTGTGCCTAAAATGACCGTCAACGGCGTTCGGAATTCATGGGAAATATTGGTAAAAAACCGGGATTTGAATTCGTCCATTCCTTTCAACCGGTCTGCTTCCGCGCGTTCGAATTTTCGGTTGAGTTGAAAACGGTAGAAAAAGTAAACGGCGCCAGCCAACAGCAGCGCATACAGGCCATAAGCCCAAACGGTGCGGTACCAGGGCGACTGGATCACGATGAGCAGGGAAACTGGCGTTTCATTCCAAACGCCGTCGCTGTTGGCGGCTTTGACGTGAAAAACGTATTGGCCGGGCGCGAGGTTGAGGTATTGGGCAGTGTGTTCAAACCCCCGGTGCGCCCATTCCGACTCGGCGCCTTCCAGGTAAAAAGCGAATTGGTTACGGGCCGGATTGGTGTAGTCGTCGGCAGCGAAATAGAGTTGGAGGTTGTTTTGAGCATAAGGCAGCTCGATGCGTTCTGCAAAGCAAATATCTGTTTGCAGGATCGAATTGACGCTTCGTGGGGTCAGCGCTTTGCCATTGACTTTTAACCCGGTTATTTTTACAGCAGGCAGCCTGGTGCTGACGGTAATGTCTGCGGGGTTGAATATCGTAAACCCGTTGATGCCCCCAAAAATTAACTCGCCCCGTGGAGTTACGCCATGTGCGTAGGTATTGAACTCGTTCTCTTGTAGTCCGTCCGATTTAAAAAAGTACTGAAAATTGCCATCCTCCGGGCTAAAGCGGGTCAGCCCCCGGTTGGTACTGAGCCAGAGTGCCCGGTTTTTCTTTTTGCCGGTGACAGGTTCCGGCAGAATTCCATAGACGGTATTGTCGGGAAGTCCGTTTTCGGTATTGTAATGCGTGAAGCGATTGTTTTGCATGTCCAGACAACTCAATCCGTTGTCGCTGGTGCCGATCCAAAGCAGGTTGGGGTTGGCAGGGTCGGGCAGCAGCGATTTGACCACGTTGCCGGGCAAACTGTTGCGATCCGCCGGATTGGTGCGCAACAGGGTAAACGAAAAAGCGCCTTTGCCGTCCGGTTCAGCTTTTAACAGGCCGTTCGGGGTTCCGGCCCACCAAACGCCGCCCTGTGTTTTTACTAATGCAAATATGCCGCTCACCCCTTTCGGGCGCGGCTGCATTTCGAACAGGGAAAAAGCACGGGTGGCAACATCGAAACGCATCAATTGATAATGATTTCCAAACCAAAGCTCGCCCGGCGCCTGGTAGCTCATTTCAAAGCGAACCGGACTGTGAAACGATTCCGGAAACGGGATGAAGCCGAGTGGCCCGTCTTCCAGAGAATATTCGAATAAGACCGGATTGGTACTTCCGATCGGGGTATTCCATCCGTTGCCCGTAGCGATCCAGAGGCGGTCATTTTCGCCGTTAACGATGCGCAGCGCTTCGGTGCCCCGAATGGGGAGTCCAAGCTCGGAAAAAGGCGTAAACTGGTCATTGGAAAAATCGAAAACGCCGCCGGGTTTGGTCCCCCTGCCGGGTTCGTTCAGCCAGGCTCTGCCCTTACTGTCGAAAACGGGCGCGGCGTAGAAAGAATGGCCGGGGAAATAGTTTTTGAAAATGCTTCGGCGCGGCGAAAATTTGCGAATTCCCCGCGTATTGGTGCCAAACCACACATTCCCATCGCGATCCGTGAGGCTGCAAATTGCCTGCTCGGGGATGGACAGACGGTAGACTGCGTCCTCAGCCTCCGGGGTTTTTGGCAAGTGCAGGAGGTCGAATCCATACACCAGCGAATCGGCCCGCAGCCAAATCATTCCGGTGTTGCGGTCGGTGTGCAGGACGCCATTTGCGTTAAAGTGCAAAGGAAAAACCTGCCATTGCCGGCCATCGTATCGCGCTAAGCGGTTCCGGGCGAAAACCCAGGCCCCTTCTGCAAGATCCGGTGCAACGCTTACATTGGCGAGCAATTGATAGCGCGCTAATTGAAGCCCCTTCATTTCCGGAGGCAGGGAGGTGCGTTCGGTTTTGCCAGTTGCTAAGTCGCGGATCTGCAATTCATCTTTTCCCAGGATCCAAAGTTTGCGCCCGTCTTCAGACAAAGCCATGTCGCAAACTTCAGATGCAATTTCTTTCCAGCTGAACAGGGTTTCAGGTTTTGCGCCCTGTTCTACCTGCGCCATAAAGTCTTTGTGCCATTGGAGGTGAAAAAGCTTCACGACCTCGTCCATAACTAAGAGCAGCCAAACCGCATTTTCCCGTTCCGGAACGACTTTCAAATATTCATTGAACCGCGATAAATCCACCGGAACGGGATACGCCCGCTGCGTGGCGCGATGGAAAATATTGAATTGCAGCGCAGTAGGCATCAGCCAAAGAAACTCGCCGGTAGCTGCGCTGCCGAATATGCCGTTGCCTGCAATGGACAACGTATCGTATGGGTCGTTTCTGAAAACCGTAAATTCGTAGCCGTTGTAGCGGTTCAACCCGTTGCTGGTGGAAAACCAAAGGAACCCGTCCTCGTCCTGTGCCATACTGGAAATGAAACCCTGCGACAAGCCCTGCTCTACGGTAATAGCTTCCAGTTGCGGCGATTGAGCATACGCCCCAGCCACAGGCAACAGGAAGAGCAGGTATCGTGCACGAATCATAGTGTTTGTTTCCTTATGCAAAGAAAACGAAAAATGGGGAAAGCATTTGGGATGTTGAAGACAAGATTATATCTCGTGCCGTTTGGTGCGAATCCTTTTTTGTCATACTATTGGACATTTTTAAACATCAGGCAGGGACGTCATACAAACGGATGATAGATGATAGAGAAAAGTATTACGAAATTCTGCGTAACATAGTCTAAGAGCCAGGTATTAAGCTAATGTCCGGCGTCCCATCGGGCGCTGTTCAACCTGGGATTCATGCTATTTTTTGACCTTTAAACCAACCAATCAATGATGACTAAGTACATCAAAAAAACGCTAACCATCTGTGCGTTCCTGCTTTTCGCACTGACTTCAACCACTTCCCTGCAAGCGCAAATCAGCATTGGCGGCAAGCCCTACAGCTTCACGCACGGACTTTCTTCAAAAAGCGTGGAGGCGGTAAAAATGCGTGAAATCAACCTGCAAAAAATACAAGAGGAAGACGAAGCCGACAAAATGACCGGCCGGCCCCCGCGGTTTGGCTACCCGATTGAAGCAAATTTGAACCTGACCAATTCGGGAAGCTGGGAAACCTTGCCGAATGGCGCCCGCCTGTGGCGTCTGAGCATCGAAGCGACCGGTGCAAAATCCATTAACCTGCTCTACAACGACTTTTATTTGCCGAAAGGCGCCGTACTTTATATTTACAGCGCCGACAACAAACACCTGATCGGCGGCTTTACCTCTGCAAACAACAAAGCTGACCGCGTTTTCGCATCCGGCTTAGTCTACAGCGACCGCATCATACTTGAATACTACGAACCGCCTGCACCTGCAATAAAAGCGGCGGATCAAAAACCGGCCATCAACATCCAGTACGTGGTGCATGGCTACCGCTTCATCCAGCTCAATAAAGACGATCTGGAAAAAGATTTTGATGATTCCGGAAATTGCAATGTCAATACCATTTGCATGGAGGGAGACAACTGGCGCGACCAGATCCGGGCGGTAGGCTTGATGCTCGTTAGCGGGACCCGCTGGTGTACAGGGTATTTGGTTAACAATACGGCACTGGATTGCCGGGCTTTGTTCCTGACGGCCAACCACTGTCTGGACACCTTTGATGCCGTGAACGCACCGAACGCCAATACCTTCACTTTTATCTGGCGATATGAAAGCCCAAACTGCACCCCGGATACAGACGGGCCAACCAATATGACGACCAGCGGCGCTACCGTGCTTGCTAACCCGGGAAACCCCGGCGATATTTTCAGCAGCGATTTTGCGTTGCTGGAACTGACCGAAAGCCCCCGGGCGGCTGGATATGATGTCCATTTTGCGGGCTTCGATGCGACCACAACTGCACCAGCGGCGGTGACAGGTATTCACCACCCAAGCGGTGATGTCAAAAAAATATCCATGGAAAATGACGCAGTTACAGGGACCAGCTACAGCAGTGTCGGAGGAACAGCAACCCATTGGCGCATTGCGGATTGGGATAGCGGCACCACCGAACAAGGATCTTCCGGATCGCCTGTTTTCAGCAATGCAACCGGGAGAGCCATTGGTTTCCTCTCAGGCGGCGCTGCTGCTTGCGGAAACAACGATCCCGACTGGTATGGCCAACTCGGCTATAGCTGGGATCATGCAGGCGCTACGGACAGCCGTCGAAGGCTGCGCGACCACCTTGATCCGGTAGGATTGGGTGCAACGACGGCTTTGAATGGCACGGACGGAACCTGCTGCGATGTTGTCATTTCCAGCGTAAGCACAACCGACGAAATCTGCCCCGGCGCCAGCGATGGTTCCATCACCATAACGGCAACCACCACCAATGGCCCACTCGACTTCGCCATCACAGGCCCTGTAAACCAAAGCAACGGCACGGGCGTCTTTACCGGTTTGCCAGCCGGCAATTACAACATTTCCGTGACAGACAATGGAGTGGCATCCTGCGCAGTGAATGGCTCAGCCAGTATAGCTCCTGGTGCAGACAACACCCCACCGATCCTCGTTTGTCCGGGCGACCTTACGGTTTCCTGCGATTCGATCAACCAGCTTGCCGCAACCGGCGAGGCCACGGCTACGGACAATTGCGACCCGGCGCCCGTCGTGACTTATGCGGACGAAGTCGTGAGCGGCGATTGCGAATGGCAATGCACCGTTGCAAGAACCTGGAAAGCGGTGGATGTCTATGGCAATGAAAGCACTTGCGTGCAAACCATCATCAGCTCTTCGCTCCCCTTGCTGCAAGCGGCCCTTTCCAAAGACATTGACGGCGATGGCGTTGCCGACCCGCTGGTGGTTGGACGCTCATTCGGCAAAGTAACCCTGGATGCGTCCGACGCGGCCTGCATCATCAGTTGGATGCCTTCCAAAGGCGATTCGGCGATGGCTTTGGTTACTGCACAGGTAGAAGTAGGCGGCGATTGCTTACCGGGCGCGAACCCGATGGATACAGACGGTACGTTGATGAATCCGCTCTTTGCCGAAGGAATTGAATTGGGGCTAAAAGTACGCCTGAATCCTGCTTTGGGCGATGCCCTGCTTTCTGGCACCGGTTGCGCAATCAAGCCCATCGTGCTTCAGTTTTTGCCGCCCAATCCAACGGTTAAAGACCTGTTGCGCCTCAGCAATATTGCATTGGGCAACCTGATCGGCCCAACCCACCTGGAGGAATTGCTGGACGCCATCCGCTGCGTAAATGAAGGATACGATATTTGCGATGAGGTGAATGAAAGCCTCCGCCCGGGTAAAAAATTGGAGCCCATCGTTCAACAGGTGCAAGCTGTC
>JBJXFD010000447.1:0-14474 GCA_046153985.1 Saprospiraceae bacterium
AAACGTAACGAACGCGTCTATTTCATCATCGGAATTGGGCTGCTGGTACTCTCCGTACTTTTTGTTTATCGCAACTTTGCTAACCAGAAAAAATCCAACGTCCAACTTGACGGCCTCAACAAACAAATTGCTGAAACCAACCACGAATTGGCCGACAAAAACCTGCACCTTTCCCAAACCCTGAACGATTTGAATGCCACCCAGGAACAACTCATTGAGGTGGAAAAGCAAAAGGAGAACGCCCTCATCCGCAGCCGCATCTCGCAAGACATCCACGACGACATCAGTTCCGGCCTCACCAAAATATCCTGGCTGGCGGAGACTTTCTTAGCCAAAGCCGCTCCGCTGGGCGTGGAGGTGGGCCTGCTCGAAAAAATCAATGCCTATTCCCGCGATACGGTATCCAAAGTGGGCGAAATTATCTGGTCCTCCAACCCCGACCGTGACAATATTGAAAGCCTGCTGGCCTATATGCGCAGCTATATACATCATTACATGGAAGACGCCCCCATGCGCTGCCGCGTTGATTTCCCGGAGCAAACGCCCGATATATTGCTGAACCCCGAACTCCGTCGCAACCTCTATTTAGTGATGAAAGAAGCCCTGCACAATGCTCGAAAGTATAGCGGTGCGCAGGAAATAACCGTCGCTTTTGCTTTAGACAATCAGCATTACCGCCTGAGCGTAACCGACAACGGCGTGGGCATGACGCCCGGCAAGGTGCAGGGCAGCGGCAACGGTATGGTTAATATGCACCGGCGTATGGAAGCCGTAGGCGGCCAGCTGCAGGTAATAACCGCGCCGGGACAAGGCGTCAGCATGGTATTTGAGGGAGAATTGGAGGGATGAATTGCCGGTATCAAAAACTAATTAGTGTCCGGCCATTTAGTGGAGTGTCTGCTCTTTAGAGTTCGAGAGCAAGGCATTTTTTGCCCCAAAAACGGGAGTTTACTGGCGTAAATGACCGATTTTGGGGCAAAACATAACGCAGCTATCGGACTATAAAGACAGGCACTAATTACCTACTTTCATGTGATTGCTGTCCGGAGTCGGTGCTCCTATCTTTGTATCATCAAACAGGCGCAGCTGAAAACCTGAAACAGAGTAGGCATTCACCATCAACAATTTCAAGCCATGAAAAAGCTGACTAAAAATCAAACCGCTACGATTCTTGCAGGCGGCCCGATTTTACAATGATCACCAAAATAAAACAAGCAGGCGCCGCCGAAAACCTGAAACAGAGTAGGCAATCACAACTAACAATTTCAAGCCATGAAAAAGCTGACTAAAAATCAAACCGCTACGATCCTTGCCGGCGATCCGGTCGTCCAATAACCACCACTACGAAGCAAACAGGCGCAGCCGAAAACCTGGAACAGAGTAGGCACTTCACCATTAAACAAACGAAGTCATGAAAAAACTGAGCAAAGGCCAAACAGCCAGCATCAACGGCGGTGGATGGAAAGTCAACTAAACCCCCGCCAAGCAGGGGCCGCCGAAAACCTGAAACAGAGTAGGCACTCACCATCAAACAAAAAAATGCGATGAAAAAATTGAGCAAAGGCCAAACGGCTACAATCAATGGCGGCGGATTTAGAATTAATTAACCGCCCGCCCAAACCAACACAGGCGCCGCCGAAAACCTGAAACAGAGTAGGCACTTCACCATCAAACAAACGAAGTCATGAAAAAACTGAGCAAAGGCCAAACAGCCAGCATCAACGGCGGTGGATGGAAAATCAACTAAACCCCCGCCAAGCAGGGGCCGCCGAAAACCTGAAACAGAGTAGGCATTCACCATCTAACAATAAACGCGATGAAAAAATTGAGCAAAGGCCAAACGGCTACTGTCAATGGCGGAGGACTGAAAATCAACTAAACACCCGCCAAGCAGGCGCAGCCGAAAACCTGGAACAGAGTAGGCATTCACCAGCAAACTAAAAAACGACATGAAAAAACTGAGCAAAGGCCAAACGGCTACTGTCAATGGCGGAGGATTTAGAGTTAACTAACCTCCCACCCAAACAGGCGCAGCCGAAAACCTGGAACAGAATAGGCATTCATCATCAAATAAAAAAACGACATGAAAAAATTGAGCAAAGGCCAGGTAGCCACAATCAATGGCGGGGGAATGAAACTTAACTAACCGCCCACCCAAACCAATACAGGGCCAACCAAAAACCTGGAACAGAGTAGGCATTCACCATCAAACAATAAACGCGATGAAAAAACTGAGCAAAGGCCAAACGGCCACAATCAATGGCGGCGGAATGAAAATCAACTAAACACCCGCCAAGCAGGCGCAGCCGAAAACCTGGAACAGAGTAGGCATTCA
The DNA here is from genome assembly GCA_046153985.1 of Saprospiraceae bacterium. GTDB lineage: Bacteria > Bacteroidota > Bacteroidia > Chitinophagales > Saprospiraceae > JABWAJ01. The sequence goes on from JBJXFD010000447.1 coordinate 2,336, forward strand.
CCATCAAACAATAAACGCGATGAAAAAACTGAGTAAAGGCCAAACGGCTACTGTCAACGGCGGAGGGATTCGTTTCAATTAAAGATCCGCCAAAACCTTACAGGCCCAGCCGAAAACCTGGAACAGAGTAGGCATTCACCATCTAACAAAAAAACGCGATGAAAAAATTGAGCAAAGGCCAAATGGCTACTGTCAATGGCGGCGGTGTACGCTTGAACTAACCGCCCTCACAGGCGCAGCCGAAAACCTGAAACAGAGTAGGCATTCACCATCTAACAATAAACGCGATGAAAAAATTGAGCAAAGGCCAGGTGGCTACCGTCAATGGCGGAGGGATGCGTATCAACTAAAACCCTACAGGGGCCAGCCGAAAACCTGGAACAGAGTAGGCATTCACCAGCAAACTAAAAAACGACATGAAAAAATTGAGCAAAGGCCAAACGGCTACTGTCAACGGCGGGGGAATTAGGCTCAACTAACCCCACTCGCACAAGCCCAACAAGCATATTTGAAAAGCCAGAACTGGAGTCATCTCAATTTCCCTAAGATTTAAATCTTTAGGGAAATTGGCATTTAATGCCTTATTTTACCTTTAAACACCTACATACACAAACTATGCACAGCTTTTTTGGCATAATAAGTACCAATAGCAGCACAAGCGAGTTCAATTTCGATGCGCTAAGTGCCAGGTTCCCAACCGCGTTTGGAAAAGCCACTGCATTCAAGGAGGCTTCCCTTCACCTCATGGGCGACGTGCGCCGTTCGGCAATGCCCAACGGCTCGACGCTGTATTGCTGTGGCGAATTTTACCACACTAATGCTGCCGCTGATGTGCAAAAACAGTTGGAGCAACTGCACCACCGGGTGGAACAAATTGGTCTTCCTGCCGCCGCCGCCGAACTCAACGGGCGCTTTATGCTGTGCTACTTAGACGGCGCTGGCCGAAATGCCCAAATCCTGACCGACCATTTAGCCATTCAACAAGTGTTCTACCACCAGGGGCCTGGCTTTGTCTTGTTTGGTTCCGAAATCAAATTCCTGCTCCAACACCCCCGCTGCCCCAAAACGATTGACTGGCAAAACGCTCTCCGCCGCTCCATCCCCTTTGAAGTACTCGACGGCGAAAAAAACTACCACGCCTGGTTCAAAGACATTTTCCTGCTCGAAGAAGCGACCGCATTGAATATTGACCTCAAAACAGGCGCATCCGAAAAACGCGCCTATTGGAATCCTTATGATGACGCGAATACGGGCGCCGACGAACGCAGCGCCCAACAGGTCATGGACGCCTACATGGAACTGCTCGAAGATGCCGTTCGCATCCGCATTCAGGACGGAGACATGGCTTTTTCTTTTCTGAGCGGCGGGTTGGATTCCTCCATTCTTTGCGCTATAGCAGCCCGCATCAAACCCACCGAGACCTTTTCCATCATCACCCAAACCACCCTGCTGGAAGAAACCACCCAACTTTGCGACCGATTGGCCAAAGACCTGCATTTTGACAATACCCAATTTGTAGTGCCTTACCACCGCCTCGCTACTGATATTGATTTGTGGAAAAAACGGGTGTGGCGCGCTGAATCGCCCTTTGCCCACACCGATTCTCTGACCAAAACGCTCCTGCATGATGCCATCCGCAGGCTTCATCCGCATATTTCCTACAACCTGACCGGCACAGGCAGCGACCAACTCAACGGCGGTCTGGCACGCTGGATCGTGGAGGACGCGGACAGCCAGGAAGAAAGTTGGAAAAACATGATCGGAAAAGTTTCTGAAGCCGAACTTCGCCATCACTTGCCGGAACGCTTACACGCCTTGTGGGGTGCGCGCAACTTTTTGCAAAGGGATTTTGTGGAATCTATTTCAGGCCGGAGCATCGAGCGCAACCCGATGCGCTATTACATCAAAAGCAACGTACACATCAACCATTTTGTACTGGTTTGGGATGAAAACCGCGCGGCTTATGCCCATCGGCACAGTGCGCGGTATCCATTTCTCGACCCTCGTTTTTTGGGCTTCATGGCCAATATCCCGGAGCGTTTGCACGCCGAACTTTTTTACGACAAACAAATCCTGCGCAAACCGGCCGCGCGCTACCTGCCCGATTATATCCTCAACAAACCCAAGGCGCCGGCCAACACCGGTATGTACGACCGCCGGTTGGCTATTTACCAATCCCTGGTCAATCCGCGCAAACTCGATTTGCTGGAAGAAGCGCTCGGCCCCTTGAATGAGCCGCACCCGGTCATTGATAAAATCGCCTTAATTACCGAACTGGAACGCCTGACCCTAAAGCCCGAACATAAGCCATGGCAATACCTCCTGAATGTGATCAACCTCGGGCTGCTCGAAAAACTGCACCTCCAGGACGAAGCCAGCATGGGCTACGAAGATGCCCTGCAAACCATGATGGAAACCGTGACGGAACTGAACCCCGCCACTACAAACCGCATTCGACAGAACCTCGACATCGTGCCGGAAGAAGCCTTGCTGCGCCGACCCATTCAATTTGCGGAAGGTTGCAGCCTTGTCACCGAACACCCTGGCGGAAAGGTTTATCTGAACAAAAATGAAATCCTTGCCTATGAGATTGATGAAGAAGAACTTGCGTGGCGGAGTTTTTTGTTTGCGATTGACAACACGCGCTCCACGGCGCAGGTACTGGCGGATTTAAATTTGGATTTTGAACAAATCAAAGATTATTTTTACCTCTGCCTGAAAGAAGCGATTTTGCAAACCGGGCCATCTGAATCCTGAAATGAAACGAATCAAATCATTCCCTTTCATTCAGCAAACCGGCATGATGGAGTGCGGGCCGACCTGCTTAGCCATGATTTTTAAGTATTACGGCTACTACAACATCCAGTCGCTGCTGTCCAAACTCACCGAGGCCAACACCGCCGGGGTGAACCTGTACAGCATGGCCGAGGTAGCGGAGCAATTTGGTTTTCAGGCGGATGCGTATGAGATGGAGTATGAAAACTTCGCGGAGATCAAAATGCCCTGCATCGCCCATTACAGCGGCATCCATTTCATTGTGGTGTATCACGTAACGGATGAAACCGTTTGGGTGGCGGACCCCGCCTTCGGGAAAGACAAGATCAAAAAGGCCGATTTTTTAAAAAAATGGAACGGCATCACCCTGGCCATTGAACCTACGCCCGCCATTTTCAAAAACAAAGACCTCGAAGAAACCGTCAGGGAATACCGGGAGCATCGAAAATCCCTTTACAATCGCTTTTACCAGCCCGTGTTCGCCTCACTCCGCGCGGTGATTTGGCAAATCCTGCTGGCCTCTGCCGTGTTGCAGGCGTTGGGTTTGGCCATCCCTTTTTTTACCCAGACCATCGTGGACAGTGTGCTGGTGAACCAGAACAAAAAAATGCTCATGGTGATTCTCCTGGGCATGTTCGCTGTTTTTGCCACGCAGGTGCTCCTGCTCTACGCCCGCAACATCCTCCTGGTACACGCCCGCGTCCATTTTGAACTGGATTTTTTCAGCCGGTTTTTCAAGCACTTTATTTCCCTGACCCAAAAATATTACGACAACAACAAGCGCGAGGACTTCATGGCGCGGTTTCAGGAAAACATCACCATCCGCCAGTTGGTAAACCCCAGTGTGATCGAAAGTGTGGTGGACCTGCTGTTCGTCTTATTTTATGTACCTGTCCTTTTGATTTACAACCTAAAACTCGGTTTGGTTGCTCTGGCGTTCGTACTGCTTTACGCATTGATTACCCTCTACTACACGCCAAAAATCCGCGCCTTAGCCTACAAGGTTTTTTACCACAACCTTGCAACCCTCGGCGATTTTTTGGACACCCTGCTGGGTATGCAAAGCGTGAAACTGCTCGCCATCGAAAATTTCAAATTCTGGCAGTGGAAAAACAAGTACAAACGCACGCTCAACGTGGTGATGGAGGCCGAACAGCAAAGCGCTCTGCTGCATTCGGTGCAGCGCAGCATCTATTACGTCAGTCAGGTCGGCATTTTTTGGATCGGGGCCTACATGACTTTCAACAACGAAATCACCATTGGCCAATACCTCGCCATTACCGCCATCTTCATCATTGTGCTCAACGCGCTGAACAACCTTTCGATGATCTGGTACAACCTCACTGAGTTGTCCGTCAGCGTCAGCCGGCTCAACGATGTGCTGGTACAGGAGGAGGAAAACACCTCCGTGCTCGATCAGGCCAACGACTTCCAATGTTTCCCCCTGCGCGTATCCGGGTTGAATTTCAAATACAACAAGAGTCAGGAAAGCTACGTACTGAACAACCTCAACTTCAACATCCGGGAAGGCGAACACATCGGCATTGCCGGTCGCAACGGTTCCGGCAAAACAACCCTTGTCAAAATGTTCCTCAATCTCTACCCCGAATACGAGGGTAGCATTGCGTTCGGCGCCACCGATATGCGCCGCATCAACCCCGCTGCTTTGCGCAAAAAAGTGTTCCTGTTCCCGCAGGACATCTACGTGTTCAACGGCAGCATCAAAGAGAACATCCTTTACGGCAACCTCAATGCCGACATGGACGACGTGATCCGGGCCGCCAAATTGGCCGACCTGCACGATTTTGTGGCTGCCCAATACCTTGGATACAATTACAAAATAGGCGATTACGGCGCGAACCTCTCCGGTGGACAACAACTTAAACTCGGATTTGCGCGGCTATTCCTGAGCAACCCGGATCTCATCATCCTCGACGAGGCCAGCAGCATGTTGGATGTCGAATCCGAACAAAAAATCATGGCCAACCTCAAAGCCCATTTCAAAGAAAAAACCATCATCAGCATCGCACACCGGATGCAAACGCTGAAAAATGCCGACCGCATCTGGGTAATTGACGAAGGCCAAATTGTGGAAGAAGGCCCGCACGCCGAACTGATGCAGCGCGAAGACGGGCTGTACCACAAGTTTATGAAAACCTATGTAGATTTTTAAACAATGATGGAAAAGGAAACAGACCAACTCGAACCGCAACAGTACAAGCGGTTGTACTGGGAATCGGACGTGCCCGTGCGCGACCTTCGGGTGCGCCTCATGCGCAGGTTGTTGTATGCCGCCTTAATCCTGTTTGCCAGCTTGTGCGTAATCGCTGCTATGGTCAAATTTCCCGACCAGATTGAGCTGCCTTTTGTGCTGAAAACCGACATCCGCGAAGAGGTCTATAAATTTCCATACCCCGTTTATTTGCTCGAACAATACGTGCAACCCGGCGATTCGGTCCGCCCCGGTATGCGGCTCCTGCGCATCACCTCCCCCGAAATCGTGAGCCTCATCAACCGCTACAACGAAACGCAGTCCGGCAGCGAAAACTTCAACGCCTCCCGGCGCGCCGCCGAACTCCGGCAACAGGAAATCATCCGAGCCTCCATCCGGCAAAACCTGCTTAGTATTGAAGAACGCCGGCGCCAGTTGGAACTCTCCCGCCAAACCCGGGCCGCCCAGGAACGGGAATTGCTTGCCGCGCTGCAGGAAGCCCGCGACAAACTTGCCGCTTATAAAAATCTGCGTGCCAACGAAATAGGCTCCCAATTTGATCTCGTTGAGCAACAAACCCGCTTAGCACAGGCCGAAAATGCCTTGCGCCAGGAAAAACTGCGCTTTGAAAAAGACAGCGCAGGCATGCAAAACGCCATCGGTCAGTTGTTGCTCGACAACCAGATGGCCGAAAGCAGGTTAGCCGAATCCGGAGCAGATTTTCGGGCCGATTCCATCGATACCGCGAGCAATTTTGACTTAGCCCGCCGGCGCATCGCCAACTCCTTCGGCGACTGCGAGATTGCCGATGGTTCCATCATCGTCAAAAGCGCCCTGCATGGCCGGGTGTCTTTTCTTTTTGAAGGGGAAAAAGAAATTCGGGACGGCGCCACCGCCATTAAGATCAACAACGACAACGAGCCTACCTACGGCTTCGTCAAATGTCCGCCCGCCGTGGTGGGCAAACTCAACCCGAATCAACACTGCCACCTCAAGGTTTTTTCCTTTCCGTTTTATGAATACGGCGCTGCCAAAGGCCATATTCGGGAGGTCAGCCTCAGCCCCGACGAAAAGGGCGACTACAACCTCCAAATTGCCCTCGACGACCCGGGCCGCCTCAAGGGCCTGCTCCAACCCGGACTCAACGGCACGGCGGTGGTCGTCATCGAGGAAAAAACGCTCCTCCAGTATTTTTTCAGAGGCCTGAACAAACAGTATCGCCGGTTTTTGGATGGCGAAGCGCTTTCGGGGTAGCCTTGGCAAGATGCAAGGGGCAAAGGGCAAATTGGCAAGAGGCAAGAATAGCCTTGCAAATTTGCACTTTGCCTTTTGCCAATTTGCCCTTTATTCCCTACTTCACAAACGGATTCCCCCACTTCTCCTCCGCCGCCACCGTTTCATCCGTCAGCGTATGCAAAAACGCCACCAGCGCTTTTTTTTGCGCATCCGAAAAATTCAGCCGCACGGGGTTGCCATTGGCATCGGTCAGTGCCGGGCTGAGGGTGGGATGAGCCTGGATGCCGCTGTTGTAGTGTTCCACCACTTCTTCAAGAGTAGCGAAACGCCCGTCGTGCATGTAAGGTGCGGTGAGGGCGATGTTGCGCAGGCTACTCGTTTTGAAGCGTCCCTCGAAAATGGGAATGCCGGGAAAAGTTTCGAAGGCGCCAAGGTCGGTGGTTGAAATCGCATCTAAGCCATTGTTTTGCGGGCCTGGGTTGGCGCTGACGAACGCTTCGGTGGTGTGACAACCAAAACACGCGCCGCCGCCATTCGGGACAGGCTGGATGAACAATTGTTTGCCCAGATTTTCTTCGGCAGTGAAATTGGGGAAATTAGCGCCGGGGCCATTTACCATCGCCCGGCCCGTGTCGTATTTGCTGCGGTAGCTCACAATGCTGCGCACAAATTGCGCCAATGCAGCGGCAATGCGGTCGGACGTGACGATTTCATCTCCAAAAGCATCTCTGAACAAAACCGGGTAATAGGTCTCCGCTTCCACCGCGGCAACTACCTGCGGCAAAGTCATGCCCATTTCCACAGGATCCTGAAATGGCATCAACACCTGATCTTCGAGGGTGGCAGCCCGTTCGTCCCAGAAAAAGCGGCCCCGCTGATAATAGCGCGCATTGATCAGGGTCATGGAATGGCGTCGGGTGAGGCCGCCGTCGAAGCCTTTGCTCAGCGTTGCCGGGTCGCTGAAGCCAGCCTCTGCCCGGTGGCACGACGCGCAGGAAACCGTGCCGTTGGCGCTGAGTTTTTTGTCATAAAACAAGACCCTGCCGAGTGTTGCCCCCGCGTCTGTGACGGGGTTATTCGCCGGGGTATTGTCAATTCCGTTTACGGAAGTCGGTAGCGGGCCGGCGGCATTGTTCTGAAAATGAGCAGGTAAGGTAAATGTGGCGTAGTTGAACGGCGTTTCGGGTAAGTTAAGGTCGCTGAGCGGGTCTGTGGTCGTCGGTTCTTCTTTTTGGCAGGCAATAAAAGTGAGGGCCAGTAAGGTGGCCAGGGCAAAGGTGGTTTTTGACATAGTAGAAGGTTTTGTTATTTTGGGGATAGACTGCTGCGGGGAGGGATGGTTTAAACATGAGTCATGCGAATCAGGGGCTAAAACGTGGACATGCTTCTCTACGTGGCCTCTTGCAAAGTAATTTACAGCGCTTTCTGTGAGGAATCTAACTCTGTGAAACTCTTTTTAACTCCGTGCAACTCCGCGAAATTAAATGACACGGAGTTTCACGGAGTAAACACAGAGTTTCGCTGAGTTAGGCATAAAAACTCCATGATACTCGTGTTTCTTCTACGAGACGCTGCTGAATCTTAATCGCGCGGAGGTTATCCTGGGCAATTGATGGCCCCAATAGCCCCTGATTCGCATGACTCATGTTTTGTTTTCACACAGGGGCAGGGCGACCGCGAGGGTCGCCCCTACCACCCGACAGACACTATTTTATATCAAATTTCAAACGCGCAAACAGATAGCGCCCGTTGAATCCCATCTGCTGCACGCGGCGGCTGTAGACGAAACGTCCGCTACTCATGTTGGTGGAATGCGCATGAATATCCTGATACGTATCCAGCAGGTTGTTGGCGCCGATGGTCAGACCAATGCCATCCAAAAAGCGGTACGTCAGCGACAAGTCAAATACCGTTTTGGGGCTGAAGGTTTGATCCAGCGTTTCCTTTTGCCCCGTAAACGCATTCGTCGGGAAGTTTTCAGGCAATGCCGGATTGATCGTGGCATCTAAGTAGACGACCTCGCCGAAGTTGACGGCCCGCGCCATCGCGCTGAATTTGCCGACTTTATAGTTCAGCGTGAAGCTCACCTTGTGCTTCGGGTTGGCGACTTCGATGCGGCTTTGGTCTTCGCGGTTGAAATAGCTGCCGACCTGTCCGGTTTCAATCAAAATCTGGGACGCATTGATGATCGGTTTGCCATCTGCGCCTTTTTCGACTTCGTTGTCAATGAACGCGCCGGCCAGCGTAGCCCGGAAGTCGTGCTTGCCAAATGCCTTCGAATAAACAACCACCGCTTCAAGACCCCTTGAAATGGTATTTACTGCATTGGAAAAGAAATTGGCCTGCCCGGCTCCGGCTGCCGCCAACTGTGCTTGCAGGTCGGCATTGCCGCCACTGCCGAAGTTATTGGTCAGCACGATGCGGTTGTCAATCTCAATCTGGTAGGCGTCCACCGTGATTTCAAAACCGGCAGCTGGCCTTGCCGTCAAGCCCACTGCGTAGCTTTGCGAAGTTTCTTCCTGCAATTGCGGGATGCCCAAAATTTTGGCAGGTTCGCTGTCATTCGTAAACGTACCCACTTCCTGGGGCACCAAACCATTCGGGCCCGTGATGAAGAGCGTATTGGTCTTTGCGTAGAAACGCTGCTGCATGGACGGCGCGCGGAAACCCGTGCTAACCGATCCGCGCAGCGAAAGGGCGTTGCCGAATTTGTATCGCGTGGCCACTTTGTAGTTGAACGTGCTCCCGAAATCAGAGTAGTTTTCGTAACGGACCGCAGCAGTTACCAACCAGTTTTTGGTAAAATCCTGTTCCAGGTCCAAATAACCAGCCAAGCTGTTGCGGGAATTGTCTCCCGAATTTGCAGGAAAAAATCCGGCAAATACCTGAGCGCCCGAAGCAGCACCGGAGGCGGTGTCGAAGTTCCTCCAGGAAGCTTCTTCCCCTGCACGGATGCCGAAATTTTCCGAGCGATATTCCCCTCCAAACGCGAAGTTCAAGCCCTCCAGCACGTCAAATTTTCTGGAAAGGTCGAGGTTGCTTGTGTTTTGAGTGAACTCCAGGCCACCTGCATCGAACTCCGTTTGTTTGTTCGCGGCGTTATTGGCAAACTGGGTATAGTTGACCGAGTTGGTAATCGTGAAATCGAAGGTATTCTGGCCGTAGGTATGGCTCAGATCGAGGTTCCATTGTTCGCCAAGTTTGCCGCGCAAACCGCCGGCGAATGAAATATCGGAAAGGCTGCTTTCAATCAAAGGCAGGAAGCCGTTGGGGTAGATCCCGAATACGCCATTCGCGAACACCCTGGCGCCGCTCGCAACTGAACTCGGGTAGCGGTAAAAACCGGCAGAAACGCCGTTTTTCTGGTTGTATCCGCCGAAAGCATAAACGCTCCAGTTTTTGCTCAGGCCGTATTCGCCGTTCAGCATGGCGCCGCCACCTTTCATCTCGGAAGCGCCGATGAGCATGTCGAACGTTTCGCGGGTCAGTCCGCGGGCCGTGATAAGGGAGTCGCTTCTGTCGGCTCCATTCACACTGGGATAAACCTGGCCGGTGAAGGTTCCGGCGCGGTTGGTGGCATCGCGGCTGATGTATTCGCCGGTCAGGCTGATGAAGCCTTTTCTGCCCAATTTAAAGCCATAGTTCAGGCCGGCTTGCAGCGTATTGCCATCGGTGACGTTGACGCTCGGGTCAGCCGAGTTGCCTGACAGCTTGTACAACGCGTAGTTTTTATCGTAGCTCGTGTTATAAAGTCCGTAGCTGACGCTGCCGTCTACCACACCGGTTTTTTGTTTCAGTACGATGTTGACCACCCCGGCGATGGCATCGGAGCCGTATTGCGCCGCAGCGCCGTCGCGCAAAATTTCGATGCGTTCAATAGCGGAAGCCGGAATGGCAGAAAGGTCGGTGCCTACGGTACCCCGGTTGACCGTGCCGTTCACGTTTACCAATGCACTTTGGTGGCGGCGTTTACCGTTGATGAGTACCAGTACCTGATCGGGGCCGAGGCCGCGCAGTTGTGCAGGATCCACGTGGTCGGTGCCGTCGGCGATCGTTTGCCGCGCCGATTGGAAAGAAGGCGCAATGTAGGTCAGGATCTGGTTCAGGTCCACCTGCCCCACTTCGCTCATGACCGATGCAATGGGAATGATGTCTACCGGAACGGCCGTTTCAAGCTTGGTTCGGGTCGCATTGCGGGAGCCAATCACGGTTACCGCTTCGATTTCAATGCCTTCGGAAAGGGCCACGTCCAATTTTTCGCCGCTGATGGCCAATTCTTCACTTTTAAAGCCAATGTAACTTACCACCAGCGTCGTCGCGCCTGCCGGGACGTTGAGCGTGTAATTTCCATCAAAATCGGTAACCGTGCCCACATTGGAACCTTTGACAACAACCGTTGCGCCATAGATCGGTTCGCCGGATTCGGCGTCGGTAATTTTTCCGCTAAGGGAAGTTTGGGCCATTAGTCCGGTGAAGGACAGCGCCGCAAAAACCAGAACCAGCAAGTAGTGTCTTTGCTTCATAATTTGGAGGATTTTTGATTTTAGGAAAGTGTACTTTACGTAAAGTTAACATAAAAACGATGGGAATCGGGTTTAGGCTGCCTGGTGGGTGGGATAGTTTTCGGGTAGGTTTTGGTGAAGACTTAGGTTATCTTCTGCTTTGCCAATTTCTAATCTGGATTTCAATATCATCAACAAACGATTTTATTTCTCCAGTTTGTCGTTCTGCTTCAGTTTTAGCAATATGCCTGATAAGTTGCAAATGATCGAACCGTATGGTTTCGCAAAATGAAAAAAACTTATTTTTGAGAATATTTGTCTTTTTATCGGTTGCGTTATTAAAAGCGCGGTTGGCCATATCCATTTGCCGTAGCATATCTTCTTGTTTATGGCCTATAATTGTAGCGTATTCCGAAGGATATTCACCAAGTATTTGCCAAGCCCATTCTTCAGGAACATCGCCAGGTAGAAACAGTGGTTGGATATGGCTTCCAAAGCTTTGAGCTTTAGCGACTAACTCGTTCTCTTTATTTCGGGCGTCTCCATCCAATACAAATAAGAAACTTTCAAGTTGTTTAAATTTGCCAATAGCCTCAATATGCATTGTGAATTGTTCCTTACCGGTATCACGCCCAACAACGATATCATCATGAACCAATGAAAGTTTGGGATTCAAATAGTCGAGAATGCCGAACAAGAAATATTCAGCTACATCATCTTCGCACAAGATGGAGAGTTTTTCCAGCGATTGTCCATAAAAAGCCTTTTGTATAATGTCTCGAAAAGGAGGCTTCACTTCCACATTTGTGGCGGTGCGTTCCAAAAACACTCTTGCTTCGACAGGAACACAATCTAAGACCACCGGGCTATGACTGGTAACAACAATCTGGAGATCATTACGCAAAGCAAGTCGTTGCAGTTCCAGCATGGTTTGTTGCTGGGTATAAGGATGCAGTCCTGCTTCAATTTCATCAATCAGAATAAGTGCGTTTCGCAACTGCGAAATGTCTTTAGAAATATGAAGCAAAGCTCTTTCTCCTGCTGACATGTGGAACTCTGAATAGTGGCCGCTAATATCTTCATTGCGCTTAGCGAACAACAGATTTTTGCTTTTAACTGTAATTGCGACAAGCTCTGCATAGCGATGAGGCAATATCCTGTTAGCAAAAGCTATTAAATCCGAAGTAATGATTTTTACTTCATAATGCCCTCTGCCTATTTGCAAAGCGCTTCTGACTTCTGAAGGACTTACTAAATTGGCTAAAGTCCTTAAATATACAATTCTGCTTGGCTTTGTTGCATGAATCAGGCGGGCACAGCTCCCGCATATTTTCACTCCAATTAAGCGGTTTTTCTGGGTTTTGAAATAGGCATACCTTGGGCTGTCATAGTATTAAGGGCTTTTATTTTGATG
>JBJXFD010000449.1:0-25449 GCA_046153985.1 Saprospiraceae bacterium
CATCAAAATAAAAGCCCTTAATACTATGACAGCCCAAGGTATGCCTATTTCAAAACCCAGAAAAACCGCTTAATTGGAGTGAAAATATGCGGGAGCTGTGCCCGCCTGATTCATGCAACAAAGCCAAATCAAACTGTAAAAACTGCTCGACAACTCAAAAAGAAACTATTAATAGATTTGGCTTGACCTTAAAAGAAAAATGGAACGAATTTTTGAAACATATAGACTAACGGACAGACAAAAAGAAAGCCGAACCAATAACATGCGGTTTTGTGCAATTGGGGCACGACGTTGAAACAATCACCGGCAGTGCATATCCAAACTTTATATTCGGCGATGAATTGGAAATTTGAAAAGCATACGAAAAATGAAACGACAATACAATTTTAATACATACATCGTGCAACCTAAGCGTAGCCACCTTTCCCCCACCCTTTACATCTCCTTTACATCCTTTTACAATCAAAAAAGCCAAAAAACCAACCGCCGGGATACCTTTGTGAAAAATAATCCATGAAGCAATTTTGCTTATTCCCGCACATCGCGTCCTTGCTTGTCATGCTGGCAGTTATCACGGCCTGCAACGCACAACCCAATTCAAATCCGGGATCATCAGCCATGCCGAAAACGGACGCCCAAATAGACGAATATGTGGTGGAATTGTTTGAGGACAGCAAGGGAAACCTGTGGTTTGGAACCATCATGAGCGGTGTGGCCCGCTATACCCCGTCAGCGTTACTTCGTGCAGGCGAACAACCGCTCACCTATTTTTCTGAAAAAGACGGCTTGCCCGGCACTACGGTGGCAAGCATCGCTGAAGACAAAGCCGGGAATATGTGGTTTGGCACGCATTCCGGCCTTTCAAAATACGACCCTTCGGCTCACTTCGACTCCGCTCAGCACAAGTCGCTCAGGCCAGGTGGAAAAACCATTACCAATTTCACCCAAAAAGACGGCTTGTGCCACGATCGGGTATCCAATATCCTGGTAGACCGGGCTGGTAACCTTTGGGTTGGCACCTGGGGCGGCGTTTGTAGGTACGAGGACGGCGGTTTTTCCGATTTTCCCATCCCAAAACCCGATGTTGATTTACAGCCGTACCAAACCACCATGGACTGGGTCACGGAAGTCATGGAAGACAAACAAGGCAATATCTGGTTTGGCAGAGATGGTTATGGCGCTTGTAAATACGATGGCACGTCTTTTACGCATTTCACTAAAAAGGAGGGGCTGCCTTCCAATAACGTTCAGGAGATTCAGGAAGATCAGCAGGGCCATATCTGGTTTGGAACCCGGGTTGCAGAAAATGACCATCCCGATCCGGAAAAAAGAAGCGGGGAAGGCGGCCTTTGCCGGTACGATCCTTCGGAACCTCTCCGCGACAAAGCATTTGTTCAATTTCCTGAATGGGAGGGGCTTAGCAAAAACCACATTTACACCATTTACGCAGATAAACGAGGGCACATTTGGGTCGGCGCCACTGGTGTCGGCGTTTATCGGTACGATGGAAAATCTTTCCACCTGTACAAAGGGACCAACCGCATGGACCTGACACATGTTTTTGGGGTGCAGGATATGCTGGAAGACCGGAATGGAACGTTTTGGTTCGGTTTCTCCGGGGGGCTTTTTCGCCTGGAGGGTTCTTCTATTGTTCATGTTCCCCAAAGCGGGCCGTGGAAATAGTCTTTGCGGCCATGCGTCTAAAATTTCCCGCAAAGGGCGCCAAGGATACGCCAAGGCCGCAAAGCGCGACGTCCTCTAGCTTTGCGCCCTTTGCGAGACCTTTGCGTTCTTTGCGGGAAACAATCGGAAACAAATGCACGAGAAAAGCGTCTTACCTCATTCAAAAATCTATGTTTTCTTCCCGATTTAAGATTAAATGTCCCCCCATTAACGGGATTTTCCCAACACGAACCCTTAAATCCCCGTCTTACCAAAGAACCGCTTTATTTTACGGCAGATTCCGGCAATAGCCGCCATAGCGCCAATAACCGGAACCCATTCATCACCCGATAACAACAAAACATGAAAAATTTTCCAGCACTTTTGATTCTGTGCCTCTATGCCTTCCTGGCACAAGGACAATCCGGTTTCAAATTAACCGGCAAACTGACCGATGAACAGGGCAGTCCCATCGAATTGGCGACCGTCGTTTTAAAAACAGCAACAGATACGACCATTGTTGGCGTTGCGTATTCCGAAGCCAACGGGTCGTATGGCTTCGAGGGGTTGGCGGAAAATACGTACCTGGTGGAAGTGAGCTATGTGGGCTTTGAAAAGTTGGTGAGCGCGCCCGTCAAATTGGATCAAAACACGCCCGTCGTGCAGGTTCCGCTTATCCAATTAAAACAAAGCATTGCCTTGCTGAAAGAAGCCACCGTCACCGCAAAAGTGCCGTACATCCAGCGAAAGATAGACCGTACGGTGGTGAATGTGGACGCCCTGATTGCCAACGCCGGCAGCAGCGCCTTGGAAGCGCTGGAGCGGTCGCCGGGGATTTCACTCGACCCTAACGGCGCGATAAAACTTAAAGGCCGGGCGGGCGTGCTGGTGTTTATTGACGACAAACCCACTTACCTGTCGGGCTCGGAATTAGAAAGCTACCTGCGGGCGATTCCTGCCGACAACATCAAACAAATTGAAATCATGACCAATCCCCCCGCTAAATACGAGGCGGCGGGCAATGCGGGTGTCATCAACATCATTACGAAGCGGAATAAGCTCCCCGGCTTCAATGGCAACGTGGTGCTGGGTTTCACCCGGGGCCAGTATTCCAGGAGCAACAACAGCCTGAATCTGAACATCAACCGCAAGAAATTCAGCATTTACACCAACATCAATACGGGCCTATCGAACAGCTTTCAGGACCTCAACATCAACAGGTATTACAAAAATCCGGACTTGACGCCGCTGTCTTCTTTTGCCCAAAATTCCTACATCCAACCTTCCAGCCGCTCGCTGAATGCACGATTGGGAGTAGATTATTACCTCGGTGAAAATACAACGCTCGGGGTGGTCGTGAAAGGCTTGGTCAACCCCGGAAAAGTCAATACCGATAATTTTGCGGCGGTGCTCAATCCGCAGCAGGATACCCTGCAAACGATCATCGCCGACAACAAGCAGGAAAGCAGTTTTTCCAACGGCACTTACAACATCAACCTGCGGCACAACCTCGATACTTTAGGCAGCAATATTATTGTGGACGCAGATTATGTGACCTATACTTCGGACAACGACCAGGTTTTTAAAAATTACCTGTACGACAGCAATGGCAACCTGGAATATTCAGATATCATCCGGGGACAATTGCCTTCCAACATCACGATTTATGCCGCTAAAGCAGATTATACCAAGCCATTGGGAGCGGGTTCAAGGTTTGAAGCGGGCTGGAAATCTGCCTTCACAAAAACGGACAACGAAGCGGCGTATACCAACACAGTAGAAAATATTACGACCATTGATTACAACCTGAGCAACCGGTTTTTGTACGATGAGTGGATCCACGCAGCGTATTTGAATTATTCGAAAAGCTTTGGGAAACTTGAATTTCAACTCGGCCTGCGGGCAGAAACCACCACCCTGAAAGGCGCCCAATTGGGCAATGCAGAACAACCGGGGTCCAAATTTTCCAGGACTTACCATAATCTTTTCCCCACTTTTTTTGCGTCGTGGCATGTAGACAGCCTCGACCACAACGTGCTGACTTTTTCTTATGGCAAACGCATTGACCGGCCTTTTTTCCAGCAGTTGAACCCGTTCATCAGTCCGCTCGACAAGTTTACGTTCTATTCCGGCAACCCCGATTTGTTGCCGACGTTCTCCAACAACCTATCCTTGTCCCATTCCTACAAAGGGTTCCTGAATACCACCCTGAATTATTCGAAGACCATAGACGGCATCAACGAAACCCTGGAAATTGTGGAGGGCATTTATTACAGCCGGCCCGGAAACATTGCCAACAGCGAAGCCATCAGCCTTTCTTTGGATGCCAACATTCCCATCGCGAAGTGGTACAACCTCATCGTGTATGCCGAAGCGGGGCGTTTGTCGTTCCAAAGCGCGCTGTACACCGAACAATTGAATTCCGCAGGCAATTATCAGTATATTTCGCTCAACAACAGCCTGCAACTCGGAAAAGGCTGGAGCGCGGAAGTCCGGGGCGAATACCATAGCGACCTTGTCTACGCGCAATTGCTGATTAAAAGCTTCGGCACCCTGAATCTGGCGGTCTCGAAAAAGATCCTGAAAGACGCCGGCACACTCAAACTGAGCGCCAATGACCTGTTGTACACACGCAGATCCGACGGCATTATCAACAACCTCCGGCTGACCGACGCCGACTGGAACAGCGATTTGGACACCCGGGCCGTTACCGGGACGTTTTCTTACCGGTTTGGCAAAACCGAAAATAGCCGGCGGAGGCATACGGGATCGGGATCGGAGAGCGAGCAGAATCGGGTGAGGAATTAGTCGCCACATAACCAGATGGCTCAGAGTTCGGAGTAAAAGGAGTCTCACAGGGGGGGTAACTCCGCGAGACTCCCTTTACTCCGCTAGACTCCGCGCCACATTTCTCGTCTATTTTTGACTCAAGCTAGATGCAGCGCACCGGAACGCCATACACCATGGTCGTGTTAAAGATACTGGGGCGGCGTGGATAGAAAACAAGTATTTTTTTGCTGATTATCGAACAAATCGGGAATATAACCATTACAGACAATGATGATACGCCTGCCCCTACTTTTTAGTGTTTGTTAGAAGCAGGAATATTCTGGCTTATGCTGATATCCCTGGAATGGGAGGTATTGAAAGCTGCACTGCGCGCTTTTAATGCCTGGTGTTATGGTAGTACTTCCGTGAGACATAACAGATGGTAAATGAATAGTCAAAACCTAATAAATAACATTATTGACAATCTGCTATCGCCTAAGGTCAAGGAGCGTAGTGAAAGGCTGATTCTTACAATCGCAATTGTTAGCTATATCGTTCATTTGCTATTGATAATCCTGGTTAATCAGGAATTGATTCAAATAGAGTCGAAATTATTTAAAAATCCAATTGCTGCGATTTACACTCCATTTTCTTTTATACTCTTGTACGAGGTATATTTACTTGTATTCTTTCTTCCTAAATCAATTACAACATATATAGGTAAGCAGTACGAAATAATTACGCTAATCGTTATCAGAAGAATATTTAAAGACATTTCACACCTGGAGCTGCATACCAATTGGTTTCAAAACAGAAATGATCTTCAATTCACTTACGATGTAGCAACTTCGTTAGTATTATTCGTTTTAATATATTTGTTTTATCAAAAAAACAACAAAAAAGATTTTTCAAAAAATAAAAAATCAGACAAAGAAATAAAAAAAATAAACAGATTTATCATTCTGAAAAAAGCAATTTCAATTACCTTGTTGCCAATATTGGCTGCACTCGCATTCTATACTTTATACAACTGGGTAAGCGAGACCATACAAGATTACCGAAATGGAATACTTGCTTTCGAAAACATAAACAATATATTTTTTGAAGAATTCTTCACGATCTTAATAATAATTGATGTATTGCTTCTACTGTTATCGTTTTTTTATTCAGATGAGTTTCATAAAATTATAAGAAATTCAGGTTTTGTAATCTCTACAATACTGATTAAAATGTCGTTTTCAGTTGAAGGTATTGTAAATAATGCATTGATTATAGGTGCAGTATTATTCGGCTATGTGATTTTGACGATTCATAACATGTATGAAAAAAAGGGTGTGCCTGGTACCGTACATAACGAGCAGTCGGAGTAACCCGCCCGCCTGACCAGGCTACTTGGCGAACTAATTTCGACCATAGTTCAACAAAGCCTTGTTCGTTATCCAGAAAGGTCGGCGCCTCTTTTAGCGCTGGCAACTCTGCATACTTGCCTTTGGCGCCATCTGCATATTTGATAAACATGAAAAAAAAAGACTTTGACATTGTTGATTTTGAAGATTTTGTCTCGTTATTCATGCGAGACAAAGATGACTCTTTCGAATACACCAAAAGACCAATACAGGTTTATCCCTTATCTATTGCTTCTAAGTATATCAAGACGCCTATCCCCCTTTTTAGAGCAAAGTATAATTTCATTCTATTATTTCAAGCGGGTGGCGGCATGCAGCAAGTGGACAATGAACTCTACGACTTGAGTGCCAATGATGTCCTTTTCATCAGAGAAGGCCATCTCAATGCCATCAAGTCAATAACGGCTTCTACGGCTGGGTACTTCCTTTATGTTGATAGCACTCAACTACACCAAATCTTCGGCAATACAATTCTAATCAACCGTTTAACATTTAATCCAAAGCATGCCTTCTCCCAAAAAGATATGGACTGGCTTTGTGCGTGTTGTGATTTAATCATGAGGTCACAAGAAAATAGCGATATAAAATTTAATGAAATTAGTATTTCACTTGCAAGCGCGGTCATACAAAAATTAGCGCAATGTTGGCCAAAAGGTTTTTCTAAAACAAATCGACAATCTGAAATCACCATGTTGTTCAAGGAGTTGCTGTATGATAATTTCTTAACCAATCAGGATGTAGGGTTTTATGCACAAAAGCTGAATGTTTCCGAAAATTACCTGACAAGATGTGTGAAGCAGGTAACGCACAGATCTCCGAAACAACACATGACCGAAATGGTGATTTTCTATAGTAAAATTTTACTACAAGATTTTTCCAAAGACATCGCTCAAGTGGCATTTGAACTTAACTTTTCAGACCCATCCTATTTTGGAAGGCTTTTCAAGGAGCTAACTAATCAGACACCTTCAGAGTTCAGGGCTGGATTGAAGCAGGATTTGTCCGATCATTTGCACAGTACGTCCTAGCAATTGTACGAATACCCTACCTACCTTTGCGAGTGTAAATTAAAAAACAAAAGGCAATGATCAAAATCGCCCTATTATCCATTTTAATTCCTTTGGTATACTCCGGCATTTCTCTATTTGAAAATGCCCAAGAGAAGAAGTACCTTGAAATCGAAATATCTGAAATACAGAAGAATAAAGGCCAGTTAGTTATTGAAATATATAGCAGCAAGGCTAACTGGCTTAAAAAACCAGATGTAAGAAAAATTATTCCCACTGAAAAAACCCTGGACGTGGTATCGATAGATATTCCTTTTGGCACCTATTCGATTTCAATTTATCAGGATGTAAATAAAAACGGAGAACTTGATCGTAATTTTATTGGTATTCCCAAAGAACCGATTGGCTTTGGAAACAATTACAAGCCGTTTGGTCCTCCAAAATTTGACTCCGCTTCCATCAAATTTTCAACAACGAGTCCCGTTCAGAAAATAAAAATGTTTGAGGTGTTTTAACTTCTAAGAGCTTGTTCGGGATTTCCTGATTGAGCGAGGGTGAGGAAATTTTATTTTAGACAAGGCGGATTTTGCAGAGATAGCCGGCAGCTATCTTGAAAAAATCCAACGCAGTATAAAATAAAATTTGCCACACGCAGCCAATTGAGGAATTCCCGAACAAGCTCTAAACGTTACTACACTTTAATATCATCATAAAAAAACAGAATGAGTCCTTGGAATTTATCACAATCCCCTTTTCAACCAGGTAAAGTTGCTATAATTACCGGAGCAAACTGTGGAATTGGCTTTGAGACAGCGCTTCAGCTCGCGAAAAAAGAAATGATCGTCATATTGGCTTGCAGAAGGTTAGATGCAGCAGAAAAAGCCAAAGAAGCTATATTAAAAAACTGTCCCGGCGCTCAGGTAACACCAATGAAAATAGATTTGAGCAGCCTAAAAGAAGTGCGCAAATTTGCAGAAAATTTTCAGCATCATTTTGACAGATTGGACGTGCTTATCAACAATGCCGGCATTATGATGTCCCCGTATCAGGAAACTGAGGATGGTTTTGAAAATCAGCTTGCTACAAACTTCATAGGACATTTTGCGCTTACGGGTCTTTTAATGCCACTGCTAATTAATACACCTGATTCCAGGGTAATTACGCTGAGCAGTCTATCCTATAAATGGGCTTCCATTAACTTTGATGACCTTCATTTCAAAAAGGGCTACAATAAAAAGAAGGCTTATGGACAAAGTAAAAGAGCCTGTTTGGTATTTGCCTACGAACTAAACAGGCGATTATCTGCATCTGGTATAAGTACCATTTCACTCGCCGCACATCCAGGATTAGCAAAAACGAATTTGGACAGATATTTTCCAGCATTAATCAGACCCTTTGGAGTTTTGTTTTTACAAAGCCCAAAGAAAGGAGCACTTCCTGTTTTATATGCTGCTTTGGAAAAGGAATTAAAAGGAGGTGAATATATTGGACCCGATGGTTTCAAGGAAATGAGAGGAAACCCTACCCTAGTTGATTCAGATGATGCTACAAAAGACAAAGAAATCGCCAATAAATTATGGCAGGTAGCAGAAGCAATAACAGGGGTGCATTACGCATTTAATTTGTATAACGAATCCTGACAAAACAACGATCAAATATAAAATTTGACCATGGAACAAAACAAAAACGAACAACAACCAGGCGGACAAGGTTCGATCCCTTTTGCTCAAACCTATTTTCACGGGACAAAAGCTGACTTAAAAGTTGGGGATTTAATTGAAGTTGGTTTCAACTCAAACTTTGGACAAAGAAAAAACGCGAAAGATATTTTCCTGACGGCCACCCTGGACGCTGCGATTTGGGGCGCTGAACTTGCATTTGGAGAAGGCCGTGAAAGAATTTATTTAGTGGAGCCGACTGGAACAATTGAAGACGACCCAGATTTGACGGATAAAAAGTTTCCAGGCAATCCGACAAAATCTTACCGTTCCACCCATCCGTTTAAAGTTGTTGGAGAAGTTACCGTTTGGCAAGGACACGCCCCTGAACAAGTTAAGGCCATGAAGGATGGATTGGAAAGACTTAAAGAACAAGGGGTTAATTCGTTGAATGACTGAATGGTGTATGTAATAGTATACGTTGATGCTATAAAGAAAAAGCTATGATGAGAACTTGGGCAATTTTATCAATCATTATTTTCAGTTTTTGTGGGGGGCCTAAACCAATATCAAGACCTAAGAAGTGTTTATCAAGAAATTTGGGAGGAGAATTCATTGTTTTATTTTCAAGAAAGTTATCGCAACCTGTCTACGAATAGACAAAATATCATAAAAACAATTCACCCATACGTTTTAAGTGAAATTGATTGAGAGTATAAAATAGCATACGAAATTAGCCACTCGTTCGAAAGCTCCACTACTTTCCTTTAATACGTCGCTATTCGTTACGACCTTTATTGCCGGGCATAGGCAGTGTATGAAGGAGTGAATAAACTCGACATGCCATTTATGACAACGAGCTTGTGAGCACTTCATTGGAACCTGCGATCTTGTCGCATGGAGTCGCCATACAGCGCCCCGGCAGGCGGATCGGCTCGCGGTGGGCTGGGTTGCGCGTGAGGGCGCCTATTTTTGCCTTTCAGGTACCTTTGAATTGGTTGATTAAAGACCTCAGGCCTGAAAACCAGGGCGCATTATGGCGACAAGCCTTTTTGCTTACTTTTTGGGCAAAAAGTAAGAAGAAACCAGATCCAAAGACCAATGGGCTAAATTCCAGCAGAACTCTGGGCAGCTGCTCCGGCAAGACATAACGCAGCTATCGGACTATAAAGACAGACACTATTTAGAGCTTAAGGCGTCTATATTTTGCAGGACAAAAAACAAGTATTAGCTTGCTGGTTGTAAAACAAATCCTGAATATGACCACTAAAGAAAACACTTATACGATACCCCTGCTTTTTGGTGTTTGCCGGAAGCAGGGGCATTGTTGTATTTCGAAAAACTTTTGTTAGGCCCAATAAGAAAAAAGATGAAAAACTTACTTCCAATAATGCTACTAATGACGGTTTAAGTACAGAACCTTTGGTGTCAAGGCCAAACTGATGTTTATGAAGAAGGAATGACGGAATGTATTGGCTTTTTTCAAACGACTCGAGTATTTTGCAACCTTAGGATCAAATGTCCGTACAAACACCTGCATCCGCCACCGCTCTGCGGGGAATGGTAATGTCGGAGGGTGAGCGGCGATGCCGTAAGTACTACCGGTAAGGTAGGTGCAAAAAATTAATCATTAATAAAAGCGAAAAATCATGGAAACCTCAAAGCTTGTAAAAACAGCGTTTATTAATCTCACTTCAGCGGAGGCCTTGACAAAGACGCCCTCCGTACTAATGGGTGTTTCAGAAGAGACAGAAAAGGTATTTAAAAAATTAGACATCCATACGGTTTTTGACCTTGCAACATCCCGGCTATTTTCCAATGCAAGTTTGCTAACTGAAAGTTCGAAGAACCACAAGAGCCTTTTGCGAAGATTCGGACATGTTCCATCAGACATGATCAATGCGGAAAAACTTGAAAATAGTGATCTTGAAAATATACTGCTTGAGGCGATATCTGTCCTTGATGGTATTGGGCCTGATCTTGCGAAAGAGATGGAAAAAGTTTTTCAGGTACATTCCATCAGAGAATTAGCCCTTTTTCAGCCTTATCAGGCAGCCTTAAATATCTTAAACGATGCCTTTTTTCCTGAAAACAATAAAAACTACGACCCGGAAGCGCCAGAAGAACTATTACCTAAAATGGGCGACTTCCCCACAGAGCGTGTCCAGTACTCGACTTTGGTAATGGATAAAATAGCTGATAGAGAAAATGGAACGCCCAGGCAAAGTCTAACTTCTAAAGAATTCTCACCAATTTCATTAGACGATATAGCTGCACCGTCATTCAAAGGCTTTGACAAAATTGCCACAGGCGCATTATTGACCTTTGATCAATCCTGGTATGTTGAGGGCCTTACACTGGGGTCTTTGCTTCACAGCACGGCATTAGCGCCGGGAGAAAGTACAAGAGTAGCTGTTATTGATTGGGTTAGAAAGGAAAGGGGGGAGCAGGTTGAAATAACTACTGAAAAGGAAGCCCTGGTAAATGACACCTCACATAATCGCTCGATCAGTGAAGTAACCGAGGCGGTTGCAAGAGAAGCACAGGAAGGCTTCTCCAAATCCAAGGTATGGTCTTCGTCTAAGCAAGGGGGCATTTCCGCTGGTGCAACACTAGGTGCGTTAGGCTTAGGCGGCAATGCATCGGCCTCATCCAGCCAATCAGGTGCGGAGAGTTATTCCACCTCAACAGGCAGCCGTGAAATGTCGGCTAATATGTCGCAAAACATCAACGACCGAACACATCAACATGCCCATTCGACCCGAAGCCGAAGAGCTTCTGTAGTTAAAGAAGTTTCTCAATCGGAGCAGGAGAAAATCAGCACCAGGGTTGTTACAAATTACAATCACATGCACGCCTTAACGGTGCAATATTATGAAGTTGTTCAATTGTATCGGGTAGAGGTTACGTTTAAAGAAGCGCAACGATGTGTATTCATCCCCTTTTCATTGCTTGATTTTAGTAAAGAAGATGTAATTAACAAGTTCGAAGATATACTCATGTCCGTAGCCTTAAATGGCAACATAAAACAAGCGATACGTTCCAGGAATCAGGTCGAACTCAGTTTTGCCAATAGTGGAACTCAATTTGTCAACAAAGACAATAATTTAGTTGAGATAGACAAAGGCAAGTTAGATATAGACGAAGTAAGAGTCAGGACAAAACAACTCAATACGAGTCCTGCCCCTGAGGATAACAAGGATAATGCACAAATAAAAGCATTTACAGAAAGAAGAGCCTTATTTTCTGAAATCTCAAGCGATATCATTCCAATAGAAATGGCATCAATGATTGGCAGAGGTTATATTCATGCCAATTTCAAAAGTTCCTCCATATTTCTTCCCAAAGAAGCAATTATTATCGGATTTACCAACTCTAATAGTGGTGCTAATACGGTATTGCATACATCAAGCGGCAGTGTGAGTGGCAATTCAAATATGATCTCTATTCCCATTACGGAGTTAAAATCTATTGAAGTAGCTCAAACCAGGAGTCTTGACCTACATGACGGAGACAATGTCGCTAAATCAACGGTAACTTTAGCACTTAATATTTTTGGAGATATCATTAATGTTCCTTTGCCAAAAATAAAATTGGGTGAACAGGACGAAAAAATCACCGTTGTTACGGTAAAAAACGCACCCCTGAACAAAGACCTGATAAAACATTTTGAGCAAAATAAATATTACTACAGCCAGGCTATTTTCAGAAACTTAGATGCTTCTCAAATCGCTTTTTTGCTCTCAAACTATACTTTTAAGGTAAATGAAAAAGAAAAACCATTGCCTGAAATCATTGACCCCAAACCCATTGCACACATTGGCAATTATTTGGTTTTTGGCGTTAATGCCAATCCCCAGGATGATCAGGAATGGTTTGAATGGTTACACAATCATGGCTTTGCGGATGGCAAAACTAAAGAAGAATACCAAAAACGCCTGGTTACGAAGCACGACCTTGTGCCCATTTCGAGCGGCGGCGTATTTGCGGAGGCCGTTTTGGGAAGGTTCAACGGAGCAGAAAAATTGGACATTACAAGGTTCTGGAATTGGCAGGACTCCCCCATTCCAATTCAACCGACTGAAATTGCAGCCATTCAATCGGGATCCCGCAGCCAGGCCATGGATTTGAAAGGCGCGCAATTGAGTAATCCGACCATTCACATCACCAATCCCACCAACTTACCCGACCCAACAGGGATGACGGCCATTCTGCAAGCCATACAAAACGGCAATACGTTCCGGGACATAAGTGGGTTGTCCAATACGATTAAACTCGCCGGAGATGCGATGGACTTAGCCAACCGGAGTGCTACTGCTGCCGGGCAACAGTCAGGAACTAATCTGGCAAATGCGTTCCAACATGACATAGAGTTGAAAAAAATTGAAGCAATGGAACGTCTTGCCAAATCCCAGAATGGGAATCAAGGCGGCGGAAGCAAAAATGTAACAGAGCAAGGTTCAAAAATTAACTACTTTGATAAGTTCAGGGGGCAAGAATCGGGAAATGGCGAAAATAGTGCAGGAAATCCAACAAGTGGTGGTGTTTTAGGTGGAAATAATGGCGCCGCCGATAATTCGTCTGGAGCAGCCTCAAATCCGGCTACGGAAAATCCTGCTTTTCAGCATGCGGTTTGGGGAGCGAATGGGGATTCGATTAAAGGTATGTTAGATAAAGCAATATCTAACAGTAATAATAATGCTCACCCTAAGGTAAATCAAAACCCAAATTGTAATATAACAAAAGGATTGAGTTTTGCATTAGCTTCAAAATTAAAGGCGAAAGATATTTATGATATGATTATGAAGAGTACCAAAATTGAAATAGCCCATAAAAATATTTTTTGCGTGAATAGCAGTGGAATACTTTGCGTGAAGTCTACCCCTTCGTCTCCTGTTTGGTTAAACAATTTAGCGCTTGCGCTTAATGACGATAAATGGCACTTTACTACAGCAGACACTTCTGTTCCTGATGGAACTAGTGCTGCTAGTCAACTTACCCCAGATTGTGATGGGAATGACCAACCAGGACATCGGACAAATACAAGTATCCAAACAATTCAAAAAAACAAAACAACATCAACAATAAATATACATAAATGGCAATTAGTTTTACTTAACATAGCAGAGTCAGGTCTTGTTATAAGAGGAAAAACTTTCCCATGTGAAAATACAATCCTTAAAAATAACATTAAATTAGATAGTTTGATGATAGATCCCAACGATTTAAAAGTAGTAAAATTAATTAATAAGAATAGTCGTTGGGAACCAGAAACTGATAAAAATGGCAATCAAATTTTAGTTCCAGACCCTAATGACCCATCTAAGGACTTAATAATAAAGGACAGTAAAGATAAAACTATGTTTTCATCTATAACTAACAGGGGTGATAGAGGCTTAATTGTTGTAGCAATAACAATTCAACAAAAATCACGAAAAGATGACGAAATCATTCAAACACTTTTTCATGAGCTTGCTTGTCATGGAGGTAGAATATCACAAGGTTTAACTTCTGAACACGAATTTTTAAAGGATAAAAATGGCAATTTAATGAAAGACACTAAGGGCGAAGACATTAAAGATCCAATGGGAGAAGTTAATGAAATAGAAAAAGCAGTAGACGATTATTTTGATAAAATAAAAGAAGAAAAAACTAAAATCAATATGGAAGATATTTTAAGCACATAACATTTTTCTTTTTTTCTTACTACTATGCCGAATCTTTCAAAAAAAAGATATTGCAATGAAAGTAATCATTGATAACTCAAATCCCACAACTGCCTTCACCGGTAAGGCCATACAAGATACCATAGATGCCATACCCGTAGGAACAGGTGCAGTGGTCTATATTCCTGCGGGTACATATTTGGTCAATAATACCATCAGGATCAACAAATCCATTATTCTTGAAGGAGAAGGCACGATGTACCACGGTGTAATACTCCGAATGAGAGAAGAAGGGGTTTGCATCAAAGTATCCAAAGCATTTGACAATGGGGGTTTGCTTTCGAGGGGCGATGGAACAAGCATTAAAAACTTGTCTATATATTTTGAAAACAAGGGCGATAGTAAAGATGGAATCAGGGTGCGAAGGAACTTTACAGGTATAGAGGTTTATAATGCTCCTGCCGTTCATATCGAAAATGTGTTGATCAATGGTGAAAGCAGCAACTATGGGGAAAAGTTTTATGGTATTCACATTCATGGCGAAAATCATGACGCTGGCATCAACTGTAATAACTGGTCAATACAAAATTGCTGGATTGATGGAATTGGTGGAACGGGATTGAGAGTGGATGGTGTAAATGCGGTAGCCCGATGCGCAGTTGTACATCCGGAATATGTGCGACCCCGGCAATACCGCAGGTTTCAGGCCCCATCCGGCCGTTCATCGCGACTTTTTTATAGTCCGTTAGCTACGCCGGGAGCAAGAAAGGGCGTCCTTTGAAGGGGCAGCTTCACTATCAAAGCAGGATGTGTGCCAATTTTTACACATCTATATTTTGCTGGATAAAAAACAAGCATTACCTTGGTGGTTGTAAAACAAATCCTGAATATGACCACTACAGAGAACAGTTATAACGATGCCCCTGCTTTTTGGTGTTTGCCGGAAGCAGGGGCATTGTTATATTTCTGCCATAGTCGAGATAAAGGCAACTTAAACCTTTGGGGTATGATATGAATGCTCGTGAAAAACTTATCCGGCAATTTAAAATGGGATATATTGAGCAGGTGCTCAATGGAGTACTCAATGTGTCCCAACATTACGAAGATCATCAAAGGGCTAATGAGATTATTTTCCATATCAGCAGATTCAAAACCCTGAGTGAAAACAAAAGAAAAAACTTGTTAGGGCAAGCGGATTATCAACTTGAGTACGATAGAATTCGGCAGGCAACGTTCGAGATAATTGATACAATTCCAGAATATTGGGACGCTCAGCATATACCCCATGC
This sequence comes from Saprospiraceae bacterium, assembly GCA_046153985.1. Lineage (GTDB taxonomy): Bacteria > Bacteroidota > Bacteroidia > Chitinophagales > Saprospiraceae > JABWAJ01. The sequence continues at coordinate 15,458 of JBJXFD010000449.1, forward strand.
GGCTATGTCATATAACAAACCTCCCCATTTATATCCACTTTTATTTGTTGCTATATTTTTTCTGGTTTTAGCGACACTAACATACAAGAATTGTTCAAATTCAGATACGGGTACACAGCAAACTCCCGATGATTCAAATCTTACAGTTATTAAAAATGATACCGCCCATATACCTAAACCTAAGCCCCCTGATCCCAATCCTTCCCAAAACCAATTTCAATTACGAGCAAGAATATTAGATGAAGAAACCAATCTTGGTTTGGAGGGAGTCATTATTTATATAAACGGGACTAAAGTAATATCAAAAGAAGGAGGGTATTTTGAGTACGCCATTCCCGCTTCCCAATCGCATAATACCAGCGATGCATTACAAGTGAGTTTTGAAAAAGATGGCTATATGCCTATTATGGAACTAATATATATTCCTGGTTCAACAGATAAACCCTTTTATTTGTCAAAAATACATAAAAAATGAATCTTAAATTCGTTATCTTTATTATATCAATAATGTGCCCAGCCTATATCAGTGCCCAGACAGGCCAACTAAAAGGAGTTGTTATTGATGGGAGTACAAGGATGCCTATCGCCAGGGTTTCTATTGATATTCCTAATGTTGGGTCCACTACCACCTCCAGTAACGGTCATTTCATTATTAACTTTAAGAACTGTCGGGCATGTGCGTTAGGAAACAAAGTCAGTATTAACCTGTATCATCCGACCTACGGATATGACTTGAAAGACTACACTTTCGATAGAAGTTACACGGTATCTACTTTGTATCTTGACAAAAAAAATTCAGTACAGGTATTAGGCCGAGTATTCAATCGTGCAACAAGAGATTTATTAGGTGGTATAAAAGTGACGTGTCAACTTAATGTAGTTGGTTTCCAAGAGCCTGTCGTTGTAACCGACGAATTTGGGAAATTTAAATTTATTTTTAGTCAACAGTTGGTAGGCAGGATAAGTTTCATAAACCTTTATTTTCGAGATACAGTTCGGTGTTTTAAAGATGAGGTGATCAGTAAGCCGATTAATGAATTGTTAGACATAGATGTACTGATGGAAGTAGGCGGCAGTAGCGTGTGTTGTTTACCTATTGCTAAAGACATAGTTGAAAAAAAAGTTAATAATATAATTCAATGTGATGCGGATAATGGATATAGAAGTACAATTTTAGATGTCATTCTAAACAGTTGTATTCCCAATGGCGGAATAATTGAGATTAAAGGGTCATTTAATGGCAGTTTGCTTTTTAAATATGGAGGAAAGTTTGATGGAAGGTATGATCCGGCTACAAACGAGATAACCATACTTTTTACAGAAAACCAGTTTCAAGGGCGAAGACAAATGGCCCAATTTTGCATTGACCGTCAAGATTGAAATTAATAAAACTAACTTGAGATCGGGTATTTACTAGTTGGAAACGAGGGGTTTGCGATTTTTTGTCGCTTCACTTTGCGATTCCCTTTATGCACTTTGCGGGTAATTTTCTTACTGCAAAGCCTGCCCCGCTGGCATAAAGTCTTCCCATCCTACCTCTAAATATGAATACGGCGTCGCTTGCGAAGGTCTCCCGCTTTAGGCGAGGCAAGTTATGACCTGAAGCATATTGTCAGCAATGCCTGTCCCCCCCAAAATCTTCCCCTCCCAAAAAAAAATAACCCCTACCTTGAACCCCAAATCAAACACCTTCTATCCGCATGTACAAATACGCCTACGCATCGCTGCTGCTGCTCCTGTTGAGCTGTGGCCCCCGCCCGGAAATCACCCTGGCGCCCAATGCACACATCGCATTAATTGGCAACAACCTCTGCTCGCGCATGTTCGAATACGGGCATTTTGAAAGCGAGTTGTATATGCGCTACCCCGATGCGCAATTGTACATCCGGAATATGTGCGACCCCGGCAATACCCCCGGGTTCAGACCCCATCCGGGCCGATTGGATCCGTGGGCATTCCCGGGGGCTCAGGTTTTTCACCCTGACAAGCAGCACCCTTCCGAAAGCGAAGGTTTTTTCGCTTCCCCCGATGAATGGCTCACCAACCACAAGGCCGATATCGTACTTGCTTTTTTCGGCTACAACGAATCGTTTGCCGGCAAGGCAGGACTTGAAAATTTCAAAGCCGAACTGTACGCATTTATTCAACATACGCAAGCCCAGGAATACAACGGGCATTCCACGCCACAATTGGTGCTGGTCTCGCCAACTGCTTTTCAAAACCTTTCGGCCACCCACGACCTCCCGGATGGCCGGCAGATCAACGAAAACCTGGAGCTTTACACCGCGGCGATGGCTGCCGTGTGCAAAGCAACCAACACGCCGTTCGTCCGGGTATTGGAGGAAACGGCCCGGTGGTTTGACAAAGGCGAAGCGCTCACCCTTGATGGCGCGCAACTCAACGATGCAGGCTATCGCAAATTGGCCGTGTTGTTAGCCGATCAGATTTTTGGCAAACAGCCCATTGCCAAACCCGCCCGCCGCCCGCTGGTGGAGGCCGCTGTGCAGGAAAAAAACTGGATGTGGCACAACGACATCAAAATACCCAACGGCGTGCATGTGTATGGGCGCAGGTACGAACCTTTCGGGCCGGAAAATTACCCCGCCGAGCTAACGAAAATACGCCAAATGACCGCCAACCGCGATACGGCCACCTGGAAAGCCGCGCAGGGCGAAACCTGGGATTTGGCCCTGGCCGACAGCAAAACGCTGGTGCTGCCCCCGGTGGAGACCAATTATACAACCGCCGCCGGCAAATATTTGTACGGCGCCGACGCCCTTGCTTCCATGACCTTAGCGCCCGGCTTCAAGGCCGAACTGTTCGCCTCGGAACAGGATTTTCCGGACTTAGCCAATCCGGTGCAAATTGCCTTCGACAACAAAGGCCGCCTCTGGGTCGCTACCATGCCTTCCTACCCGCACTACAAGCCCGGCGATGCCAAACCCAACGACAAACTCATCATCCTCGAAGACACCAACGGGGATGGTAAGGCGGATAAGCAGACCACTTTTGCAGCGGGTTTGCACCTGCCCATTGGCTTTGAACTGGCGCCCGAAGGCGTGTACATGACCCAAAGTCCGCACCTCAAACTTTATACCGACACCAACGGCGACGACAAAGCCGATCAGGTAGAGCTGGTCCTCAGCGGATTTGACGACCACGACACCCACCACGCCATCAGTGCTTTTTGCGCCGACCCATCCGGTGCGATTTACATGGCAGAGGGCGTGTTTCTGCACTCCAACGTCGAGACCGTCTACGGCCCGGTAAATGCCACCAATGGCGGGTTTTTCAGGTACAACCCCGCCCGGCGGCACCTGGAGCGCACCGCACAGTTGCCCATCCCCAACCCATGGGGCATTGCCTTTGACGAATGGGGCCAAAACATTTTTGCCGAAACCTCCGGCCCCGATGTGCGCTGGATGATGCCCGGCTCGATCAAGCCCCTGTACGGCGTCGCCTCCCCGATGACGGAGACGCTGGTCGAAGAAAAACATATGGTCAGGCCAACATCGGGCCTTGAATACGTGTACAGCCGCCATTTTCCCGATGAGATGCAGGGCGACTATTTAATCAATAACGTCATCGGGTTTTTAGGCACCAAGCAGCACCAACTGACCGATTCAGGCACGGGGTACGCCAGCAAGCACCGCCAGGATTTGATCCAAAGCAGCGACCCCAACTTCCGTCCGGTAGACATGGAGTTTGCGCCCGATGGCTCGCTTTATATCGCAGACTGGCACAATATCCTCATCGGGCACATGCAGCACAACGCCCGCGACCCCCTGCGCGACCATGTGCATGGCCGCATTTATCGCGTCAGCTATCCAGCACGCCCACTGGTTGTCCCGGCGCAGATCGCAGGAGCGCCGGTCGCCACGCTGCTCGAAAACCTGAAACTGCCCGAATACCGCACGCGTTACCGCACACGCCGGGAGTTGCGTGGCCGGAAGGCCAACGAAGTGCTTCCGGCACTCGGCCAGTGGCTTGCGCAATTGGACAAAACAGACCCACGCTACGAACACCACCGTTTGGAAGCGCTTTGGGTCACCTGGGGGCTGAATCAGGTGGACGCTGCGCTGTTGCGCCAGTTGCTCACGGCTCCCGACTTTCGGGTGCGCGCGGCGGCTGTCCGCGTGCTGCGCTACAACACCCATCGCCTCAAAGACCACCTGCGCCTGATGCAGCAGGCGGCAGCCGACCCGCATGGCCGGGTGCGCTTAGAGGCCATTGTCGCGGCAAGCTGGCTCGAACCGGATGCAGGCCTGAGCATCTTAGACATCGCCGGGAAAAATCCGCTGGATCGCTGGATGGACGAGACGTACAAACGCGCAAGAGCATACCTGACGGGCACTTACAAACCCGCTGAAAATGACGCCGTCAGCGACAACCCCAAGTTTTCGGAAACCGAAAAAGCCCTTTACGCTCAGGGCAAAGCCATTTATGCGCGCGAAGGGTTTTGCAGCACCTGCCACCAGCCCAATGGATTTGGGTTGCAATCGTCGGGCTTCCCGCCGTTGGCCGCCTCCGAATGGGTGAACCAAAGCCCCGATCGCCTCATCAAACTGACCCTCAAAGGGTTGGTTGGCCCGATAAAGGTGAAAGGCGTTCAATACCCGGGGCAGGTGCCCATGACGCCTTACGAAAACATGCTCAAGGACGAAGAAATTGCCGCCGTGTTGTCGTATGTCCGCAATAGTTTCGGCAACCAGTCGGGCTTCATCAGCCCAAAAGACGTGCAGCGCGTGCGGGCCCTGGAACGCGAAAAAAAGGATTTTTACACCGCCGAAGCCTTACTCAAACTACATCCGCATGAAAAATAAATTCAGTACCCACGCCATGACCGGAATGGCCTTCCTCATCCTGTGTCTGGCCACCGCGTGCAGCCCGAAGCTCAATTTTCAGGCAAAGCACGTCGTGTTTATCTCGGCAGAAGAAGAATACCGGTCGGAGGAGTCCCTGCCGATGCTCGCGCGCATCCTGAAGCGGGAAACCGGCGCCCGGGTGTCGTTTTGTTTCTCCGTAGATTCGCTGGGCTTCATCAACCCGAACAACGCGCAGTCCATCCAAGGGCTGGAGCAATTGCAGCAAGCCGACCTGGTGGTGATCTTCGCGCGGTTCAGGGCCATCCCGCCCGAGCAGTTGAAATACATCACCGATTATGTGGAATCGGGCCGGCCCATCGTGGGCTTGCGCACCAGCACCCATACCTTCCTGTACAAGGATGATCCTGCCCGGCAACACCTGAACAATGCCTGGCCGGCCAAGGTGTTCGGGCAGCAATGGATCACCCACCACGGCCATTTTGACGACGGCAAAAAACCGCTCACCGACGTCACGCTGAACGCGGAGCAAGCCACGCACCCCATCCTGCGCGGCGTAACGCCCTTCCAGGCCTACTCCTGGCTCTACCACGTAGACGGCGGCGCATGGCAGCTCCAGGGCGACTGCACGCCCCTACTCACCGGCCACGCCCTGAAATCGCAACACGCCCAGGACGGCAACTTAGACAAATATCCGCTCACCAACCCGGTCGCCTGGACCAAAACCTACACCGGCACAAGCGGAAAAACCGCCCGGGTCTTTTTTACCACCCTTGGCCACCCCTACGATTTTCGCGACCCTTCCATGCGCAAATTGGTGCTCAACGGCATGATCTGGGCACTTGGCGCCGAGCAGTTGCTTCCCAGACGCGGGATGTCGGCTAAGACAGCGAAGGCGTATGAGCCGGGGAATAGTGGTTTTGGGGAGCGGTATAGGAAGGGGGTAAGGGCTGGGGAGGTGATGCGAAACAGAGACAAGAAATAACCACCAAATTCAGGGCTTTTGACTATTTTTGTATTAAAATTTGGGTGATGAAATTTGTTGATGTAAAAAATGATATTGCATTCCGCAAGATTTTCGGCAATGAAAACCGAAAAGAAACACTCATTTCTTTTCTAAACGCCGTGCTTGACTTTCACGGTGACCAGCGCATTGCACAGGTAACAATTCTTAACCCGTATCAACTTCCCAAGCTTAAAGGTGGAAAAGTCACCATCATTGACGTGAAGGCAACCGACCAAGCTGGTCGAACCTACATCGTTGAGATGCAAGTCGGGGATCTTGACGGCTTCGAGAAGCGGGTGCTATTTTATTCCTCAAAAAGTTACTCCGACCAAATCAAGCGGGCAGATTTTTATCGAAAACTGCGCCCCGTGATTTTTATTGGGATACTTGACTTCAAGCATACTGAAAATAAAAAATATTTAAGCCGCAGTCAAGTTCGAGACATCGAGACGGGAGAACAGACCATAAAGGATATGGAGTTTAATTTCATTGAGTTGCCAAAATTCAAATTGGAACTTCATGAACTCAAAACCCTGACTGAAAAGTGGGTTTATTTCATCAAAAATGCTGAAAACCTCGAAGTCGTGCCTGAAAATATAAATGATGAAGGTTTGAAATCCGCATACGAGGATGCAAACGTCCAAACTTGGACGCAGGAGGAGTTGGATGCCTATGAATATGCTTTTATGCGAGAAGAAGATGAACGGGCAAGATTAGATAAAGCAAAACAAGACGGAAAAGACGAAAATGAAATAAATACTATTCTGAAACTTAACTCAAAAGGGAAAACACCAACAGAGATAGCCGACCTTTTGGACATTCCGGCTGAAACTGTTCGGCAAATTATTGAAAACCAATAGAATAAATGCCCGCCAATATATCTATGCCCATTTTTCCTAAACATCGGCATAGTGAAAGTCAACAAAATAGATAAAAACCCATCAATGTATGCTCGCCTATACTGCCCAAAGCCAACCCGGCTGTGCAAGCGTCAAAAGCCAAATTGAAGATTTGACGGCTTGAGCTGCATGATGCGTGCCAATTTTTCGATAGCTAATATTTTGCAGGATAGAAAACAAGGTTTAACTTGCTGGTTGTAAACGAATCCTGATTTGACCAATGGAGAGGATGCTTAGGCGATGCATTTGCTTTTTGGTAGTTGCTGGACGGAGGGGATTATTGTGTGTTGGCTATTGGCGTTGTAAGGGGGCTGGTGGGTGTTGAGGTGCAATCTTCGGATTTTAATAGCTGAACGTCACGAAAATATGTTGTTAAATCTCGCCACAAGAAATAAAAAAAGCAGAAAGAGTATAATATGAAAGCAAACGAAACGAAAGTAGAAGACTTTTTGTCATCAAATAAAACTCAGTTTGTAATTCCAGTTTACCAAAGAAATTATGATTGGTCGACAGGACAATGTAAACAGCTACTTGACGATATTCTTGAAGTTGGGACAAATAAGAAAATGAATGCTCACTTTATCGGTAGCATAGTTTATGTTCACGATGACGTTTATACAGCGTCAAGAATCAAAGAACTGACTGTAATTGACGGACAACAGAGATTGACAACATTAACACTCATTTATTTGGTGCTTCACAGACTTGCCAAAGAATTAAAAGATGAAGGGCTTGTAAACGAAATAAGTGAAACCTATCTGATAAACAAATTTGCCCCTGAAGAAGAGAAACTGAAACTTAGACCCACTGAAAATAATGATAAGGCACTTAAATACCTTTTAAGGAGTGATGACAATGAAGATTTTCCAGATTTTTCAAAACTCGTTGACAACTTCAATTATTACAAGGGGCGAATTACAGAGGAAAACTACCAATTCGTTTTGGAGGGACTTTCCAAGCTGATGTTTGTTGAAATCTCACTTGACAGAGAAAAAGATGACCCCCGCTCGCGACCAACCTCCCACACTGTCAAAATCGCGCGCTCGTTACTACCTTTGGTAGTAAACGGATCAAAGCTGCGGGCTCCAGCCCGGCTACAAAAAACACCAAATCAAATCCCGGCTGTCGGCACAAAACCAATATCATTCCAATACCATCCAATCCACTCAACAACAGTGCGTATTCGAAGTTAAGCCCGTGTTGATCAAGTATTTTGTAACGGATATTCATCGGTTTTTAGCCCTGAAAGATAGGCAGAAAAGAGGTCGCTGAGAACAAAAAGTCATGGATTATTGACGGCGGGCTGAACCCGCAGCCTTAACCCGAATGCGACCCAAGAGGTCGCAATAAGCAGCGCCGTTTTTAATATGAAGCGGTTGGAAAGTAACGGAGCTTTAGGCGAGCGGGGATTCGGCAACGCTGATTACTCTGCCAGCGTTATAATGGCGTATTTAATTCTCGATTTTTCCCGATTCGCCTCTTCTTCAGGGATGATCCCGCGACGGTAGGCTTGATTTACACGGGTCAGTCGCCCCTTGAGCAAAAATGCGATTTTTGAACCGGCGTTTTGTAAATAGTCCAGTGCCAGGTCTGCCTGACCGGCATCCAGCCAAGTATTAATTTTGTTTTTATCAATAGGTTGATGTCCCGGGGATAAAGTCAGGTTTGGCTCAGCTTCGAGCAGTGATAGTCCAATCTTGTTTCTGGTGATAGACCATGTTTCAAAACTAATCGTCCCAAGATTGAATTGGCTGTTGGTTTCATTTAATTGGGTACTAAACAAACTGCGTACATCGTCCGGCAAGTGACCGGCATCCAGCGCTCCTTCCAAACTGTCGGCGGCAATAAGCTGAAAAATCGAGGGATTTTTAAGGACATCCGCCGCCGCTGTCTCCATCTCATCCGGGGCTTCAGTTGGCCCAATAGCAGGTGGTACAACGCGTGGGCCGCAACTAACGGTCACTAAGAGCAGAAGAGCAAAGAGCAGGTATCTGAAATGTGTCATAAGTTAAGGTTTAGATTTCACAAAAGTAGGATAAGGATTCGATTTTAACCGCCGGGCTGGATGCCTAACTCAGCGAAACTCCGTGTTTACTCTGTGGAACTCCGTGTAAATTTTAGAACTGTACTGTCTTTTGAGCTGCATGATGCGTGCCAATTTTCCCATACCTAATATTTTGCAGGATAGAAAACAAGATTTAACTTGCTGGTTATAAATTGAATCCTGATATGACCACAATGCGTGTTTAAGAACAATAATGATCTCTTTTTTTTCCAAAACGATCAAACAATGAAAAACTTCCTCTTTTGCTTAGTCATTATTACCCTTAGCGTTTCTTGCCAACAAAAAGCCTCCGATCCCGATCCAAGGCAAGAAGAAAAAGGCATTATCGCATGTATCGAAGCCGAAACAAATGCCTGGATTCAGCGCGATACGATTGCATGGCTTAATTGTTATGCCCAACTGCCCAATAGCAGTCAAGTCTGGAACAACCGGGACGGCACCTGGGATGGCAACTATGGTTGGGACAATATTTTCAAAGAAAATATAAAGGGCTTTCGTGCTGATAACAAGATCCGTACCGATAAATTCGAAGGATCGAATTACCAAATCCAGCTGTGTGGCCCTGACTGGGCATGGGTTACCTTCGACCAGACGATTCGGAGGGACAGGGGACGGGAGTTTATGAATTTTGAATCCCGTATTATGACTAAAGTCAAAGGGGCATGGAAACTTGTCGGAAACGCTTCCTTATGGGATTACACCAAAACCGCTAATATAGGCGATTTACTAACCGGCCAGAAGGGCAAGGTTATCCGCCACACTTCCGCTCCCGGGAGCAGTGATTGGCTCATCGAAACCACTCTTTTTGAAAAAACGATGACCTTATATCCCATTGGATTGCCCGATGCATTGAAAAAAGAAGGGCTGAATATCCAATTTGATGGGGAGTTCCTGTATGGGAAGCACCAATTATACAAGCCCGGCGCAGATAATAAACCAGTGCCTGATGCAGTTGTAAATTATGTGCGGGTAGATGCGGTGAATTGATGTTGTTGCTTTTGGAAATACCCTGCTCGCAACCAAGTCTATTCCAGCATGCAAAACGCAACGATCCATTGGCTTTTGGCGCTTGGCCTCATCCTGCTGTGGGAGGTAAATTCATCGGCACATAAAACAAAAAAAGTGGCTATGAAAATCATTCTGGGTTTCCTTATAAGTATTTTACCGAATTTACTCATGGCACAGTTTCATGACACCAT